>NZ_CP083723.1:2400000-2700000 GCF_020150815.1 Haloprofundus salilacus | reverse complement strand
CCGATTTGCCGACCGAACCGTCGGAACCCGGCGTTGCCGCCGACGGCAACACCGACGCCGTCGTCCCGAAGGCGATACAGCCGCCGTCGGCGCACGTCGACGTGCTCCCGCTGTCGCGGGGTATCGCCGGCGAGACGTACCGGACCGGCAACTCGTTCATCGTCGACGACCTGCAGTCGCACCCGCTGGCCGAACCGTCGGAACCGACGTACCGGTCGGGCCTCAGCGTCGCCCTCGGCGACGACGCCGTCTTTCAGGCGATCGCGACACAGACCAATGCGTTCGACGAGACGGACCTCAACCTCGCCGAGTTGTTGGTGACGTACGCGACGGAGACGCTGTCGCGTATCCGCTCGGAGGAGGCGCTGCGACAACGGCGTGAAGATATCACCCGACTCCACGAGGCGACGACGGAACTCGTCGGGTGTGCGGACGAAGACGAACTGTATCGACGCACGATTGCGACCGCCGAAAACGTCCTCTCGCTCGACTCGTGTTACGTCCGAACGGTCGAAAACGACCGGTTCGTCGTTCGCGCGGAGTCCGAACGCACGCCGCCGTGGGACGTCGCTTCCATCCCCTCCGACCACGGTATCACCGGTCGAACGCTGCTCGAAAGCCGGTCGTTTCTCGTCGAAGACCTGTTAGACGACGAGCGAGCCGACCCCGTCGACAACGGCTACCGCGCGGCGCTCAGCATCCCCATCGGCGACGCGGGCGTGTTTCAGGCGCTGTCGGCGACGCCCGGCGCGTTCGACGAACAGGACCTGGAGTTCGCCGAGATTCTGGTCTCGTACGTCCGCACGACGCAGTCGCGAATCGCCTCCGAACGGGCGCTTCGCGCGCGAGAGCGGGAACTCACCGCCGAGCGGGACCGGTTCAGCGCGTTGTTCGAGAACGTCCCCGACGCCGCCGTCGCCTACGAGTTCGTCGACGGCGACCCCATCGTCCGCCGCGTCAACTCGGCGTTCGAGGAGACGTTCGGCTACGACGCCGAGGCCATCGTCGGCGAGAACGTCGACGAGTACCTCGTCGCCGACGACGAGCGGGACCGTAACTCCGCCTCGCGGCTCAACCAGCGGCTTCAGGACGGCGAGAGCCTCCGCAGCGAGTGTCGGCGTCTCACAAGCGATGGGCCGCGCGAGTTCCTCCTGCACGTCGTTCCGCTCGCTATCGGCGAGACGAACGTCGCCGGGTTCGCCATCTACACCGACATCACCGAGCGGACCCGTCGCGAGAAGCGCCTCGCCAGACAGAACGAGCAGTTAGAGGAGTTCGCTCACATCGTCTCGCACGACCTCCGCAATCCGCTGTCGGTCGCCGTCGGCCACCTCTCGCTTCTGCGCGAGAGCGGTTCGGAGGAGTCGTTCGATGCGGTCGAGCGCTCACTCGGCCGGATGGACGATCTCATCGACGACCTGCTGTCGCTGGCGCGGGCGGGCCGAACCGTCGAAGAACGCACGCCGCTCGACGCCGCCACCGTCGCCCGAACCGCGTGGAGCGGCGTCGACACCGCCGACGCTACGCTTCGCGTCGACGAGGCGATACCGGTCGACGCCGACGAGAGCCGACTGCGAGAACTGTTCGAGAACCTCTTTCGCAACGCGGTCGAACACGCCGGGGAGGCGGTCTCCGTCACCGTCGGCTCCGTCAACGACGGCTTCTTCGTCGCCGACGACGGTCCCGGCGTCGCCGCCGCCGACCGCGAACGCGTCTTCGAGCAGGGCTTTTCGACCGGCGGCGACGGCATCGGCGTCGGTCTCTACATCGTCCGGACCGTCGCCGAGGCGCACGACTGGTCGGTCACCGTCTGCGAGAGCTCGGAAGGTGGGGCGTGCTTCCACTTCGTCACCGACGATACGGGCGAGGACGCCGACGAACTCTGAACAGAAAGCGCCTCTCCCCCCCGATTTTACGCCGACTCGACCGCTGCGGCGATGCGGTCGACCGCCTCGTCCACGTCGGCGGCCGAGACGTCCCAGTTCGTGCAGAGTCGGACGGTCGTCTCCCCGAACGCGCCGCAGGCGACGCCCTCGTCGACGCAAGCGTCGACGAACTTGTTCGCGGTGAGTCCCGCTCCGCCCACGTCGACGACGACGATGTTCGAGTCGGGCGTCGGCGCGCTGAGTCCGTCGAGGGCATCGAGTTCTGACGCGAGCGTTCTGGCGTTCTCGTGGTCCTCGGCGAGGCGATCGACGTTTTCGAGCGCCAAAAGGCCGGGTGCGGCGATGATACCCGCCTGCCGCATGCCGCCGCCGAGCAGCTTTCTCGTTCGTCGGGCGCGGTCGATGTACTCCTCGTCGCCGGCGAGTATCGACCCGACGGGCGCGCCGAGTCCCTTCGAGAGACAGAACATCACGCTGTCGACGTTTTCGACGAGTGCCGTCGGGTCCTCGTCGAGGGAGACGGCGGCGTTGAACACGCGCGCGCCGTCGAGGTGGACCGGCACACCGAGGTCGTGGGCGGCTTCCGCCGTAGCGTCGATATCCTCTTTGGAAACGGCGACTCCGCCGCGACTGTTGTGCGTGTTTTCGAGCGTCAACAGGCCAGTACCGGGTCGGTGGAGGTCCTCTTCGACGTAGCGCTCGCGGATTTGCTCGGGCGTCGGAACGCAGCGCTCGCCGCAGTCGATGGTCCGGACTTGCAAATGTGACAACTGAGCGATGCCGCCGAGTTCCCACTTGACGACGTGGGCCTCCTCGTCGCAGAGCAGTTCCTGGCCGCGCTCGGTGTGGACGCGGATGGCTATCTGGTTGCCCATCGTTCCCGAAGGGACGTACAGGGCCGCCTCCTTGTCGACGAGGTCGGCGGCGCGGCGTTCGAGTTCGTTGACGGTCGGGTCGTCGCGGTAGACGTCGTCGCCGACGTCGGCGTCGCGGGCAGCCTCGCGCATCTCCTCGCTCGGCTTCGTGACTGTGTCGCTGCGGAGGTCTATCACGTGTCGGCGATACCCGCGCACAGAGAAATAGTCGGTGGTGGCGGAAACGGGGGAGTGAAAACGACGAGCGAATCGGCTGGGGTGGACGTGGTGCGGTGCTGTGCGGTCTCTCGGTGCGCCTGGCAGCAGGAATCAGCATTCCCACTCCTGGGTTCCGTCGTGTCGTCTCTCCATTGCCCACTCACTTCAGAAGAATCACGAAACCAATGCGACAACTCCGAAAACCGTATCCACCCGCCAGAAGAACCCCCGAGCCATGGACCCGCGCATCCGCGAACACGCACAGACCATCGTCGACCACTCGACGGACATCCAGGCAGGCGACGACGTCGTCGTCCACATGCCGAGCGAGGCCGAGGACCTCGCCGTCGCGCTCCACGAACTCATCGGCGACCGCGGCGCGAACCCCATCTACCTCGCGAACTCCGACCGCGCCGAGCGCGCGTTCATCCGCGCGCGCGAGGACGACTTCGACACCCCCGCGCACAAACTCGCCCTCTACGAAGAGATGGACGTCTACATCGTCGCGCGAAGCGGCGGCAACGTCTCCGAGAAAGCCGACGTGGACCCCGAGACGAACGCCGCGTTCCGGCGGGCCGAACAGGAGGTACTCCACGAGCGACTCTCGAAGACGTGGTGTCTCACGCAGTACCCGACGGCCGGCCACGCCCAGCTCGCGGGGATGAGCACCGAGGGCTACGAGAACTTCGTCTGGGACGCCGTCACGCTCGACTGGGACGCCCAGCGGGAGTTCCAACAGCAGATGGTCGACATCATGAACGACGCCGACGAGGTGCACATCCGCTCGGGCGAGGAGACGGATCTCACGATGAGTCTGGCGGGCAACGAGACCATCAACGACTACGGCGAGGCGAACCTCCCCGGCGGCGAGGTGTTTACTGCACCCGTCAAAGACAGCGTCGAGGGCGACGTCCACTTCGACATGCCGCTGTACCGCTACGGCCGCGAAATCGAGGGCGCGCGCCTGAAATTCGAAGAGGGCAAAGTCGTCTCCCACAGCGCCGAGCGCAACGAGGAGCTGTTGACGAGCATCCTCGACACCGACGAGGGGTCGCGCTACCTCGGCGAACTCGGCATCGGGATGAACCGCGCCATCGACCAGTTCACCTACAACATGCTGTTCGACGAGAAGATGGGCGACTCGGTCCACATGGCCGTCGGCAGCGCTTACGAGGAGTGTGTCGGCGAGGAGAACGACCTCAACGAATCTGCCGAGCACGTCGACATGATCGTCGACATGAGCGAGAACTCGACCATCGAAGTCGACGGCGAAGTCGTCCAGCGCAACGGCACCTTCGTCTTCGAGGACGACTTCGAGTAGGGCCACGCTGTTTTTGGTCCAGATTTCACGAGCGAACGCTAGTGAGCGGGTAAAAGGAGGAACTGGTAGAATCGACTCGCGCGCCTCCCGGTGACGGCGTCCGTCTCGGAACGGGCTCGGGGAACGAAACGCGGTCCGTCGCGAGATTACGCGGCTCCGTGACGAGAGCGGTCACTTCGTCGACTCCCGAGACGAGAGCGTAGCCGCAGTCCCAGGAGACGGGCGAACGCTCGGGGTGAGTCGGGAAAGAGCCCGAGCTGGTCGAGAAACTCCATGCGGTCCCAGATAGTCCACATCTCGACGCACCGACCGTCCTCGAACTGGGCGAAGTTCGACCCCGGTAGCTCGAAGGAGTTACCGGTCGCGGGAAGTCCCGCGCTCGCGGCCGCCCCGGTCTGCGTTCCACGCTGGGTGAACCGTCCGGCGACCGTTTCACCGGCTTCGAACACCTCGTCGAGGTCGGCCTCGAAGTCTGGGACGACCCCGAGACTCTCTTCGAGGTACGTCCGGTAGGCGGTGCGCCCTTCGAACGTGCCGAACGGGGTGTGGACTACCGCGTCGGCGGCGAACAGATCGTTGTACGCTGAGAAGTCGCCGGACCAGACCTCGCCGACGATTCGCTCGAAGCGGCTCGTGTTCGTCTCTCTCGCTGATTCTGCGTATGTCATACGAACATACGAATTAGTGCCGCGACGAGATAGCTCTTCGCGGAGTTCGCCCACACACTCGGCGTGCCGCGTTCGCACAGGCTGTCTGCGGACTCGCGGGTGTCTCCCGTCGCTCACGCTCGACGTAGTGTACGCGGTATTTGCGCCGAAGAAGGAGTCGCGCCTACTCGTCGACGTCGAGTTCGAACTGCTGGTTCTCGACGACGGCGTTGAGCACGACGCTCGTGTTCGACTCGCGGATGTCGGTGTCGGTGAGCAACTCCTTGATCTGCCTGTTCATGCCGTCGGTGTCGGTGAACTTGCCGATGGCGATGACGTCGTAGTCGCCCGTCACTTCGTACACCGAGATCATCTGCTTCTGTTCCTGCAGGCGCTCGGTGATGTCGGGGAGCGCGCTCCCTTCGACTTTCAACTGGATGACCGCCGTCACGTCGTACCCCAGCGCGTCGTAGTTGACGACGGGCGTGTAGCCTTCGACGACGCCCTCCGCCTCCAGGTCACGGAGGTGATTCGAGATGGTCGTCACCGATACGTCGAGTTCTTCGGCGAGACTGCGGAGGCTCGCGCGTCCGTCGCCGAGCAGTGCATTGATGAGTTTTGCGTCGAGGTTTTCGTACGTCATTACACCCACGCACACACTGGGGACATTAGAATTTAACGAATATCCAATTATAGCTCGATGGCGGGTGTTTTGCGGTAAGCGATAACGTCTTTATACTGGGTGTACACGCATAGCCTGTCCAGAAACATGACGGACGAAAACGCATCTCCAGACGGAGGGTTGAGCACCGAGGCACAGCATGTCATCGACGAAATCGAGTCGAAGAACGTCGATTTCCTCCGCCTCCAGTTCACTGATATTCTCGGTACGGTGAAGAACGTCGCCGTCCCGGCCACGCAGGCCGAGAAGGCGTTCACCGAAGGCATCTACTTCGACGGGTCGAGCATCGAAGGGTTCGTCCGCATCCAGGAGTCCGACATGCGTCTCAAGCCGGACCCGACGACGTTCGCGATTCTGCCGTGGCGGCAACACGAGGGCGGCGCGTCGGCCCGCCTCATCTGCGACGTCATTAACACTTCCACGGGCGAACCGTTCGAAGGCGACCCTCGCCACGTCCTCAAAAGGGCCATCGCCCGCGCCGAGGAGATGGGCTACGAGATCAACGCCGCCCCCGAACCCGAGTTCTTCCTCTTCGAGGAGGATGAGGAGGGCCGCGCGACGACGAAGACCAACGACGCCGGCGGCTACTTCGACCTCGCGCCGAAAGATCTCGCCTCCGACGTCCGTCGTGACATCATCTACGGTCTCGAGTCGATGGGCTTCGAGATCGAAGCCAGCCACCACGAAGTCGCCGAAGGTCAGCACGAGATCAACTTCGAGTACGACGACGCGTTGACGACGGCCGACAACGTCGGAACGTTCCGCACGGTCGTTCGCGCCATCGCCGCCGAACACGACCTCCACGCGACGTTCATGCCTAAGCCCATCGCGAAAATCAACGGCTCGGGGATGCACATCCACCTCTCGCTGTTCGAAGACGGCGAGAACGCGTTCCACGACGACGACGACGAGTTCAACCTCTCCGAGACGGCCAAGCAGTTCCTCCAGGGTATCCTCGAACACGCACCCGCCATCACCGCCATCTGCAACCCGACTGTCAACAGCTACAAGCGCCTCGTCCCCGGCTACGAAGCGCCCGTCTACGTGGCGTGGTCCGACCGCAACCGCTCGGCACTCATCCGCAAGCCGGCCGCGCGCATCCCGGCGGCGAGTCGCATCGAGGCGCGCTTCCCCGACCCGTCGTGTAACCCGTACCTCGCGTTCGCCGCACTCATCCACGCCGGTCTCGACGGCATCGAGAAGGGTCTCGAAGCGCCCGAACCCGTCCGCGAGAACATCTACGAGTTCGACGAGGTCAAACGCGAGGAGTACGGCATCGAGACGCTCCCGTCGAACCTCGGCGAGGCCGTCGCCGCACTCGAGGCGAACGAAGTCATCCAGAGCGCGCTCGGCGACCACATCTGCGAGAAGTTCATCGAGGCGAAGAAACAGGAGTACGACGAGTACCGCATCGACGTCTCCCAGTGGGAACTCGACCGCTACCTCGAAACGTTCTGAACGCCGACGGTCGAATCAGGCCGTCCCAGACGTTCCATCGCCGCTTTTTTCGCTGTCGATACGCGCTACGACCGCCGGGAGTGCGACGAGAACTGAGATGCCCGCCGCCCCCGCGACGAACGAGACGACTAGTCCCGGTTCCGTGAGGTACGCGCCCACCCACGGTACCCCAGAGAGGACGACGCCGACGACGGCGACGGGAAGTGAGACGGTCGTTCGGAAGGCGTCGAGACGCCGCCACACGACGCCACCGGCTATCGCCGCTCCCAGCGCCGTCGCGACCGGTCCGAGTTCCGACGGAACGCCGCTGTACACAACCGCCGCGAGTCCGACCGCGGCGGCGACCGCGGCGACGCCGAACGCGCGGGCGGGGTCGCCGTTGGCGACGCGGAGCGCTACCGCGAGATAGGCGACGCCGACGGCGACGCCGACGGCCACGTCCACGAGGTAGTGGACGCCGAGGACGAGTCGCGCGAGACAGACGAGACCGACCAACGTCCCCGCCGCGAGCGTCCGCTTCCGCCGGTTCCACACGTCGAGCACCGCCGCCGCGCTGCCGTAGGCGACGGTCGTTCCGATGGCGTGTCCGCTCGGGAAGCCGAAACCACTGCCCGTGGCGACGTTGAGATACACCGCATCCAGCGCCGGCGGCAGCCACGGCGGGATAGACGCCGTCCCGGCGTCTGGGGGCCGTGGGAACGCGAACAGCGCCTTCAGTGCGAGCGTCATCGCTAACGCGCCGATAGAGAGCGCCACCAGCAGCGCCCCGGCCCGGCGCGGGTCGCGGGCGAGTCGCTCACCGGCGAGCAGGTACAGGAGACCGAACGTAGCGAAGAGAAACCACACGTCGCCGAGCTGTGTGACGAGCGCGAACGCGGCGACGACCGGGTCCGGAAGGTTCGAGAGCGTCTCGGTGAATCCCAATCCACGCATTGGTCGCAGTTACGGCGCGACTCGCTTAGGAGCGTCGCTTGCGGACCCAGTCTGCGGCCCGGCCCGGGACGCCCAGCGCGTTGAGACCGACGCCGACGACGACGAAGATGACGTAGAGCCCGAGCGTCGACAGGAAGATGATGAGCATCGCCAGCACGGCGACCAGCGGCGCCTCGCCGAGGTAGTAGAACGCGCCGAGCGTCAGCACCGTCCCGTAGAGCAGCACGAGGTACGGTCCCCAACCCCGGGCTTTCCCGCGGCGCATCCGCCCGCGAACGTAGCGTTTCAACTCCGCTTCGAGCTCCGGTTTCTCGACCGTTCGCTCCTTTACGTCCGACTCAAAGGAGTCGAGTTCCGCCTGTAGTTCCTCGACCCGACGCGACAGTTCGGAGATGTCAGGCGCGCCGCTCGGTTCTACGTCTTCGTCTCGTCGTGCCTCCTCCTCGGACATGTCGCTCGGTTTTCTCTGTCGGTCCCCTTCCTGTTGTACCTGCCGGTCCGTGAGACGGTTCGAGAGAACGGCATTCACCACCGCGCCGACGAGGATGATGGTGCCGCCGAAGTAAAACCAGGTGAGGAGGAGCAGAATCCCGCCGAGGAGTCCCCCGACGCCGCTGGACGCCGCGGCGTAGATTCCGAACACCGCGCCGAGAATCGACCACCCGACGGCGGCGAGCACCGTTCCGGGAACTACCTCTCGCGGCGTGACGCCCACGTCGGGAAAGACGTAGTACAACGGGAAGAAGGCCGCACAGAGCGTCAAGAACAACAGAATCGGACTGATGAGGCCGATGTAGGGAATCGGCAGCAGCGCGACTGCTGCTCCGACGGCGAACACGCCGACGACGCCCGCGCCGATGGCGCCGACGACGATGAGACCGTCCTTCAGTTGGTCGGTGATTCCGCCGGCCTCGGAGCCGTACACCCGCGAGAACGCGGTGTCGACGCCGCGGAACAGTTTGAGCGCACCCCACGTCGTGAGCAGGAGACTGACCACTCCGATACCTCCTTGCGACGTCTGGTCTTCCAGCGCTCTGTCGATTGCGCCCTGCGCTGACGGGACGAGATACTGCTCGGCCAGCGATCTGACCTCCTCCTCCAGCGCCGCGCCACCCACGAGACCCGCGAGGACGACGGCGAGCACCAACAGCGGAATCAGCGAGACGAACGCGTAGTAGGAGATGCTCGCGGCCAGAAACGTCACTTCGCGCTCCTGTACCTCTGCTAAAACGGTTCGCGTGGTGCCGACGAACCCGCCAGTCGAGTTGGGAGATACCGATGACACGTCTCACTAGTCGATAAACTGCGACAAGTAACCCATGGGCCGTCTCACGGCGCGAAACTGCGTCTCTGGTTCCGAACAGATCCATCACCCGACCGGCTCACTCCGGCCGCGTCGCCTCGCGCATCTCGGCGACGCTCGCGTTAGTCTTGAACGCCGTCCCGCTGTAGTGCGCGTGCGACGCCTCGAAGCCCGCCACCCGGAGGTCCGAGAGGAACTCGTCCATCGCGTTCGCCGAGCGGTTCCACTGCTTGCAGAGTCGGTGCTGGTCGTAGTGGGTCGGTTCGTCGAGTTCCTCGGCGATGGTCGACAGCATCCGCGTCGCGCGCTTCTTTGTCCCCATCTCGTCGTCGAGGTGCGACCGAACCGACAGCGCGAACTCGCTGTCTGCCGTCGGTCCGAGCCATATCGGCCCAGCCGAGAGGAGTCGATTGCTCCCGCAAGCGGGGCACTCCTCCGGCGGGTGCGACAGCAGGCCGAACTCGTGGCTTCGTGTGAGACAGTCCTCGCAGCTGTGGACGTAGCCCAACTCCTCGACGAGCGCGTCGGCGCTGGTCGCGCGGTGGTCGAGTTCGAGGTACGTCCGCGCGTAGTGGCGCGACACGTGCGAAAGAATCGGCTTCGCGGCGATATCGTAGCGCGCCGCAGTGCGAATCAGCGCCGACAGGAGGACGCGAAGCCCCATCTCGGCGTGGAAGTCGGTGTTCTGCGGGAGCGTCGAGTACTTCCGGATGCCGCTGTTCTGGTGCGCTCCGCACAGTGGCGCGGTGTCGGTGGCGGTGACGCAGACCAGATTTCGCGCGTTCGACAGCGCCGCGTCCGCGAAGGGGATGGGCGTGCCGAACGGGTCGATGTCGACCACGTCGTACACCTCGCGGTCTTCGTAGAGGAGGGCGTTGACGTTGCGTTCGAGTACCTCGCCCGCCAGATCGTTCCGCTCCAGGTTCGCCCGCGCGAGTTCGACCGCCTCCGAATCGATGTCCGCGCCGGTGACGCGCCAGCCGTCGGCGGCGGCGCGCACGGCACGAATCCCGCTGGCGGTCATCGCGTCGAGGTACGTCTCCGCGCGTGGCTCTCGTTCCTCATACGCGCGGAGCGCCGCTACTGTCACGTCCCGGTTCAGCTCCTGCGTCGGGTTGAAGAACACCCCGTCGCCTGCCCCCTCGCTCGCCCCATCGCGGGAGTCGGCCACGTCGATGTCGACGCCACCTTCGCGTATCTGCATACCCCGAGTCGCCCGGCGGCGGCGAAAAGTGACGCGGTCCGAGGGCGGTCGCGGCCGCCTCGAACACGGCAGATGTTTTCTCGCAACCCGCCGTGTGTCGGTCCGTGAACGACGACTCCACCGACCCCGACACTCGCGATTACGACCACGCCGACCCCGACTGCACCGGACACCTCCACCACGTCGAACTGTACGCGTCTGACCTCGACGCGTCCACCCGATTTTGGGCGTGGCTGCTGACCGAACTCGGCTACGAACCGAAAGACGAGTGGGAGGGCGGCCGGTCGTGGGTCAACGGACCGACGTATGTCGTCCTCGTCCACGCGGACGACTCCGCCTCGCCGTTCGACCGCCGAGCGCCAGGATTGAACCACCTCGCGTTCCACGCTGCCTCCCGAGAACAGGTCGACGAACTCGCGGCGGGCGTACGCGAACGCGACGATGCGACGCTGCTCTACGGGGACCGGCACCCGTACGCCGGTGGCTACTACGCGCTCTACTGCGAGGACCCGGAGGGAATCAAAGTCGAAGTGGTCGGGCCGGAGTGACAGCCGCCTCGCCGCCGCCCGCACCGAACTCGTTTTGTGGGGTCCCTGAGAATCCGGCGTCGTGAACGGCGTCGACGGCGACGACGACTGGCAGGCCGCACTCGCGGAGGCCGGCAAACTCACCCGGCCGGTAGTCGAGACGCTCGTCTCCGCGCACGGGACACGCGCGACGCAGGCCATCGACGCTGTCTCCGAGCGTCGGGTCAAGCGCTACCGGGATTTCACCGTCGTCGTCGGCTACGCCGAGGAGTACGTCGTCGAGGAGGGGAGCTGTACCTGCAAGGACAGTTCGTACAATCTCGACCCCGACGACCCCGACCAGCGGTGCTGGCACGCGCTCGCCGTCGACATCGCCGACGCGCTCGAACTCGTCGACCACCACGACATGTGGTACTCCGACGTCCGCGAGTTCCTCTGAATCCGCGCCGGGAGCGGTCGACTGCACCGAACCGACGGTCAACTGTCGCCGAGTCCCCGCACCTCGAACTCGGCGCGCTGGCAGTTGGGACAGCGTTTCACCCCGTACGGACGCAGCGTTCCGTCGTCGCGCTTCTCGCCGGGGAGCGCTCGGTTGCAGTGCTTGCAGACGAGGAGTACTTTCTGAGACATCTGGTTCCGTGTGACCGCGAGTTCTCTCGACCCACACAGTGCGTGCTATTCTCTTACTATTCTCAACTGTCCTGACGGTTCAACTATTCTTCAATGGAGGCCCTTTCAACGGCAATCGAGTTGCTAGTTTCGAGACGGAACGTTTTCGCTTCCCCCTGCCGATTACGGACGTATGCCAACAATCGACGAAAAGCGGGTCTACGCCGACAAAACCGGCAAGACGGAGCTGTTCGTCGCCACGGCGCTCGGCGTCGTCGTCGCCGACGTCTCCGACGACAGAATCGGCGGGTTCGGCATCGAACACCGATGTACCGCACTCGACGTCGCCGGCGAGGGCGGTCGAATCGTCGTCGCCACCGATGAGGCGGTACTCCTCGACGACGGCCACGGCGAGGGGTTCGATGCGACGGGGTTCGGGTCGGCAGTGGCCGTCGGATTCGACGGCGACGCGTTGCTCGCCGCCGCCGACTCCGGCCGCGTCGCGCGTCGTCCCGTAGACGCCGACGAGTCGACGACGTGGACGGACCTCGGCGAGGTCGAACACCCGCGGGCGATAGACGGACCGCTCGTCGCGGCCGCCGACGGCGTCCACCACGTCGACGCCGACGGTCTCTCGCACGTCGGCCTAAACGACGCGCGCGACGTGTCGACGGCGGGCGTCCCGCTGGCGGCGACGGGTTCGGGGCTGTACGCGCTCGGAAACGGCTGGATGGACGCGCTCTCGGGATCGTTCCGCGCTGTCGCCAGCGACGGCCGACGCGCCCACGCCGTCGGCGACGGCCGCGTCTTCTCCCGCACGGACGACGGGTGGGAGGGCGTGGACGTGCCCGTCGACGGACCGGTCGTCGACGTTACCCACGGCCCGGCGACGTACGCTGTCACCGAGTCGGGGACACTGCTGCTGGACGCGGGCGACGGCTGGCGCTCGCAGACGCTCGGTCTCGACGGCATCGCGGGCGTCGGCGTGCGAGTCGTCGAGGAGTGACGGAAGACGGCGGACGGTAGTCGGTCGACCGCGGCGGTGCAACGGTAACGAAAACGGGTTTAGGGCGGGGCGAGGAGACGCAACCATGATCGTTTCCGGTTCCACCTCACAGGCGCTGTCGGCCGCCCTCGCCGCCGAGACGGGCGAGCCGCTGGCCGTCGCGGAGTACGACCACTTCCCCGACGGCGAACTGCTCGCGTCGATTCCCGAGTTCGACGACGACCGTGCCGTCGTCGTCTGCGCAACCACCTCCTCGGACGCCCACCTCGAACTGCTCCAGTTACAGGACGCCGCGCGCGAGGCGGGCGCAGAGGAGGTCGTCACCGTCCTCCCGTACATGGGGTACAGCCGACAGGACAGCGCGTTCAAGACCGGCCAACCGATTTCGGCGCGCGCCGTCGCCCGTGCAATCAGTTCCGGCACCGACCGCGTCGTGTTCGTGACGCCGCACGAGAAGCGCGTCGCGGACTTTTTCGACGTTCCCTGCGAGACGGTCGACGCCTCGCCGCTGCTCGCCGATCCACTGCCTGAGACCCTCGACGACCCGCTGTTTTTGGGTCCGGACGAGAGCGCTGAGGACCTCGCCGAGTGCGTCCGCGACGTCTACGGCGCGGGCGACACCGACTACTTCGAGAAGACTCGCGACTACGACACCGGCGACGTGAGCGTCGAACCGAGCGACGCGTCGGTCGAAAACCGCGACGTAGTCGTCGTCGACGACATCATCGCCACCGGGTCGACGATGAGCGAGGCGGTCGGCGCGCTCGCCGACCGGGGTGCGAACGATGTCTTCGCCACCTGCGTTCACCCGGTGCTCGCGGGCAACGCACGGACGAAGCTCGCCGCTGCGGGAATCGAAGCAGTGTACGGTACCGACACGGTCGAACGAGAGGTGAGCGCCGTCAGCGCCGCGTCCGTCGTCGCCGACGCGCTCTGAGTTCCGAGACTATTCGCCGAGACGTGCGAGCAGTCGCCGCCCGCGGGGGAGCGCTTCGGTGAACCCCATCAGATACGGGCCGAAGTAGAACGCCATCAGACCGATGACGGCGAGCCAAAGCGCTAGTGTGGTGTCTCCGGCAGCCATCGTTTCGAACGCGAGCTGTTCAATGTAGACGCCGGCCGTCGAGAGGACGGCGGCGCCGCTGGCGAAGAACAGGACCGAGAAGAACTCCGGCAGCAGTTCGAGGACCGATTCGAGCATATCCCCTCCCTCTGTTTCTCTTCCACCTCACTCTTTCGTTCTCGGAGGCGGAGGCGAGAGCGAAACCGTTTTTCTGGTCGCTCGTGGAGCGGGTGTATGACCGGCCGTTACGGCAACATCGACTACCCGCGATTGACCAAATCCGCCTTCCTCCTCGGCGTCACTCTGTTCGCGGCGGGTGCGCTCGCCGAACTCGTCGGACACGCCGCGTTCGGGACGCTCCCGGGGTGGCAGAACACGCTGTTTCTCGACATGGAGATTCTCGGCATCGCCGTCGCCCTCCTCGCTCCGCTCCTCTTCGGCGTCGTCCTCCCGCTGACGGAGTAGCGATGCCCGACCACCCCGACGAGTGCGAAAAGAACGTGCTCGAACCGGGGTGTTCGCGCTGTCCGGCGCTCGTCGAGTCGCGCACCTGCATCTCGTGGGGGAACGGACCCGTAGACGCCGACGTCGTGGTCGTCGGCGAAGCGCCCGGTGCGGGTGACCCCGACGCCGAGACGTGGAAGGGCGGCAACCACACCGGCTTCGCGTACACGTCGAGGCACTCCGGTCGCCGCGTCCGCTCGTTGTTCGAGTCGCTCGGCTACGCCGATCGGACGTACTACACGAACGCGGTGAACTGCTTTCCGGAGGGCGACGACGGGTCGAACCGCGAACCGACGCGCGAGGAGCGCCGGAGCTGCCGAACACACCTCGAAACCGAACTCGGACAGGTCTCCCCCGACCTCGTGGTCACGACCGGGAAACACGCGACTGCGACGCTGCTCGCGTTCGACGGAGAGATACTCGGCGGCTTCCTCGACCGGGTGCTGGAGCCGTTCGACTCCCGAACGCTAGAGGTTCGCGTCCTCCCGCTTCTGCACCCCTCGTACCAGGAGGTGTGGCTCTCGCGGTTGGGTTACACGCCGGAGAGGTATCGCGAGGCTATCGCCGCGCACCTCCCCTGAGTCGTCCGACGCCCGCTCGCCTACTGTCGTCCCCGTCCGAACTTTCTTGCCGACGGCGAGAGACGCTCACACCATGGCCGACGACTGTATCTTCTGTAAAATCGTCGCGGGCGAAATACCTGGACGCACCGTCTACGAGACCGACTCTGTGCTGGCGTTCCTCGACGCCAATCCGCTGGCGTCGGGACACACCCTTGTCATCCCGAAAGCGCACGCCGAGCGCCTCGACGACCTCTCGGCGGGCGCCGCCGCCGACGTGTTCGCGGCGGTCCACGAACTTACGCCGCGAGTCGAGTCGGCCGTCGACGCCGACGCGGTTACCGTCGGCATCAACGACGGCAGCGCCGCCGGGCAGGAGGTGCCGCACGTCCACGTCCACCTCGTCCCGCGCTTCGAGGGCGACGGCGGCGGTCCGATTCACGCCGTCGCGGGCGAACGCCCCGACCTCTCGGACGCCGAACTTGACGCCATCGCCGCCGACATCGCCGAGTGAGCGCAAGTCCTCGTTTACGAAGCGACGCCCCGCAGACGAGGGGGATCCGAGAACATACAACCGCGAAATCAGTTCAAAAATCGTAGATTTTTAGCCGGATGACAGCACCAGCTTGGCGTATGTCTGACACGGTCTGCGCTGCACTCGTCGGAGCGACCGGCGGCGCGGGAACGACGCGGACGACGCTCGAACTGGCGGCGACGCTCGCGAACGACGGACGCGACGTGGCGATACTCGACGCCGCGTTCGCGACGCAAGGGTTGGCCGACTACCTCAACGGCCGACTCGACATCGACATGACGACGCTTTTGGTCGAACCGGAGACGCCGCTGGACGCCGGACTCGTCGAGTTCTCGCTCCCCGACCGAGTGGGAGGCCGCGTCGCCTGCGTTCCCGCCAGAGCGCCGTTCGAGCGTCTCGCCCGTGCGAAGACCGCCGAGGCCGCTCGCCGGTTCGAGACGCGCGTCGTCGAGGCCAGCGAGACGTTCGACCACGTCCTCCTCGACGTGCCGCCGGTCGCCGCCAACCAGGCCATCGCCGCCGCCGACGCCGCCCAGCGGGTCGTCACCGTCGCACCGAGCACTGACCGGGGCGTAGAGGCGAACCGCCGCCTGCGCGACAGACTCGCCGACCTTGGAATCGAGACGCACGCGACGCTCACTACCCGTGGGCGGTTCGAGGGCGCGGACGCGTTCACCCCCGACACGGACGCGCCGGTTCCGGCGTCGCTCGACGCGTCCGAGGAGTTCGCGCCGACGATCGCTCACGCCGCGGAGACTGTCCTCGCAACTGAACTCGGACTCGAATTCGAATTCGAAGAGAAGGGAGTTCTCGACGGCGTCGACGGCTTCCTCCCGTCGTCGCTCCGTCGACTGACCGAGTGACCGATTCAGAAGAACTCGCTGACGTCGCTCATCGTCTCCGCCAGCGCGTTTCGCTTCGTTACCGTCGCGTTCGTCTCCTGCGTCAGTTCGACTGCCGTCGCGTCGGCTAACTCCTCGATCTCTTTTCGGTGAGAGTTGGACGGCTTGAGTCGATACTTGTAGGCGTAGTACATCTGTTACTCTCGCTTCTCGATAAGCTTGTCCAACTTCTCGCGGACGAACGACGAGAGGTTGAGGTGTTGGTCCTCAATCCGCTGATCTTGATCCTCTCGAATAGTGATTGTCTTCCGTTTTATGTAGTGCACAGTATACACAGCATGCGTATAATTACTTCAGCGGACTACGGTGTGCCGGTAAACCAGCCATAATCAGTGTACGAAAACTGTGTGGCGCGGTATCCCCTCTCTTCTCGTGGTTTTGACTCTACCTCAGAGGGCTTAGCAGAGTAATTCGACTAAAAATTAAAACCTTCGGAGTTAGCGACACCTGATGTGTCGCTCGCCGTCGCGGAGTTCGACGACGGCGTCGCAGAGCGAGACGATGCTCTCGACGGTCTGATCGTCGTGCGCACCGGGGTCCATGTGGAAGTGCGCGACGGCGTCGGCAGCGTACAGTCGACCGATGAGGACGTGGAGGAACTCGTAGGCAGTCTGGAGTTCGACGTACTGCAGCATCGCCGTCAGCGAGTCGACGCAGACGACGGTTCGCGCGTAGTTGTCCTGCCACCGGTTCAGATGTTCGGTGATGCTGATGCCGAGTCCGGTGAGGTCGTTCGGATTGGCGACGGTTTCGATGCCCGGGTCGAGTCCGTTTTCGGTCCCTGCTCGTCCGGGTGCGTCGCTCGCCGCCGACGCTTTCGCCGCACTCACCGACCGCATCGAGTCGCCGACGCTGACGACGCCCACGTTCGCCGGACGCCGCTCGCTGTGTTTTCGCCATCGACGCAGTTGCGCGTCGGGCGACTTTGTGTATGACACCCAGAGCGCGTTCTTCTCGGCGTCGTCCGGCTGCAGCAGGTCGATGCAGGCCTCGCTCTCGCCCTCGTCGAGCGACGGAGACAGAAGGAGGACACTCGACGCCTCGTCGAACACCGTCTCCATCGTCGTTTCGTCTCTTGTCACAACAGTCGTCCTCGATATGGTTACTCAGGTTACTTATCTGTTCGTGTGACTAAAGTGTTTGCGCATCAGTGACGCATTCGCGAGCCGTTCTCACCGTCGTGCGCCTCACGCGGTCGGGCCGGATTCCTTTCATAGGGGAAGCCCCGCCGTTTACGGTGGGGAGGATGTCACCTTACGTCGTTCTGAGGTGCCCCTGCGTCGGTTCGTACAGTTCGCCCTTCCGTTTGAGGCCCTCTATCTCCTTCTCGGCTTTCTGCTCGCTGATGCCGAGTTTCTCCTCGGCCTCTTCGAGGATGACCTCCACCGGCGCGCCGCCGTCGTACTCGCCCTCGATGTCGCTGATGAGTTTGCGGAGGTTCATCTTCCGGTCGCGCTGGGTCTTCGACTGCCCCGTTTCGACCACGTCGGCGTCGAACTGTCCCGTCTCGGGGTCGACGCCGATATCTTGGAGGGTCGAACGCGCGAGTTCGACCGCCCGGTCTGCGTCCTCCTCGTCGACGGTGTCGGAGAGGCGGATGCGCGCGCTCGCCTCCGCGAGGCGTACGAGCGCCTCCAGTTTTCTGGCGGTGACCGGGACGGGCGCGTCCTCGTCGGCCCCTTTCGCCCGGAGGTTGACGTAGAACTCCCGAATCGTCGCCATCGCCACGTCGGTCATCGTCGGGAAGCAGTTGCGCTTCGAGTAGGCGATGTACTTTCGGAGCAGGTCCGCGTCGATTTCGGGGGCGACCTCTTGGGTCACGTCGTCGACTTCCTGCTGGGTGAAGTTCGAGGTGGTGAGGTTCGTCCGCTGGGTGTTCAACTCCCCCGCGTAGTTCGTCTGTAGGATGTGGTCGGCCAGTTTGCCGTCGTGCTCGGGGTCGGGTTGGTCGGTGACGGTGAAGATGAGGTCGAACCGGGAGATGAGCGCCGGCTCGAGGTTTATCTGCTCGCCGATGGGTTCGTACTGGTCGAACCGGCCGTACTTGGGGTTCGCTGCGCCGAGCAGCGAACATCGGGATTTGAGCGTCGCGTTGATGCCCGCCTTCGACACCGAGATCTTCTGCTGTTCGAGCGCCTCGTGCATCGCGGAGCGGTCCTCCGGCCGCATCTTGTCCAGTTCGTCCACCGCCGCGATGCCTTTGTCCGCCAGCACGAGCGCGCCCGCTTCGAGTGTCCACTGCTGGCCGTCGCCGAAGTCGTCGCGGACGGCGGCGGCAGTGAGACCCGCTGAGGACGACCCTTTGCCGGAGGTGTAGACTGACCTTGGTGCAATATTTTGAATATATGAAAGCATCTGCGATTTGCCAGTACCAGGGTCCCCTATCAGGAGCATGTGGAGGTCGCCGCGGATGCGGGAGCCGTCGGGTAGATGCTTCGTGACGCCCGAGAACAGTTGGAGAATCATCGCGAGCTTCTCCTTCTCGTAGCCGTAGATGGCGGGCGCGACGGAGGCGACCATCTCGTCGTAGATGTTCGGGTGCGACGAGAGTTCGACGATTTTCTCCTTGTCCTCCTCGGTGATGTCCATATCTTCGAACTCCTCGTCTTCGATGGTCACCGATACGCCGTCCATGTAGAGGTCGAAGATGGGCGACTTCTCCTGACCGTTCTTCATCTGTTCGATGTGGAGAACGCCCGCCATGGTGACGTGGTCGCCCGCAGTTACCCTCCCGGTGATGTCGTCTTCGACGTTAATGTCGATGCTCTGAGGCGTCTCGCCGCCGCGGAGTCCCTCGGGACTCTCCTGGACGCGGAGCTTCTGGGAGTCGATGAACTCCGACTGGTCGAAGTTCACTCTGAAGGGGCCTTGGCGTTCACAGCCCTGGCACTCGTGCGGTTCCTGGAAACTGCCGTCCGACTGCGGGATGTGCGTCATCGTGCCGCAGCGCTGGCACTCGAAGGCCGCCTGCGTCACTTTCGGTCGGACGTCGGTCGCCTTCCGGACGATTCCCTGCACGCTCACCATCTTGCCGACGTGGTCGTCGTGGACGCGGATGCCGCGAATCGGGATGCTCTCGGGCAGATTCTCGAGGCGAACGTGCGCCTGTCCGAGGCTCACGTCCGCGGGGAGGTCGTAGAGGCGGAGGGCTTCCTCGGCGTACTCCTGCATCTGCTCTGGGTGCGACAGGTAGTCGTCGGCGAGATCCGGGTCGAACGTGTAGAGGTCGTCGTAGTCGATGAAGAGCGAGCGTTGCTCGTTGGGGTAGTTCTGGGCGAGCTGGCCGATGCGGTCTCGATAGTAGTTGCGGTAGAACTGGATGAACCGCTCGGTCAACTCCTGATTCGATGCCTGCGCCATTGACACACGGTTAGACCCTCCCCGTGTAAGAAGTATCGCCTTGGAGCGAAAGTAGTGCCGCTCTCCGCGGCCTCCGCCGACGTAGAGATACTGCCCAGTAGTTACAAGACGGAACACAACCACACGCTTATGTTCACCCAGATTACCGCCTACGGATTAGCCGAAAAGCAGGACGACGGCGAAGGCGAGTATCTCTTGGTCGACACTCGACCGGAAGAGAGCTACCAGTGCGCCGGAAAAACCGGACAACTACGAGACCATCGCCGGACTGAATCGCGGCGTGGAATCGGTGGTCGCCTCCGTGTCGGTTGACAGTACGACGGCCCCTACTGTAGCGGAAATCGGACCCTCATGACAGAGTGCAGAAACGAATATCTCCGTTCCCACCCATATCAGATACTTGATGACATCATCCATCAGTCAGCTACCGTTCTCCCACGATACGCAGGAATCACACGACGGAGACGAGCGGACAGCGTATCATCTGTCTCCGGTGAACCGACGCACTCTGATGAAACTCTTGGGTGCTGGAACCGTGTTTGCAGCGACGAGCGACTCCGCCTTCGCCCAATCGACTGAAGGCGATTCGTCCCCCGTTCGACCGGGTTTCGGATACGCTGACCTCGCCAGCAAGAGTCCGCCCGTCGACCCCGACCACGAAGTCGTCTTGACGATTCGCGCCCCCTCGGAGACGTTCACGCAGGGCGAGTGGTTCTTCGACCCGACCGGCCTGTTCATCCAACCGGGAGAGACGGTTCGGTTCACCGTCGAACGAGAGATTCACACGGTGTCGTCGTATCACCCGGTCTTCGGGTACAAACTCCGCACGCCACGGGCCGAGCCGGTGATTTCGTCGCCGGTCCTCTGGCCGGAGACGTACTTCCTCTACACGTTCGAACACGAGGGCGTGTACGATCTGATGTGCCTACCACACGAGTTCCTCGGCATGGTCATTCGAATCGTCTGCGGCGCTCCGACCGGACCGGGCACAGAACCCATCACCCCACCCGAGGAGATTGGCGGGGCGACGCTGTATCCGCCCACCGATATCGGCGCGAACGTGTTGCGCGCACCGGCGCTTCGACCCGACCGAATCGTCGAAGTCGGCCGCGTCGCGTGGGACGACATCAGCCCAGAGTACAAAGTGGGTGCACAAACCGGTGGCGGGCACTGAGTCACCAAGCAAGCAGTACCGCGACGAGGGAAGCGAGTCGCGGCCCTCTTTGGTCCAGATTTTTACGAGGATGGCGAGACGACTGGGTCGTCTCGCTTCCCCGCGGAGAGCGGTCGCGCATAGCGCGATCCGACGAAGTAAAAAGGTGCGATGGGACCGCCCGGATTGTGAACCGTGCTGAGCCATCACTTCGTTTGGTCTCGTCGGGTTCAAATCCCGTAGACCCCTTGACGCGAGTCGGAATCTGCCGCACACGCCTCGCTGACGCTCGGTGGTGCTCCGAGTGTGACTCGCGTCAGAAGTGGGACCGCCCGGATTTGAACCGGGGTCACGGGCACCCAAGGCCCGAAGTATACCAGGCTAACCCACGGTCCCGCGTCAGTACTAAATCGACATCCAGTGTAAAGCGTTTCGTTCCGTGGCCCTCACCCTGTGATAGGGAAAAACACCGTGATACCGAGCGTCGTAACGACGGCGAACAACAACTGCAGCGGCGCGCCGACGCGGACGTAGTCGGTGAACTTGTAGCCGCCGGGACCGTAGACGAACAGGTTCGTCTGGTAGCCGACGGGCGTCATGAACGCCGTCGACGCCGCGAACGTGACCGCGATGACGAACGAAAGCGGGTTCGCCCCAATTTGGGTCGCTGCCTCGACTGCCACCGGCACCATGAGTACGACGCTCGCGTTGTTCGAGATGACGTTCGTCAGCAGCGCCGTCACGACGTAGAACAGCGCGAGGACCCCCAGCATGGGCAGCGCCGTGGCGCTGGCGACGACGGTGTCGGCGAGCAACTGGTCAGCTCCCGTTTCCTGCATCGCGATGCCGAGCGGGATGACCCCCGCGAGCAGGAAGATGACGTCCCACTGCACGGCTTCGTAGATCTCGCTCGGCTTCAGACACCGCGTCGCTATCATCGCCAGCGCGCCCGCCAGCGCCGAGACGACGATGGGGACGAAGTCGATCGCTGCGACGGCGACGACGAGCGCGACGATGCCGACGGCGACGGGAATCTTCGACTCGCGGAAGTCGTGGCGCTCTATCTCTTGGGCGACGATGAAGTCGCGGTTGCGGTCGAGACGCTCGATGCTCCCGGTCGACGCCTGCACGAGCAGTGTGTCGCCGACCTGTAGCGCCACGTCGTCCATCCGTCGGCGGATGAGTTCGCCGCCGCGACGCAGTGCCAACACGGTGGCGTCGTAGCGCTGCCGAAACCCGAGAGACGAGAGCGACTCACCGACGAGCGCCGACCGCGGCGCGACGACGACTTCCACGAGATTCTGTCCGGAACCGCCGGCTTCGAGCGTCTCCTCGTCGACGCGCACCGGGACCAAGTCGAGCCCCTCGACGTCCAGCAGTTCGACGAGCGTGTCGCGGTCGGTCCGGACGGCGAACACGTCGCCGCCCTGTATCTCCTTCGGCCCGAGCGGTTCGAGGAACACGTCGCCGCCTCGAATCAGTTGCAGCAAGTCGACGTCGAGCGCGGTCTCGACGAGCGCGTCTTGGACGCGCTGGCCGACGAGCGGGGAGTCCTCTCGGACCAGCACCTCGGTGAGATACTCGCCCATCTCGAACTCCTCGGTGAGGTCCGACTGCGGTCTGATTCGCGCCGGCGTAAGATACCGGCCGATCGTGAGCAGGTACGCCGTCCCGACGAGCGCCACCACGATACCCAGCCCCGTGAACTCAAACATCGAAAACGGCTCGTAACCGAGGCGGTCGAAGATGTCGCTGGCGAGGATGTTAGTGGAGGTGCCGATGAGCGTGAGCGTCCCGCCGAACATCGACGCGTACGATAGCGGCAACAGCAGTTTCGACGGCGAACTCCGCCCCCGCTCGGCGAGGTCGGTCACCATCGGCAGTAAAATCGCGACGGCCGCCGTGTTGTTGATAAAACCCGAAATCGGTGCGACGACACCGATGACAGCACCCAGTTGGCGACTCTCGCTCTCACGGGTGACCGCCGCGATCTTCGCGCCGAGTATCTGCACGACGCCGGTTCGCTGGACGCCCTCGCTGAGGATGAACATCGCCAACACGGTGAGCGTCGCTTGGCTCGCAAACCCCGACAGCCCCTGGTCGACCGAGATCATCCGAATCGGCGCGGCGAGCAGCCCGACCGACGCAAGCGTCTCCGTCACCGGTTGCACGAGCATCAGCGTCACCATCACCCCGAGCGCGGTGATGTCGACCGGCACCGGCTCCGTCGCGAAAAGAACGAGCGCGGCGAGGATGACGAGAGAGACGAAGACGACCCCCGGTGTTATCGCTGCCACGGGCGGCCAGACGCTCTCCCCCGGCAAAAGAGTGCGGCATCCGCAAGACGGCGCGGCGACTGCGGCGGTGTCGAGTCGGCTACCCAGCGGTCGGCGGTCGACCGCTCGGCGAGAGTCGGTCGTCGGACTCGGTACTCGTCTCGGCCTCAGTAGTTGTCGTCAGACTCGGCAACCGTCTCGGATTCAGTAGTCGTCGTCGGCCAGTTCCATCTCCGCGACGATGGCATACGGATCGAGACCGTTTCGCACTCCGTCGAGGATGCGGAACGCCTCGTCGGGTGCGAGGAAATGTCGCGTGATCGCTCGGCCCAGCGGCGTGGGCTCGAAGCCGTCGATGAAGTTCCACTCCAACAGCTTGCCGACGGCGTGTTTCGTCGGAATCTCGCCGAGCATTCGGTCGTTCAGTCGCTTAGCGCGCTTGCCCGCGACTGTGATGTTCGCCAGCGTCTCCTCGACGGCGGCGGACTCGTCGTACAGTGTCGAGACGTCCTCCATCTCGCCTTTCAGGAGCATGAACGCGACTTCGTCCTCGCTCATCTCCATCGACCCGTGGTAGGCGGCGTCGGGTTCGACCAGCATGTACACCTTCCCCTTGTCGTGGTAGTCCGGTCGCCCCGCGCGGCCGAGCATCTGGCTGAATTCCTGTACGGAGAGCCACTCGATACCCATCGCCAGCGAGTCGAAGACGACCTGCGAGGCGGGGAAGTCGACGCCCGCCGCCAGCGCCGCCGTCGTAACGACGGCCGCCAGATCCTGGTTGGCGAACATCCGCTCGACTTTCTTTCGCCGCCTGTAATCGAGCCCGGCGTGGTACGGCGCAGCGTCGTACTCAAGTTTCCGCGATATCTCGTGACAGCGCCGCCGCGAATTAGTGAAGATGATGGTCTGGCCGCGGTACCCCTTCGAGGATTTGGTGTCGAACTCACGGCGCACGAGTTTGTTCTCGATTCTGACCTTCTCCTGGCCGTTAGCGAAGGTGAGGTGGCGCTCGATTGGGACGGGTCGCTCCTCGAACTCGATGAGCGTCGCCTCGAGTCGCCGTGCCAGCCACTCGGGGTTGCCGACGGTCGCAGAGAGGTAGATCCACTGTGCGCCTTCGTACTTCTCCCGTCGCTCCGCGCGGTCCTCACAGTAATACTTCAGCCGCGAGATGAGACCGTCGAGGCGGTGGCCGCGTTCGTCTTCTTTCAAGGTATGGACCTCGTCGATGACGACGCTGCCGATGTCGCCGAGGTCCTTTCCCGTCCGCAGCGCGTGGTCGATACCCTCGTACGTGCCGACGATGATATCGGCGTTCGGGTCGAAGCGGTTGCCGTCGTCGTTGATTCGCGACGCGCCGACGCGGATGGTGACGTTCGCGAGGTGGCCGTAGCGCTCCTGGAAGTCCTCGTACTTCTGGTTCGCCAGCGCGACGAGCGGGACGAGAAACAGCAGTTTCCCTTTGCCCTCCAGCACGCGGTTCAGCCCGGCGAGTTCGCCGACGAGCGTCTTCCCCGTCGCCGTCGCGCTCACGACGAGTTGGTCCTGCCCGTCGAGCAGACCGTTTTTGACCGAGAGGCTCTGGACCGGCAGGAGGTTGTCGAACCGCTCTTCGGTCATCCCTTGCAGCTTCGGGTGCAGGTCGAGACTGCTCGTCGGCACCGGGTCGACGTCCTCGACGGTGGCGCTTATCTCGTCGAACTTCGTCAGGTCGGGGTCGAGATTCCCTTGCAGCAGGTTCGTGATGCGATCGAGGTCCTGAACGTCCAACAGCAGCTCTTCGAGGCGGTCCTGCGCCGCCGCCGTCAGGTTACCTTTGAACGAGAGTTCGCGCTCCAGTTCGCGAATCGCGCAGTCGGGACAGATGTACTCCTTGTCCATCTTGATGGCCGTCTCATCGGTGATGGGCGAGTAGCGACCGCCGGAGGCGCAGAACCGACAGGTCCGGACGACGAGTGCGTCGAGTTGGTAGCCGTCGAGCATCTCCTGTAGCTCGCTCCGGCCACTCCGCGAGGTCTGTTGGGAGATGCGGATGCGCAACGCTCGGCGGGCCAGTTCGACGAACTGGTCGGGGCTACGCGGCTCCTCGCTGGAGCCGTTGACGATACGGAACTTCCCGGGGCGGGGTCCGGCGTTCGTCTCCTTGAGGTCGAGCCGCCCCCGGAAGAGGCGCTCGCCGTCGCGGGTGGCGACGACGGTGTAGTCGTCGCGGCCGCCGCTCTCGTGGAGGAACAGCGTGTCGACCTGGGCGACCTGCTGAGACACGTCGCGTGGTACGAGAACGAGGTATTTCAGGGATTCGACTCTCGGGAGCGACGACCCCGAAGCAACGCTCGATCCGGCCGCCGGCTCCGGAATGACTCTGTCTTGGTTCTCGACGACTCGACTCTCGGCTACTCGGCTACTCCTCGACGAGTTCGATGCTGTCGTCGCCGTTCGGCACCGCACAGAGGAACGCGCCTGCCTCCTCGCCCTCGTTTCGGTACCAGTGGACGACGCCCGCAGGAATGAGAAGCGAGTCGCCCGCGGACACCTCGTACTCCTCGTCGCCGACGCCGACGGTGTACTCGCCGTCGAGGACGTACTGCTCGTGTTCGACTTCGTTAGTGTGCTTCGGCACCGACGCTCCGGGGTTGAGGGTGAAGCGCCGAATCGCGAAGTGTGGCGCGCCGTCGGCGTCGCTCAGGAGCACGCCTTTCCGCATCCCGTCGGCCGCGCCGACCGATTTGTACTCGATGTCCGACTCGCGTTTGACGACCGCACCGCCGTCTCGGGATTCGCTGGATTCCATACTCACGTCTACGACTTCCGGGGCGTAAACGTTGCTCCCGCGTTCGGCACCGACGAGCGTGAGAGGCCGACGAACGCGAGAGACCGACGAGGCGACGGTGGGTCTCCGTAACCGAACGCCACCGTCGAACCACGCCCGAGTTTAAGAAGGCCCGGTTCCTAACTCGGGGTATGCGAGGTATTCGAATCGGTAGCGCCTTCGGCATCCCCATCCGATTAGATTTCACGTTCCTGTTGGTGCTGCCGCTTTTCGCCTATCTCATCGGTCTCGACGTCGGATCGCTCGCGGGGACGGTCAACGATCTGTTCGGGTCGTCGCTCGACTCCGATGCGCTGACGACGGGCGTGATGCCGTGGATTCTCGGCAGCGCCGCCGCCATCGGTCTGTTCGCCTGCGTTCTCCTCCACGAGTTCGGCCACTCGCTCGTCGCGCTCCGCTACGGCTTCGAGATCGAATCCATCACGCTGTGGCTGTTCGGCGGCGTCGCCCGGTTCACCGAGATGCCCGAAAACTGGAAGCAGGAACTCAACGTCGCCCTCGCCGGTCCTGTCGTCAGCGTCGCCCTCGGCGTCCTCTCGTACCTCGCGTTTTTCGCCCTCCCGTCGAGTTTCGACGCCCTCAAGTTCGTTCTCGGCTATCTCGCGTTGACGAACATCCTGCTCGCGGTGTTCAACATGCTCCCGGGCTTTCCGATGGACGGCGGCCGTGTCCTCCGGGCGCTACTGGCCCGCGACCGGTCGTACGCCCGAGCGACCAAAATCGCGGCCGAAGTCGGCAAAGGGTTCGCGCTGTTGCTCGGCATCTTCGGCCTGTTCGCGAACCTCTGGCTCGTCGCGCTCGCCTTCTTCATCTACATCGGCGCCTCCAGCGAGGCCCAACAGACCGTCATGAAGGCGGCGTTCCAGGACGTGACCGTCCGGGACATCATGACCGGCAAGGAGGACCTTCACACCGTCGACAAGGACACCAGCATCGCCGAACTGATGAACCGGATGTTCAGCGAGCGACACACCGGCTACCCGGTGATGCGCGACGGTCGCCTCGTCGGCATGGTGACGCTGAACGACGCCCGGTCGGTCAACGAGGTCGAACGCGACGCCTACCGCGTCGAGGACGTGATGTCGCGCGACATCGCGAGCGTCACGCCCGACCTCGACGCGATGGAGGCACTGCAGACGATGCAAGAGCGCGGCGTCGGCCGACTCCCCGTCATCGACGCCAACGGCGAGATCGTCGGCATCGTCTCGCGGACGGACCTCATGACGGCGTTCGACATCATCCAGACTAGCGGCTCTTCCGAAGCGATTCGCTCGCTTCGCTCCTCGAACCCACCGGAGTCACTCTGAGGTGACCGACGGCTCCGAGACGCGGGTCGAAGCGGACGCGCCAACCCTCCTCTCTCCGACCGAGCGCTCGAAACTCGACGCCGGCGACGACACCCGGTTTTACGACTCGCCCAGATTCGTCCATCACGTCGACGCGGCGTTTCGGACGACACTGACGGAACTGTATTGGGAAACACTCCGACCCGACGGCGTCGTCCTCGACCTGATGAGCAGTTGGGTGTCGCATCTCCCCGACGACGTCGAGTACGAACGCGTCGTCGGCCACGGTCTCAACCGAGCGGAGTTGGCCGAAAATCCGCGGCTCGACGAGTTTTTCGTGAGCGATCTCAACGAGACCCCTTCGCTTCCGATGGAGAACGCATCCGTCGACGCGGTACTGATTGCTGTCTCCGTCCAGTATCTCCAGTATCCGGGTACCGTGTTCGACGAGATTCGGCGCGTACTCCGTCCCGGCGGCGTCTGCGTCGTCTCCTTCTCGAATCGGATGTTCGTCCGGAAAGCGATTCGTGCGTGGCGGACGGCGTCGATGGACGAACGGGCAGCGTTAGTTCGACGGTACTTCGAGGCGGCCGGCGAGTTCGACGAGATTCGGGTGGTTCCGGAGACCGAAGCGGGACGGGACCCGTTCTACGCAGTGGTGGCGAGACAGACGAGCGCGTAACCTCTGGTGGGGCATTCGCCACCAAACGTGTCTCTCGTACGCCACTTCACCGTAGTGAGTTGGTACTGCCTTTTACTGTCTACATCCCCTCGCTAAAGACTATGCGCGGAGTGCTCAACGAACAGACGAAGACCGTTCACAAGTCCACCGACCAAACTCACAGACTCGCTGCCTGTGGCGCGCTGTTTCACGTCTCCGCCGAGTCGACGGTCTCCGTCGATGTAGCGGACGCCGTCGACGAGGGCGACGCGTCGCGGTGTGGGCGCTGTTTCGACGACGCGGGCGGGTATTAGCTCTCGCTCGATTCGATGACTCTCCCCACTCGAAGGGGTGCCCGAGTGCGACGCTTCGGTCTCTGGTGTTGAGCTGCGTCGAACCCTGATTCCCGACGCAAGTGTTCCGCCGACCCTACGAAATTCAGGCGAACGACTGACGAGAGCGTACGTGGTTTGCTTAGCTAACGTGCGTACTTGTGAGCAATTCCAGAAATAGTTGTTAGGGCGTTTATCAGATACCCAACGTTTACTCATAATCGGCTTCGAGACCGGAGAGAAGGCTTGAATCGCTCTACCTACTCTCAGGGACTTCGCAAGTATTCATGATCGGAGTTGAATTCCGGTAAATACGTCTTAGACGCTGTGGGAACCCGATTATGAACGCCTCGTCGTCTCCGGAGGTGAGCCAAATTCGACTGAAACAGTGTGAATACGCTGCTTCGACAAGGGTACTCTCTTGGGAACTGCGTCTCGGCGCCCGAGTAAATCACGAGTCGAACGTTCATAATCGGTTCCGGTCTCTCGGTTTTGTACTGTCTCCGAGGCGCAACTACCGGTGTTTCTCTCTCATCTACGACGCCCCATTCCGACCGACGGAGGGTAACGGACACGCAACCGTTCGTCAACCACACCAAACCCCTCGTTCGATCTTCATCTATCGTTCCTAGCGAATCACCGCAGACCTCTACTGCTCTTCTTGCGGGGAGTTTCCCCGATTATGAACCTTCGCTGGCGAACGCTGACCGCCCTAGAAGGACGCCTGTGTCCAGAGACTACTCGAAGCCGATTATGAGACTCAGTTACGCACATCCGACATTACAGTACGAATCTCTCCTGTCTTCGGGAGTTATCTCTCCTATCCCCTAGAAACGACTCGGTTGAAACCCTCCAGAACGTGATAGAAATGTTGTGCTGAATTCAGCGTACGTACTCATGATTCCGTGCGGTATCACCAGATCAGAAAAATGGGTTGGGATAGGTAGTCTACCTCTCGTGTTCACTCGCCGCAGGGAGTGTAAGCGAGAACGTCGTCCCCTCGCCAGGCTCGGAGTCGACCCAGATGTCGCCACCGTGGCGCTCAACGATGCGCTGGCACAACGCAAGCCCGATCCCCGACCCTGCATGGTCGTCGGTGGTGTGAAGGCTCTGGAACACCTCGAAAACGCGGTCGGTGTCATCCGGCTCGATACCGATTCCCTCATCGCTGACCGAGACGACCCACTCAGCACCCTGTCGGTCGGCCGAAATATACACCCTGGGAGGTTCATCGCCACTGTACTCGATGGCATTGTCCAGCAGGTTCTGGAACACTTGGCGCAACTGCTCCTCGTCACCGTCGATGCGAGGTAGTGAGTCAGTAGTGATTTCGGCGTCGGTCTCCTTAATCCGAACCTGGAGATCATCGCAGACGTCCGCAACGACGGCATCCAGCTCCACGGGCTCGAAGGGGTCGCCTCTCGTGTCGACGCGAGAGTACTCGAGCAGGCCCTCTATCATCGCCTTCATCCGCTCGGCACCGTCGACGGCGAACTCGATGAACTCCTCGCCGTCCTCGTCGAGGACGTCAGCGTACCGACGCTCAAGTAACTGCAGGTAGCTCGAAATCATCCGCAGGGGCTCCCGTAGGTCGTGTGAGGCCGCGTACGCGAACTGTTCGAGCCGCTCATTGGACTCCTCTAACCGGTCGATCAGCTCTTCAAGCCGCCGCTCGCGCTGTTTGCGGTCGGTAACGTCCTGGGCCGCCCCGCGGAGGGAGACGACGTCGCCGTCGACGGTGGTCGGGGCCCCCTGAACCCGGAGCCAGCGTACCTCATCGCTGGAGGTCTGGAACCGAGCCTCGACGTCGAAGGGGTCGCCCGAGTCGAGCGCTTTCTGGACGGCGTCCTCGACGACCGACCGGTCGTCCTCGTGGTAGACGGCGAGGGCCTCGTCCAGCGGCGGTTCCTCGTCCGCGTCCACCTCGAGGACCTCAAAGAGGTGCTCGGTCCAGAATACCTCCTGGGTCTCCGGGTCGATCTCCCAGCCGCCGACGTCCGCGATGCGCTTGGTGTGCTCGAGCAGGTCGAGCGCCCGTTCGAGTTCGCGCTCGCGTTTGATCTGCTCAGTGATGTTGGTGTAGTGCTCGATGCGGCCGCCGGCGTAGAGGCCCGACTCGATGGGCTGACTCCAGTGGTTGAGCCATCGCTCCTCGCGTGCGTCGTCCCCGAGGACGTGACACTCGAACTCCTCGGTGTAGGTGTTATCGTCGTAGGTTGCGGTCACCCGCTCGGTGAAGCGATCGGGCGCCTCTAAGATCGGGGCAATCTCCTCCTCGATGAGCCGGCGCTTGTCTCGGCCGACGACCGCCTCACGGTCGAGCCCGAAGTACTGCTCTGTGGCCTGGTTAATCCAGACGACCTCGAAGTTCGAATCAAGGATGAACGTGCCGACGTCGGAGGTGTCGAGGACGTCGTTGGTGAGCGTTCGGTAGCGGCGCTCGGACTCCTTAAGTTCGCGTTCGCGGCGCTTGCGGTCGGTGATGTCCCGATCGGAGACGATGATAGAGACGACCTCACCGTCGTCGTTGGTGACCGGCCGGAAGTAGCCACTGAGTGTGTACGGCTCACCGTCCGGGCGGGTAAGATCGGCCTCAAAGTCGACGTACTCGCCGGCGGACGCCCGCCCGGTCCACTCGCAGACGTCGTCCTGAATCCCGTCGTCATCGCCCCACCAGGGCGTCTCCCAGAACGACTCGCCTATTACCGCCTCAAGATCAGCCTCAATATACTCCATGGCCGTCTGGTTGATGTCCAACACTGTTCCGTCCGACTCTAACAGACCCACGAGGATATTCGGGTCCTCGAAGACGGCCTCGTACTGGCGCTCTTTCTGCTGGAGTTCGCGCTTGCACCGGCGGAGTTTTCGCTGCGTCTGTCTCTGGCAGGTGATGTCGCGTACGACCCCGATGGTCCCCTCGAACGTGCCGTCCTCAACGAGTAGGTGCAGCTCCAGCTCGCACGATATCGAGTCGCCCTCGGCCGTCTGGGCCGTGAACTCGATGGGGTCGTCCCCGCGGTCGCCGTGAGTGAGACGCCGATAGATCTCGCTCTGGATGCGATGTACGTCCTCGTCGTCGAGCATAAGTGACGCCTGTTCGTCGAGGAGTTCCTCCCGGGAGTAGCCGGCCAATTCAACGATGGTGTCGTTGACCGCCACGAACCGCCCCTCGGCGTCAAGCTGGTAAATACCGTCGTTGACCATGTTGACGAGCGCGGCGTAGCGATCAAGCGCGCGCTCATCGGCAGCGTCCCCCCAGAATCTATCTCCAGCACTCCCTGCCTGATCGCTCATACAAATAATGGTAGCCATCAAAGTGGATAAGTTCAGTGTGTACCGACCGCGTCAGGCTCCACTTTGGACTAGATTCCAGGAGACGGCAGGTTACTCCCTCGTTCCGAGGTTTACCCAAACATCTCTTTTCATATGTATTTCTGCTAAAGATACCGCTGTCGGGACCGCAGTGCTGAATAGATTCTCTGTATTCAGCACGGCCTCGCCAACCTATCCCTGATTGAGAGTTTCAACAGAACCCCGGGAATTCAGCTTTTCTAAACATACAGTCTCGGTGTGGCAGTACGCGCGATGAACTCGATCGAAAACCGGATGTCCACCACATTGTCCCTGTTCGGTGGTTCACCAACTCGGGTGAACATCAAAAAGAGGACGCTCACTTCCTCGAAAACGTGATTTCGCTCTGTATTCGCTGTCACCGGAAAGCCGACTTCGGGAAGATCACCCGAGACGAACTGTGGTCACTCATCGGTGTGGAAGATCCCGTGTTCGATTCATAGCGACCGACGCCCAAGCATCTCTGAAATAGTAAATCGCCCCAATGAGAAGGTTCTATCAATCTATTGTAAAGTTCACAAGTTTCAGACGTTGGTGTAGATCTGCTTAACGATGGTTATAGGCCCACAAATTATCAATAGAAAAACAGGTCCAGGTGCGAGAATCGAACCCGCGTCTCAGCCTCCACAAGGCTGAAGGATGGTCCACTACCCCAACCCGGACACATCCAATCGTACTCTTCTGCGATTCAAATACGTTACGACTTACTGTGCATTCGCTATCCGGCGACAGGGCACACGCTCACGGCCGCGCGACCACCGCTCGCCGTTCAATGAATTGCGACCAGCAGAGTGGAGAGGCGAGACGCTTTTGGGGCCGACCCGTCTATCACCGTTCAACAGTGGCCATCACGGACAAAATCTATCTGAAGAACCACCGTCAGATCGCCTCTCAACTGGAGACGAGCATCCCGAAGGGCGCGTTCAAGGGCGCGACGCTGGACGTGCTCTACACGGGCGACGGTCTCGAAAAACTCGACGAGGCGACTCGCGAGCGGGTGCTGGACTTCGCGCAGGATTTCCTCGACTGCGACTGCGACACCAACCCGTACTGCGGCCACCCCGAGCGCAAGTTCGTCAGCTACCTGCTGGACCTCCGCGCGCAGGGTCTCGGTCCCGACGCCATCGTCGACGTGATGACCGACGACTATATGCTGTACGCCTACCCCGGCGACGTGCTCTCGTTTCTCGACCAGTCGGTGCGGACGCTCGAAGCGGTCGAATCGCTCGCCGCCGTCGACGGCAACCGGGAGATGCAACAGAAGTCTGCCGAAGCGAAGCAGTCGCTGACGCGGTAACGACGGAACCGGAGGAGAACGACCGTCAGCCCAGACGGAACGGCTGGTCGTCGCGTTCGCCGTCCAACTCCTCGAGTTGAATGACGTCCTCGTCGTCGCCGTCGAGTTCTTCGAGTTGCTCGCGGAGGTAGTTGACGTAGCGCTTGTGCTCCTCCAGTTGCTCGCGGAGGTGTTCGGTCTCCAGTTCGAGGCGCTCGTGCTCGCGGATGAAACTTTTCGGAACCTCGACGGTCGGCGGGAACCCCGTTGCGCCGTCGTCGTAACTCCGTTCTAACTCGTCTTCGGGGACGACTCGTACCTGACCGTCGTGGGCAACGAGCGTGTCCACGTAGTCGCGAAACACCGCCGACAGCGAGATGTCCCGCTCCTCGGCGATCTCGCGGAGCGTCTCGAACGCGTCCTCGTTGACGCGGAACGAGATAGTCTTGTTTTTGTTGCCCATATTCTGGATTTGGGACCTCGTGGTACTTAATCATTCGTCAGACGAGTAATCAGTTCCATCGCCTGTACGTCACGTTCGAGATACCGTGTCTGAACCGCTGCCGTCGCTCACTCCCGACCGCACGAACGTCTCCGCGCTCCGCTCGTCCACGTCGAACTGCACGCCAGTCACGTCGACGATGGAATCGACGACGCTGACCCGGTCGGCGGCGACGACGCGCACGCCGTCGCGCTCGCGCCCCGACTGTCGAATCTCACACTCTCGAACCGTCGAGTCGTGTCGGCGGTTTCGGACGTCGACCGCCATCCGGCCGTACGTTCCGACGCCGTCGGCGTCGCCGCGAATCGTCGCGTCGAGGAGTTCGAGTCGCCGGTCGAGCGTCGTCGGGTCGACCGTCTCCCCGTGTTCGACCATCGACGGCGCGTAGAACGGATCGCCCTTCGCTGCGAGCGACCGCACCGCGTTTACACCGTCGGCGTCGACGACGATGCTCGTCTCTTCTATGCGGAGGCATCCCGCCTTCGCGCCGTGGACGATTGCGCCCGATACGCTCGGCACCTCGTCCGATTTGCTGCCCGATTCGACGTCGCTTTCGACGACGCCGAACGACTCGGCGACGACGACGTCGCAGTCGACGACGCGGGTGCACTCGCCTTCGCGCGCCCAGATTCCGCGCGTCGTCCGCTCGGTGGGAACCGCTGCGAGGTCGTCCAGCGCCACGTCCACGTTCTCGACCAGCGCGTTCGGGCCACCCGTCCGAACCTGTACGACGTTGCTGTTGGCGTACCGTCCGCCGCGGACGACGAGCGGTCCGGCGTGGGCGCTGGCGTAGAGACCCTCGGTCCACCCCTCGACGCAACAGTCGACGAACGCCACGGTCCCACCGGGCCGGAAATCGTCGCTCGCTTCGAGCGTCGGGTCGACGAAGAGGGCCGACGCCATTCCGCCGTCGCACAGGTCGACGCGTTCGACGAGCAACTCGGTTGACTCGCCGGCGCATTCGAGAAGCACCGCCTGATTTCGGCTCCGGTTTCCGGACCGGCCCTCCCCCGAGTAGTCGTTCGGGTTGTAGGGACCGACGACGCGGTAGTCGCGGAGGCTGTTCGTCCCGCCGTCGACGACGAGTTTCGTCCGCGCGGGGTCGTCGGGTCGCTGTTCGAGGTCGAACCCCTCGACGTGCACGTCGCTGGCGTTGCGGAGGTGGATGGCGTCGTGGAGGCCCGTACCGTTCGAGACGAGTGTCGCGCCGTCGGGCGCGTACAGCGCCGCGTTCGAAAGACCTTCTGCTCGGAGCGGTTCGAATAAGTACGTCCCGGGCGAAAATCGAACGAGCGTGTCGTCGTCGAGGTGCGGTGCGACGTCGAACGGCGTTTGGCCGTCGGGGTCGGCACCCACGTCGATGGCATCGACCACGGTCGCGTACTCGTCGGGCGCGGGCGAACTGACGACGGGCGTGGCTGGTGGCGTCTGCATGGCGACTGTGGAGGGTACGGTCGCCTGGCGCATCAGTGACGGGGCCGGGGGACAGTTCGCTCGCGAGTCACGACGAATGAGGGTAACAGCGCGAGGTCAGGCGTGACTCTCTCGACGCGACCGCCCGTCTCCGTGTTCGCGTCGCGGAGCTTCGTCTCCGTCTTCGGTGCTGGTGTCGTCCGCGCTGTCGGCGCTCGCTTCGTCCGCGTAGGCGTCGATTCGCTCCTCGTCGAGACGTTGTTCCTCCTCGTCGTCGGTATTCGAGTCGACGCCCATCTCCGCGTACACTCGTCGCCAGTCGGCGCTCGGCGAGTCGCGGTCAGTCGGCATCGCCGCCTCCCTCCCTCTCGACGTCCGAACCGCAACGGAAACAGCCGTCGCGAAGGCGCGGGTCGACGCTCTCGAACCCGCAGCGTTCGCACCGCCAGTAGCGGTGGTCGAGGCGGCCGTGGTCGTCGTAGGCGCGGTGCGGTCCGGTGACGTTTCTCTCTCTGTGCTCCGATTCCGTAGCTTCTTGTGAGAGTGGGCTATCAGTGCTCACTGGGCTTTCCGTGGTTGGGATGCCCGGCGTCCGGGTGCTGCAACACCCGACGCGTTTCCGCTCGCGCCGTGCCGGGCGGCGTTCTGTCGTCGATTCTCTCGGTAGCCGCCGCTCTCCGTGCGACTTCGTCGTCAGTTTCCAGTCCGACCAGGCCACCGCGTTACGACCGCGGCTCCGAACCGGGTGCGCTGGGGGAATGCGTGCGCGCGTTCGGTCCGGAGCGCAGCCGGTGGTGTGTCGCTTGCGATGTCAGTCGATTCGGCGACTACGCTTCGGCTTCGAGCTCGTCGGTCGTCTCGAGGCTCTGGAGCGCGGCGATGGCGGTCTGTCGGTAGCTGTCGACCGGGAGCTCGTACTGCTCGCGGGCCATCCGACCGTACTCGTTGCCCTCGTCGTCGAACCGCTCGACGCGTTCGAGCGTCCGCTCTGCGGTCTCGACGACCCAGCGGTCGCGCGTCGCGGCGTCGACTTTGCTGATGGACTCGGGGCGGACCGAGACGTTCACCGTCCCGTCGTCGGTCTCGTACGTCCGCGGTTTGCCGACGATGGAGACGTACGCCGGCGCGTCGAGTTCGCGGAGCGTGCTCGCCGCTTCGGGCTGGTACTGCCCGGCGTAGACGAAGAACGTCCCGGTGGGGTCGACGATGCGGCCCCGCCAGTATTCGTTGTCTTCGCCGACGTCTTCCTTCTCGGTCAGCGTGCCGACGAGGAACACGCGGTTCGCCTGCGCGCCGGAGGGCAGCAACAGGTAGACGGGCGCGCGCTCGTCGTCGGACTCTTTGAACGTGTATGCAGCGTCGTTGAACTCTTGGGCGAAGACGCGTCGGGCGACTTCGCGGGTGGGTGCGGATTGACTCATTTCACATCGACCTCGCTTTGATGAGCACGGCCTCGGCGTCGATCGGACCGGTGAGCTGTTCGAACTCGTTGACGAGCACGTAGCGGCCGAGCGTCGGCCCGGAGACGCGGTAGTAGCGTCCGAGCACGTCCTCGGCCATCTCGTCGGCGACGATGGTCGTGTCGAGCGCGTCCATCGCCATCTGTTTGGCCTCTTCCAGTGCGATGCCGGTGAGTTCCTCGGTCATCTCCTTGTTGAAGATGACCTCCTGCACCTCGTTGCCGTCGTCGAGGACGCCCTTGATGCGCAGGTCGAACTCGCCTTCGACGCTGCCGTGTTCCGAGCAGCGGCCGTTCTGGAGCACGCGCGTGCAGCCTTCCTCGGGGCAGCGCTTGATGAGGCCGCTGCCGCTCTGGATGTCGACGAACGCGCCTTCGACGCTCACCGAGTCGTCGCCGACTTCGATGTCTTCGTCGAGTTCCGTGATGGTCGTCGTCCGGTTGAGCTTCACCGAGTACCGCCCCTGGTACTCGTCGGTGACGACGTTCTGCAGGGAGTACACCGCTCCCTCCTCCAGTTCCGGTAGCTCGGACGTGGTGAAGGAGACGAACTTGATGGTGCCGGACTCGTCGCCCAGCAGGCCGACCTGCGAGATGGAGTCGCTACGCGGCTCCCACAGTTCGACGAGTTTGACCGTGAGGTCGACCCACTGTTCGTCCTCGTCGATGTCCGCGACTTCGACGGCCTGACTGCCGCCGCCGCCCGCGCGAATCGCATCGCGTTCGAGTCCCGCCTCGTCGAGGTAGTGATTGACGACGCTGCGGCGCGCCTCCTCCACAGGGACCTTGTACTCGTTGACGAGGTTGTCCAGTCGCTCTTCGATGTCGTCTTCGTCCACGTCGAGGTGGTCCGAGAACTGTTCCGCAATCTCCGCTGCGTGTGTACGCAAATCTGTCATGTGGTCTCACTGCCTCTTCTTTGGTTTTCTACGAGAGGCATACGCCCGTTGGCTCCTACTGGTATAAAAAGTTCCGGCACCGAACCGGAAGTGAAGACCGGGGTTTGGCGGCTCCTCTCGCCGCTCTGTGTCGGACGCGTGTCTGACGCTCTGGGCGCTCGAATTCGCCAGATTCGGCGGCGGCTTTTGCCGACAATCTCCCGATTCCCGCCCGGCGAGCGAAAGTGAACGCGTTGACTCCACGAGGATTATTACCGTTTGGCCGCAATTCGAGCGTATGGACCCGCGCCTCGAACGCTTCGTCAGACAGACGTTCCGCAAGGCGGGTCGGCAGTGGGCCGAGTCCAGGCGCGCCTACCGCGAGGGGCAGTCGGGGGGCGTCCCCGACGCGCTCCCCACCGACGAGGAAGGTCGCGCCAAACTCGTCTGCCGCCGCTACGCCGAGCGCAGAGCCGTCGCCGTTGACGACGAGGGCCGCCCCGCCTGCTTCGACGCTGACCACCCCGACTGTCAGGGCTGCGCCGAAGACGTCCGCGCGGGCGTCGTCGAGACGTGGTAAGCTCGGTCTCCCGGCTCAGCTGCAGTCGCCGTCGTTTTTGCCCTCGCACGAGTTCGTGACCCATGGACAGACCGCTCGTCGCGCTCGTACTCGCCGGTGGCACCGGAACCCGACTGTACCCCGCGAGTCGGAGCCACCGCCCGAAACAGTACCTCTCGCTGTCGGCGTCGGACGACGACTCGCTACTCTCGCAAACCGCTGAACGTGCGAGCTTCGCCGACCACTTGTTCGTCTGTACCCGCTCTGATTTCGCCGACGAGATCCCCGAGCACGCCCCCGAAGCGACGGTGCTCGTTGAACCCGAAGGCAAGGACACCGGTCCGGCGCTGACGTACGCGACCCACCGCATCCGCGAGGAAGTCGGTGACTGCGTCGTGCTCGTCCTCCCGAGCGACCACACCGTTTCTGGGAACTTCGAATCCGTCGCCCGCGCGGGCGCTCGCGTCGCGGCCGAGACGGGCGCGCTCGTCACCTTCGGCGTCGAACCCACTCGACCGGACACCGGCTACGGCTATATCGAACCCGGCGAGCGGCGCGAAAAACCCGAACCGCACGCCGACCTCGCGGCGTTCCACGAGAAACCAGATAGTGAAACTGCAGCCGAATACGTCGATTCGGGGTATCTGTGGAACGCGGGCATCTTCGCGTGGACGCCCGATGCGTTCCTCACCGCCGCCCGCGACACGGAACTCGCACCCCTCGTCGACGCGCTCGACGACGGAAACGAAGAAGCGGGATTCGCCGCCGTCGACGACGTGAGCGTCGACTACGCGGTGATGGAGCGCGCCGACCACGCCGCCGTCGTCTCCGCGACGTTCGACTGGGACGATTTAGGGTCGTGGGACGCGCTCGAACGCGTGCTCGACGCCGACGAGGACGGTAACGTCGCGCTCGGCGACTATCTGGCCATCGACGCGGCGGATAACGTCGTCGCCAGCGACGACAAACACGTCTCGCTGGTCGGCGTCGACGGACTCGCCGTCGTCGCCTACGACGACCGGGTGCTCGTCGTGCCGAAGGAGGGGGCGCAGCGCGTGAGAGAGGTGGTTTCGGTGCTGAAGGCGGAGGGGCTATTCTGAGCTTGGGATTGGTGCCCTCCGGAATTTCTTCCGCTTCGAACTATCGCCCCTCGTGCTACCCGTCTTGAATCCGTTATGTTCTGCTTCGCCCCTTTATCCCAATATCCTCCCTTGACGTTACGGAGGTAGATTTATCACTTCTCAATTATCAGAAAAATCATGGAACTCCCAGAAGATTATTTCAAGTTTCGGATGGTGTTTGCAGGGGTCGTTGGAATTCTCATTCTCGTGGGACTTGTCGTCTCTTCAGTCGTTACTGGACCGGCTGGATACGCCCTTACTTTAGCAATAACCGGAATAATAGTGGGCGGAGTTTACTGGCATCTCAAAAAATGATATTTGGAGCGTCTTTGAACTACCCTGTAGTGACTTCGATATCGACCGGTGCGAAGTAGACAATATCACTTGGTTTTAGGTCACTCGCCTCCCTGGGAGTGAAACCGTATTTTAGAGGATTTCTCCTGATCTGTTTTGCCGACACTGTACTGATCCCCTTTGACTCCAAAGACGAGGCTGACATTCGCGTCAGCGAAGACGGGCTCGTTTCTGGTGCAGCGAAGTTTACTAGAAATTCCGTCTCTGCGCTGAGGAATTTCCCGGTACCATCATATCTCTCTGCCGACGCGTAGTCCGTGGCTGTAAACCCGGCGCGTTCGCCAGGATCGCATTCCGCATCGAATCTATTGAAGATTTCACTCTGAGGAGCACCGCTGAATGCGTCACCCCAAGTCCAATCGCGATTGATGACCTCGCCTCCAGCGTCCTCAAATAAATCCGTCAGGTGAACGAGAACTTCAAATGCGGTTAGGGCATCCCCGAGTACCGGGATGATACCTGCGAAGTCACCCGCTAAGTTCGAGATGTGGTCGTACTCATCGGCCTCCTCTTGTTGAGTTGTTCCGCTACCCACCCAGTATTTCGTATCATTAGTGTTCCACTTGTTGTGGCTTGATGTGACATCCGTACTATTGCCTTTCATCCCATTGTAGGTGTTGTCACCGTCGTAGGAGATGGAGTTGGTCAACATCTCGAACTTGATTTGCCAATAGTCCACCGTACCACTCACTGCTCGGGCATCGTACTGACGGAGAAGAGTTCCATGCTCGAGGATCTTACTCCCGGACGAATCACTGTCGGAATCTTCGAAGTCACGGTTTACCGAATCTGCTGCAACCGTCTGCATCAGAGGTCGAACTCCGCCAACTACTCCGGTACCCGCTGCTACGATCTTAATCGCGCTTCTCCTGCTCGCTTTATATTGTCTATCTCCAATCGCAATTATAAGATTCTAAATCAGTAATTTATAATTTATCCTCTGGTGGTATAATCAGCCTAGACGAATTTATAAATGATAAATAGGATAGATAGAATATAGTACACAGCCGAAGAACTCCAGTACTGATGTACAGAAACTTATCAATTCGGATATATTAATGGCGGTTGTATGCTGAGGTAGCCATTAGCAGCCCAAGATCATTCATTACGTCATTGACTGTTAGTCCCGTCCACGCACAATTGACGTTCATCTTCGACAGCGACAGAGAGGTTAGCACCAATATGGTGGATGAACAGTCCGCCGACGAGAAAGCCGACGCGATGCGGAGCAAAATTCGTCTTAGAACGGGCCGATCTCCCGACAAGATTCCGCCCTCGACCGGTGACTGAGGCCATGAGGGCTAGCTCCGCAGCTTCCCGCCGTCGACGGGGAGCGCGACGCCGTTTACGAAACTCGCGCGGTCGCTCGCGAGGAACGCGACGGTATCGCCCAGTTCCTCGGGCTTGCCGATGCGGCCCATCGGGATGCCGTTCGACCAGCCCTCTAGCCCTTCCTCGTAGCTATCGACGTCGCCGCGTTCGACGGCGTCCTCCACGAGTTCCTCGACGCGCGAGGTCTCGTGTGCGCCCGGCAAGACGGCGTTGACTCGCACGTCGGGGGCGAACTCCCGCGAGAGCGACTTGACGAGGCCGATGACGCCGCGGCGGACGCTGTTCGAGAGGATGAGGTCGTCGATGACCTCTCGGACGCTCGTCGACGTGATGCAGGTGATGGTGCCCGCGTCGCTCTCCTTCAGGTGGGGTTCGGCCTCCTTGACGGTCCAGACGGCGCTCATCACGAGCAGGTCGTACGCGCCGTACCAGTCCTCGGAGGACATATCGTCGAAACTCCCACTCGGCGGGCCGCCCGCGGAGGTGACGAGGTGGTCCAACTGGCCGAACTCTTCGACGGTCGCCTCCACGAGCGCCGCGACGTCGTCGCGGTCGGTGAGGTCCGTCGGCACCGCGAGCACGTCGCCGTCGCCGACCGACTCCAGTTTCTCGGCCGCCGCGTCGAGTCTCTCCTCGTCGCGGCCGCAGACGACAACGTGTGCGCCTTCGGCCGCCAGCGACTCGGCGCTCGCGTGGCCGAGGCCGCTCGAACTCGCCGTCACCAGTGCTACGTCTCCGGATACTCCGAGGTCCATGTGGTGTGCGAGGCGGCCGCACACAGAAAGTACCTCCCAAGTCGGCAACCCGCGCAGAAGCGTCGGTTGCCCTTGCCCTCTACGTCGACCGCCGGACGCGAACCGCGCCCTCACTGGTGACGCCGACGAGAAGCGGTACTCGAACCTCGCGCCCGCGGATGGCGTCGCCCGCGGCGTCGCTGACGATCTTCATCAGATCGGGGGCGGTGTGGTTCACCTTCACGCCCGCGGCGTCGCAGGCGTCGTACACCTGCTTCGGCACGTCGTAGAGATCCGTCCCCTCCGGCACCTCGACCCGAACGGGAGCGGTCAGCGCCTCGGCGAACGCCACCGTCTCGCGGGCTTTCGCCACGTTGTCGCGGGCGCTGGCCTCGATGCTGGAGACGTTCGCCCGCGACGTGCCGAGGAAATCGGCGATGTCGGACTGCCGGACGCCGCGCTCGCGGAGCGCGAGCACCTCGGCCTGTCGGTGCGTCAGGACGCTCTCGTCGGGCGCAAAGCCCGCCTGTTCGAGTATCTCGGTCACGTCCTGTTCGTCCATACGCGTGCGTCGAACGCCGTCGGCAAAAAGGGTACAGAAAACCGAAAGTCGGGACTGTCCGTGGGGGCCGCGTCGCTGACGGCCGGCGCTTACGAACCCCAGAAGTTGTCGCGGCTACCGAGCGCGGTAGGGCGTTTCGGCCCTCCCCCGTCGCTGTCGTCCTCGCCGTCGCCGCTCTGCTCCGCTTCCGGGTCTTCGGACTCGGGGTCCATCGGGAGTCGTTCGACCTCCTCGGCGCGGGCGTGACTCGACTTCACTTTCGTAATCTTCACTAGCGCCCGCGCGTCGGGGAGAACCCCGTCGACGAACACGATGAAACCGTCCTCGGTTCGCCCGACGCCTGCGCCGCTCTCGTGGATGTCGGTCACCTCGACGACGACCTCTTCGCCGGGTTTGACGGGCTGTTGCTTCAGGTCGCGGATGGGCATGCTGTAGTGGTTGCACCACTCGGCGCCGCCTCGGTCGCCGTAGTGTTGGCATCCCATTCCCTGGATTCGCTCCGAAAAACTCGGGCACTCGTCGGCCAATGGACAGTCCGGCATGGACGTGACTACTCAGGGTGTCGTCTAAACGCTTGTGTATCGCTCACCGGGTCGAAACCCGTTTTGCCGCCCCGTTCGAACGTTCCGTCATGGGTCGTCACGTCCCGGAGTTCGCGCTCGTCACCGGGGCGTTTCTCTCGCTTTCGTTTCTGGTCTCGTCGCTCGTCCTCACCGGCGACGTCCTCCGGACGACGCTCGTCGCCGTCGCGCTCGGCTACCCGTTCGCCGCCTACGCCGTCGTCCACGACGACGACCCGACGGCCGTGCTCCCGCCGATGGCGGTGCTCGCGCTCGGATGCCTCGTCGGGACCGTCCTCCTCGTCGAGGCGACGCTCGGCGGGATCGCGCTCGCCTCCCCGCTCGCCGGGTTCACGTTCGGTATCCTGTTGGCGCTGCTGGCGCTTCTGCCGCCGCTCGGCTACTACCTCCGGTACGGCGCCGCAGTGAACCCGCTCACCCCCGCTCGGACGGCGCTCGCTTGTCTCGGACTCGCCGTCGGACTCCTCTCGCTCGGATTTATCGCCGACACCGCGTTGTACGCGACGGCGGACGCGCTTCTCGTCTCGCTCACAGGGGGCCTCTACGCCGCTCGACGCGGCGCGTTTCCGTCGCCGTCGACACGTCGGCTGTTCGTCCTCGTCGGCGTCGCCGCCGGTGTCTGTCTCCTGGCCGTCGTGACCGCTCTCGGCGTCGCAGTCGACGAGTGGACCGTCGTCGCCGCGGCGCTCGTGTTCGGCCCGAGCGCGTACTACGCGCTCACCGTCGAGTACGTCTGAGTTGTGGACACGAAAGCAGAGACTACGTCACACTAACGGCGTCCGCTCGCCGACGAGGCTACGCTCGCAATCCTCCTCGCAAAAATCTGGGCCGAAAATATCCGAACCGATCCTACGCCAACGGCGTTCGCTCGACCACTGTCCCGTCGACGGTCGGATACTGCTCGACGATTTCGCCTTTCTCGACGTCGCCCTCCTCGATCATCTCTTCGAGGAGCCACCACGCGAGTTCGACGTGGTCGGATTTGACGGTGTAGAACTCCTCCGGAACGCCGAGTTCCTGCAGTCGTGCCTCCGGTTCCCACGTCTTGCCGTAGACGAGCGTGCCGTCGTCGGTTATCTCATCGAACTCGCGGCGGATGTTGCGGGCCATGCGCTTCAGGCGGTTGCGGTGCTGGGCGGCGTCCTTGAAGACGGAGGTACAGAAGTAGACGCGCTCGTGGTCGCCCATCACGTCCAAGATGGCCTCCTTCGAGCCGTCGACGGCCGACATGTGGCCCTCCTGCAGTTCGTAGCCCTCCTCCTGCATTCTTCGATAGTTCCCGTCGGACATCTCGAACTCGTTGACGTTGCAGAACTCGGCCGCGCCCTCGTCGAGGAACTCCAAGAACTCCTCCTCGGCGCGGATGCCCGGAATCTCGAAGGCGGGCGTCAGCCCTTCCTCGCGGGCGATGTACAGAATCTCCTCCCACTCGGTGCCGTGCATCTCGCCCCACAGTTCCAAAGGCGGGTGGAACCGAATCTCGTCGAGTCCGGCCTCGGCGAGGCGGCACATGTTCTCGCGACCCCCCGTGATACCGGTGTAGAGGTGAGTGTGGTGGTCCTCGCCGAACTCCTCCTTCAGGAGGCGGAGGTACCGGCAGGTCTTGTCGAGCGCCTCCTGCGGTTCGCCGCCGGTGATAGAGGTGCCGAGCGCGTCCATCCGCTTGGCCTCGCGGATGACGTCCTCGTCCTCCTCGACGAGTCGCTCGTTGGCGTACACGTCGGTGACGTTCTTGCGATTCTCGCCGAGAGGGCAGTAGAAACAGTCCCGCTGGTCGCAGTACCCGTAGACGAAGAGTACCATCTTCCCACCCATAGCGCACTGTTCGCAGCCCTTCGAAATCATTCGCTATCGACGTTGTATTCGGCGCAGCGTCAAAAGGCGTGCGACTCGTCTTTCGCTCGCGTGTGGTGGCTGTTCGCATTCGGTGCGCGTCTGCACTCGGTGTCCACGACGATGTTCGACGTCTGCGACGAAACGCGCTTTCGCGTCGGCGTCGAACTGTCGACGATGGCCGACTTTGGCACCGACCCGTCCGACGACGCGTCCGCGTCGGCAACGTCGCACCGGGATTTGGCGGTCGAACGAACGCGTCTCGCCCGCGAGCGGACGACGCTCGCACACGTCAGAACGGGGTTTTCGTCGTTTCTGTTCGGCGTCGCACTGTATCGGCTGTTCGTCGGCGATGCGACCGACACGCTGGGGCTGCTGTTCGTCGGCATCGGCATGTTCTTTCTCGTCACCGGCGGCGCGTCGTATCTGTCGAGCCGTCGCCGACTCCGGCGCGTCCTCTCAGAACTCGAAGGCCGATAACTGGCCGACCGGAGAGCGCCGACGCTCCCGAAAGCAAATATAGCATGCTGGCGTAGCCGCTGACGATGCTGCTCGTCCTCTGTGTCGACCTTGACGACGACCTCGGCCGCAAAACCGGCGTGAGGACGCCGGTAGTCGGTCGCGACGCCGTCGAGGACGCCGCGGTCGCGCTCGCGACGGCCGACCCGGAGGACTCCGACGTAAACGTCCTCTTTCAGGGCATCCACGTCCACGACGACCTCGTTTCCGAGTTCGCCGACGGCGACCCCGACGACGCCGAGGAGGTCGAAGTCGCCGCCGTCACGGGTCTCAACGGCAACGACGTGAAGGCCAACCGCGCCGTCGGCGACGAGGTCGACGAAGTGTTAGCGGGTCTCCAGACCGGCGAGAACGTCCGCGCCGTCGTCATCACCGACGGCGCGCAGGACGAGTCGGTGCTGCCGGTCATCCGCTCTCGGGTCCCCATCGACAGCGTCCGGCGAGTCGTCGTCCGGCAAGCGCAGGACCTGGAGTCGATGTACTACACGATAAAGCAGGTGCTCGACGACCCCGAGACGCGCGGGACCATCCTCGTCCCGCTTGGCATCCTGCTGCTCATCTACCCGTTCGTCACCATCGCGACGCTGTTCGATGTCGAAGGCGCGACGGTGCTCGGACTCATCTCCGCGCTCCTCGGTCTGTACGTCCTGTTTCGCGGACTCGGTTTGGAACGGTTCGTCGACGACGCGGCAGCGCGCGCGCGGAACATCCTCTACGCCGGACGGGTGACGCTCATCACCTACGTCGTCGCCGCTGCGCTCATCATCGTCGGCGGCGCGCAGGGCGTCGAGACGATACAGGCGGTCGAACGCGCCGTCGGCGGGTCGCTCACCGCCCCGGCGTTGGCGGCGGCGTTTGTCCACGGCGCGGTCCAATGGTTCGCCGCGGCGGGCGTCACGAGCAGTCTCGGCCAGGTGACCGACGAGTATCTCGTCGACGAGTTCAAGTGGCGCTACCTCAACGCGCCGTTCTACGTCGTCGCCATCGCGCTCGTACTCTACGCACTGTCGGGCTTTTTCCTCTCGGGGCTGCTCCCGGCGGGCGAGACGGTAGCGCTGGTTCGGACGCTCACGTTGACTGACCTCGCGCTGGCGCTCACGGCGGGGACGCTGCTCGGCGTGTTGAGCACGCTCACATTCGCCATCGCGGAGTCGAAGTATCCGACCGGCGCGGAACCGGCATAAGAAGCGAGAGTCGGCGTCCGGAGGCGACGAACGTCAGCGCTCGCGGACGACGACGAACTCCGCGAGATCGCGGAGATACTTTCTCGCGTCCGACTCGGAGATATCCGTCGCGTCGAGCGCGTCGAGCGCCGCCTCCGACTGCGCTCGGGCGCGTCCGTCGGCCTCCTCGGGCGTCAGGTCCGTAATCTGGACGAGCGACGGGCGTTCCATCGTCTCGTCCTGTCCGGCGGGCTTGCCGAGGTCCGCCGAGTCGGCCGTCGCGTCGAGCACGTCGTCGCGAATCTGGAACGCGATGCCGACGCGCTCGGCGTACTCGCCGAACGATTCGACCGCGAACGGGTCCGCTCCCCCGGCGACCGCGCCGACTTCGGCGGCGGCGCGGAACAGCGCACCCGTCTTCCGGCGCGCGAGTTCCATGTACTCCTCCTCGTCCGTCGGTTGCGCGACGAGCTCCGTCGCCTCGCCCTCGCCGAGTTCGACCATCGACTCGGCGACGACCTGCATCGCCTGCTCCTCGGCCGAAAAGAGCGCGAACGCCTCGCCGAGCAGGCCGTCGGAGGCGAGAATCGCCGACCCGTAGCTGTACTCGGCCCACGCGCTCGGCGTCCCCCGGCGAAGATCCGACCGGTCGATGATGTCGTCGACGACGAGCGACGCGTTGTGGACGAGTTCGACGCCGACGGCGAAGTCGACGGCGTCGGCTGGGTCGCCGCCGACCGCTTCGCAGACGAGGAGCGTCACCGTGGGTCGCACGCGTTTGCCACCCGCGAGGGAGACGTGGCCGAGTTGCTCGGACAACTCGTCGGGTTCGACCGACTCGACGACCGCTTCGAGACGGTCGTTGACCATCGCGACCCGGCGCTCCAAATACTCCATTATCGGACAGGTAGGGGTGGTCAGGGAAGTACGTACCGAAACGGAGAGAAAACGAGTCCGCCACTTGGTGTCTTTCCTCGGCCGATTTCACGCGGGACTGGTCCGCGAGCGAGGCCATTCACAGCACGCGGTTCTGTCACGTGCGAAAACCGCTTTGCGATCTTCGGCCGACGAACGAATGGAAGCGCGGCTTGCCGCGCTGAAATGAGTGAGGAGTGCTTTTGATGAACCTTTTACCGAGCGAGGCCGCGAAGCGGCCGAGCGCGGTTCGAGAGACGCCTACGGCGTTTCTCGTCGTCTCGAAAGGCGCTACGCGCCTTTCGGCGACAGCGAAAAAGGTTCAGGAGAACTGCTCGATCAGTTCTGGAACGACCTCGAACAGGTCCCCGATGATGCCGTAGTCGGCGATGTCGAAGATGGGGGCGTTCGGGTCAGTGTTGATAGCGACGATGGTGTCGGAGCCTTTCATCCCGGCGACGTGCTGAACCGCCCCGGAGATGCCGACGGCGAGGTAGACGTCCGGCGTGACGACCTTGCCGGACTGGCCGACCTGCCGGTTCGGCGGGAGCCACCCGGCGTCGACGATGGGCCGCGACGAGGAGAGGGTCGCGCCGAGCGCGTCGGCGAGTTCCTCGACGAGTTCGAGGTTCTCCTCCTCCTCGATGCCGCGACCGACCGAGACGAGCACGTCCGCCTCGGTGATGTCGACGTCGCCGCCGGTGACCTCCTCGAAGCCCAGCACGCGGGAACCGAGTTCGCCCTCGGGGCTGTAGTCGAACGCCGACACCTCGGCGTCGCCCACGTTCGTCGCGGCGGGCCACTCGCCGCCGCGAATCGTGACGGCGACGTGTTCTGCATCCACGTCGACGGTCGTCTCGACCTTCGACTCGTACATCTCGCGGGTCGCCGTGAGTCCATCGTCGTAGTCGAAGTCGACGGCGTCGGAGACGAGCGGCAGGTCGAGCGCGTTCGCGACGGCGGGCGCGTAGTCGAGACCGTTGACACTGTTGGGCATCAACAGGACCGCGGGTTCGAGTTCGCCGTAGAGCGCCTCGACCGCGCCCGCGTACACGTCGTGGTTGAACTCCTCGCCGTTCTCGACGGTGTGGACGGCGTCAACGCCGTCGAGATTGAGGTTCTCGGCGAACTCGTCGACCTCGCCGCTGATGACGGCCACGTGGAGGTCGCCGCCGGTCGCGTCGGCGAGCTGTCGGCCCGCGGTGACGAGCTCGTAGCTCACGTCGCGGAGGTCACCGCGGCGGTGGTCGGCGATAGCGAGGACGGTCATTGTGCGCCCACCCCCTTCTCGCGGAGAACGTCCGCAAGTTGGGCGGCGGTCTCCTCGGCGTCGCCCTCGAAGATGGTGGCGTCCGATTCGCTCTCGGGTTCGCGCATCCCCGTGAGTTCGATGGGGCTGTCGAGCGCCGAGGCGTCGAGACCGAGGTCGTCGAGTCCCATCGGGGCAATCTCCTTGCGCTGGGCCTGCCGAATCCCGCGCAGGCTCGCGTAGCGCGGCTCGTTGATGCCCGTCTGGATGGTGAACACCGCGGGGAGATCGACTTCCGTGAGTTCCTCGACGCCACCTTCGAGTTCGCGGCGGACGTTGGCGACGCTCTCTTCCAGTTCGAGTTCGTTGACGACGGCGGCCCACTCGAAGCCGACGGCGTCGGCGACGGAGACGCCCGTCGCACCGAAGCCGTCGTCGGAGGCCTGGACGCCGGTCAGCACGAGGTCGGGTTCCTCCTGCTCGACGACGGCGGCGAGCAGTCGCGTCTTCGCGGCCACGTCGAGCAGGTCGACGCTCTCGAACGCGTCGTCCCAGACGCGAATTGCACGGTCGGCGCCCTTCGCGAGCGCCATCCGAATCGTCTCCTCGCTCCGTTCGGGACCGATGGTGACGCTGACGACTTCGACGTCGTCACCGCTCTCGGCGATCTGTACCGCCTCCTCGACGGCGTAGTCGTCCCACTCGTTGAGGTCGTACTCGAGGTACGCCTCGTCGATTCCGAGCCCGTCGATCTCGAAGTCGTCTTCGACTTCGGCGACTTCCTTGACGGTTACGAGAATCTTCATCATCGACCACTACCTCCACTCGTCGGTAAACGTTTTCGGAACGAGAGGGCGAAAAACGACGACGCGCGACAAATTCTCACTCGGCGACGAGTTCGTTATCGCCGTTTCCCACCGTTGCCGCTGGTGTCGCCGTCTCCGTCGTCGTCGCTGTCGCCACCGTCGTCGGGGAGCGAAATCAGGTTCTCGCGGCCGAGGCGGAGTTTTTCGACGCGTCCCTCGTCGGCCAAAGACGAGAGCAACTGCGAAACCTTCGCGTCGGACCAACCGGTCTCCGCGACGATGTTGGCCTGTCGCATCCGGCCGCCGTTGCGTTCGAGCAGTCGTTCGACGCGTTCGCCGTCCGAGAGCAGCGAGAGGTCGACGTCGTCTTCGACCGCCGGTTCTTCGGGCGATGGGTCGGCGACGGATCCCCCGCCGTCGTCGGTCGGTCGAGGCGTCGTCGACGGGCCGTCGACGGTGACGATCTTTTCGTCGGCCTCGTCGAACTCCTGTCGACGCCGGAGGACGACGGCGGCGATCATCGCCGCGAAGACGAGTACTGCGCCGACGCCTGCGATGAGTGCGAGGTCGTTCTCGTTCTCGCCGCCGGGCGTCAGGCGTCCGGGCCCCGGCGAGTCGTACGAGACGAAGATGACGTTACCCGTACCCGACCTGTCAGTGAGGTCGCGGGGACCGTCGACGACGAGCGAGTCGTTGTCTTTGGTCGCCTGGAAGTTGCTCTGTATCTCCCAGTTCGTCGGCGTTCGGATGACGAGTTGCTGGTCCGCTGTGAGGCGGGGGAACCACGTCCCGCCGTCGGGGGTCTCGAACGCGTCGCTGACTCTGAGTCCTTGGTCCGTCTCCTGCGCGAAGTTCGTCCACGTGAACGTCATGTTCAGGACGCCGGTCTCGTTCCGAACGGTGCCCTCGTAGGTGACGTTCTGTATCTCCATCTGGCGGCCTGTCGCCTCCGAGGAAAGGGTCGCGAACTGCTCGAACGTCCCTTCGTCGACCGTGGCGTTGGCTTCGCCGTTTCGGAGGTCGGCGACGAGTTGTTCGAACGCCGCCGTGCTGTTGTCACCGCGCAGCGGATAACGCGTGACGACCGACCACCTCGCGTCGCCGTTGCCTTGGATGGCGATGACGAGTTGCGTCTTCGGCGGTTCGTCCGTCTGGAACGCCGTCGCTCTCTGTCCGTCGTCGGTACCGACGACGGCGGCGGCCGGTGGAGCGAACCCGGCTGAGAAGACGAGGAGGGCGAGCACGAGGGCGGCGTACCGCATACAGTTCACCAACTCTCAGGGGTACGGCAAAACGCTTTCCATCGGACGTCCGACAGGCGTCCGACCGCCGGACGCCACGACGCCGCCACAGCAGGGTGTCGCCACAGCTACACCGCAGGTTCGGTTCCGTCTGATTGCGGCCGCGGATCCGCCACCGCCGATTCGTGTCGGTAGGTCGTCGTGTGTCGGACAGCGACCGGTTTTAATATGATGGCTGTGTACGCGCCGTTGATGAGACAGTCCGCCGCGCTGGTCACTGCGGTCCTCCTCCTGGTCTCGTCGGTCGCTGGCGTCGTCGTCGCCGCGCCGCCGGCCGTCGATTCCCCGACCTCGCCCTCCGCCGAGTCGCCGACCACCGAATCGAATCTCTCGCTCGCCGAGATCCACAACGAGACGAGCGTGTTGATGCTTGACGACGACGCGACCGCCGCAGAGTTCGGAACGTCGTCGTCGAATCTGAGCGCCGCGTTGAGCGTCCGAGAGACGCGACTGCAGACCGACCTCCGGACGCGAACGATGCGACAACGACTCGCCGCCATGGAGAACGAAGACGAGCGCCGCAAAGCGGTTCTGCGCGCGCTGACCGAACTCGAAATCCGCGTCGACGACCTCCGCGCGGAGGAGCGGGCGGCGCTGGCCGCCCACGCCGACGGGGAGCTCTCCGCCAGGGAACTCCTGATTCGACTGGCGCACGTCCACACCGAGGCGGCGGAACTCCGAGAGAACGCGACGATGCTCGCGACGACGGCCGACGACATCGAGTCGTTCAACATCGACGGTCGGGTCGGATCGGTCAAACTCGAACTGCAGACGATGCGCGGACCGATTCGTGAACGCGCCGCGAACGCCCTCCGCGGCGGGGACAGTTTCACCCGAACGTTCGTCCAGACCACCGACGACGGTGTCGTCCTCTCGACCATCGACGACGGCGTCTACGTCCGCGAGGTGTACGACGGGACGCGGCGCACCTCCGAGGCGTCCGGACGGATCTCCGTCGGCGACCTCCCCGATGTGATGGAGCGGGCGTATCCGGTCATCATGCAGCGCGGCGAGTTCAACAGTCCGACCGGCGTACAGGCGAGCAACATCTTCGTCGGTAAGGTGCAGTACGCCGGCGGCGACCTCACCGCCTACGTCGATCGCGGAAACGACGGACAGGTGTTCAGGGAGATCCAGCGAATCCGCCTCGACGGCGTGCACGTCGGCCAAGCGGTCGACAACACTCGTTCGGGACTCGAACTGCGGGTCAACCAGACTTACGCCGGCGGGCCGCTCCGCATCGAACTCGTCAACGCGGCGACTGGCGACCCCGTACAGGGCAACATTAGCATCGGACGGCCGGACAGTAACGAGCAACCGGCGTTCCTCGGGCGCACGAACGCCGACGGCGTCCTCTGGACGCCCGCCCCCGACGGCGAGTTCGTCGTGCAGGCCATCCGCGGTAACTCCTTCGTCTCCATCGAACTCAGCCCCGACGATGCTATGAACGTCGGTGACCCGAACGACTCGCTCGCGTCGCCGCCGACGCACGTCCGCGTCGTATCCTGATCGGAGTCGCTATAGAGTCGTTTTATGCTGATATCTCTCTCGTCCCCGGATGGGTAGTGAGGGATTTTCTGGTGGTATGAACAGGAGGCGAGCGATTCACCGAAGTCCCACCCTGTGGTGGCCGTTCGGCCGGTTGTCGCTCCCTCAACGTTCGGTGAGTAACTCGACTAAACACCGCCCCCAGATGCAAACGGACCCTTATCACCGATGACCGGACCACTGCGCGACGTGTCGTACCGCTCCCGCGCGTCGGTCCCCGCCGTCGGCATTGTCCTCCTGCTGTTCGTGTCGATCGGTCTTGCCGCCAGCGTCGGTGCCGTCGCGCTCGACCACGCACAGATGTCGTCCGACGGCGCGCGGGCGGTGCTGTCGCTCACGGTCAGTGACGACACGCTGCGGTTCGTCCACCGGGGCGGCGAGACGCTCGACGTGCGCCGCCTCGACCTTCGCGTCAGCGTCGACGGCGCGCCGCTCGCCGAACAGCCCGCGCTTCCGTTTTTCTCCGAGTGGGGCTTTCGTCCCGGCCCGACGGGACCGTTCAATTCCGCCGCGGACGCCCGCTGGAGCGCCGGCGAGACGGCGTCGTTCGCCGTCGCCGACACCAACGACCCCGACCTGACCGCCGGGTCGTCGGTGACCGTCGACATCCGCTACGACGGACGACCGCTCGCGACGCTCTCGGTGGTCGTTCGGTGAACGAGCGTTCGGTGGCCGTCGGCGCTCGACGAACGAGAGAGCCGGAAAGAGAGAACGCGAGAATCGGATGCGAAGCCGTCTCCGGCCGTCGTGCTAGTCGTCTCCGACGCGCTTCGTCTCCGACGCGCTACTCCTCGGGCGCGCGGGCGACGGTGGTGATGGCGATGTCCGGGTCGTACGACGGTCCCATCAGCACGTGTTCGACGTCTTCGAATCCCGCCTCCTCGAACATCCGGTCGGCCTCCTCCTCGTCGTAAAAGAGCATGATGGAGTCGGCGACTTTCTGCATCACCGTCGTCTTCGGGTAGTTCGGGCCGACGACGAGCACCTGCTTGCCGGGTTTGACGATGCGGCGGAACTCCGCGAGCGCGTCGACCGGGTTGGGCCAGTACTCGATGGAACCGGAGGACCAGACGATGTCGAAGCTGTCGTCGGTGAACGGGAGGCGCTCGGCGTCGCCGCGGTAGAATTTGACTTTGTCGCGCTTGCCGAACTTCTGGAACGCCTTCTCCATCTGGTGGACGCTCTGGTCGAGTCCGTGAACGTCGTCGGTGTGCTGGAGCAGTCCTTCGGTGCCGAAGCCGGTTCCGCAGCCGACGTCGAGGACGCGATCGCCCTGCTCGATGTCGAGTAGCGCCAGCGCCTCCGTGCGCATCTGTTCGTTCCAGATGAACGGGTTGACCTGGTCGTACACCTTCGAGAGGTACTTGTAGAACAGTCGCGCCCGTCCCTTGTCCTCGAGGATACCCATTGTCGGCGGTTCGGACTCGGCGGGCATAATCCTGCGGATTCTCCGGCAGCGACCGGTTCGGCGTCCGGACGGTCCCGCTGTCGGTGCAGTCGTCGGCTCCGCGAAAGCCCGCCGCGTTCGAGTTCCTGCGACGGGTTCCGCAAACACCTTATACGGCCGTGGTGCAAGTTTCCAACGATTAGTGAGTATGCCGAGACCAGAGGTTCTCGAACGGATCAAGTCGGCCGAATCCGACGCCGACGACATCATCGCGCAGGCTGAGCGCGAGCGCGACGAACTGATCTCCGACGCCCGCGACCGCGCCGAGCAGATTCGGGCCGAGGCAGAAGCGGAGGCGTCCGAATTAGAGGAGCGCCGTCTCGCGGAGGCCCGCGAAGAGATCGAGGCCGAACGCGAGACTATCCTCGAGGAGGGCGAGCGCGCCCGCGAGGAACTCGTCTCCGAGGCGCAGTCGAACGTCGAGGAGGCGGTAGAGTATACCGTAGAACGGTTCGAGGAGGCGGTGCATGCTCAGACCTGAACAGATGAGTAAGGTCTCGGTGACCGGGTCCAAGCGGTTCATGGACGACGTCATCGAGACGGTGCACGACCTGAACCTCCTGCACGTAACCGACTACACCGACTCGTGGGAGGGATTCTCGCGCGGTGACCCCGTCTCTGGTGCCGAGGAAGCCTCGGACAAACTCGTCACCGTCCGGTCGCTGGAGAGCATCCTCGACGTCGACGATGACGACGCGGGGCCGACTCGAACGTTCGACGACGACGAGGAAGTCGAAGCCGAACTCGCGGAGATCCGCGCCGAGGTCAACGAACTCGACGACCGCCGCGAAGACCTCCGCGACGACCTCCGAAACGTCCGAGAAGACATCGACGCCGTCAAACCGTTCGCGGACCTCGGCATCGACCTCGACCTGCTGTCGGGCTACAACACCCTGCAGGTCGCCGTCGGCGAGGGGAACCGCAACGAGGTCGAGCGCGCGCTCGCGGACGCCGAGACGATCGACGCGTTCGAGATCTTCGAGGGCGACGACGTGTTCGCGGTCTTCGCGTACCCCGAGGACGCGGCTGAGGGCGCGCTCGACGAGGCGCTCGTCGGCACCGACTTCTCGACGTACGAGATTCCTCAGTCCGAGTCGAGTCCCGAGGAGTACGTCGACGAACTCCGTCACCGTGAACAGCAGATCGAGTCCCAACTGTCGAAGGTCGAGAACGAACTCGAGGAGGTCAAGGTCGACGCCGCAGGCTTCCTGCTCGCCGCCGAGGAACAGCTCTCCATCGAGGTCCAGAAGACCGAAGCGCCGCTCTCGTTCGCGACGACGGAGAACGCCTTCGTCGCCGAGGGCTGGATTCCGACCGAGCGCTACACGCAGTTCGCGAGCGCGCTCCGCGACGACGTGAGCCAGCACGTCGAAGTCGAGGAGATAGAACGCGCGAGCTTCAAGAGCGGTGGACACGAGGCGTGGATCGACCAGGTCGACGGTTCGACCGGCGAACCCGCGGCCGCCGCCGACGGCGGCAGCGGCGACGACGAAGTGCGCGCCGACGGCGGCAACAGCGTCGTGATGCAGCGCGACGACCCGCCCGTTATTCAGGATAACCCGGGCGTCGCCAAGCCGTTCGAGGTGCTCGTCAACGCGGTCAGCCGACCGAAGTACAACGAGTTCGACCCGTCGGTGCTCGTCTTCCTGACGTTCCCGGCCTTCTTTGGGTTCATGATCGGTGACCTTGGCTACGGTGCCATATACACCGGCATCGGCTACTACCTCTACACGAAGTTCGACAGCGAGGCGTTCAAGAGCATGGGCGGGATTACCATTTGGGCCGGCCTGTTCACGATGCTATTCGGCGTGCTGTACGGCGAAATCTTCGGGCTGCACCTCATCTCGACGTACTTCTGGGAGGGGGCGCTCGGACTCGGTCACGCACCACTGCTGAAGGGTCTGTCGCCGTCCCAGATCGGCTGGGCGACCGGCTGGCTGGTCGTGAGTGTGCTCGTCGGTATCTTCCACCTGAACCTCGGGTGGATTCTCGACTTCGTCGAGGTCAACGAGCACCACGACCTCAAGCACGCGGTGTACGAGAGCGGCTCGTGGCTCCTCATGCTCAACGGCCTGTGGGTGTTCGTCTTCAGCGACATCCTGAAGGGCACCGCCCCGGAGTTCGTCTACCAGACGTTCTCGGCTAACGGCGTGATTCCACTCGGCTTCACCGGCTTCCCAGCCATCGTCGGCTGGATCGGCATCGCCGCGTTCTTCGCCGGAGTCGTACTGCTCGCCCTCGGCGAACCGATCGAGGTCGTCGAGGCGCTGAACGTGCTCGTCAACGTGCTGTCGTACACGCGGATCGCCGCGGTGCTGCTCGCGAAGGCGGGAATGGCGTTCGTCGTCAACCTCCTGTTCTTCGGAGCGTACCAGCACCACGGCGAGTTCCACTTCATGCTCAGCTACGGTCCGGAGTACGTCACCAGCGAGTACGGGGCCGAAGCGATCATGTATCCCGGCCTCGTCCACGGCGGAGCCGCGCTCGTCCTCGTCGGCCTCGTCGTGCTCGTGCTGGGCCACCTGCTCGTGCTCGCGCTCGGCGTCACGAGCGCCGGCCTGCAGGCGGTCCGTCTCGAGTACGTGGAGTTCTTCGGGAAGTTCTACGAGGGTGGCGGCAAGGAGTACGAGCCGTTCGGCTACGACCGGCGATACACCACCGAGGACTGACGCCTCGCCGCTCACGCCTTCGTTTTTAAACCCTGAAAGCGACTGCCTCGGTAGACTGTGACATCCGAAAGTGGCCCGAATCGCTCGCTTTCGCCACCGCTGACGGACTTCTTTGGGAAGCTTTATGACGGCTGTGCGGTCAAATACGAACTGTTCGGAGACGACCGAAAACAGTACCACACGGTACTGACGACTCATCCACTATGTTCGAAACCCTACCCGAACTCGCAAACGTTGCATTGCAGGCAGAAGGAACCGCCAGCGGCCCCGCCATCGAGCCGTCGGCGGCAGCGGCGCTCGCCGTCGGCCTCGCCGCGTTCGGCGCGGGCTACGCCGAGCGCGGTATCGGTGCCGCGGCAGTCGGCGCTATCGCCGAGGACGAGAGCCTCTTCGTGCAGGGCCTGATTCTGACGGTCCTGCCGGAGACGCTCGTCATTCTCGCGCTCGTCGTCATCTTCCTGGTCTAAACCAGCCCCTCTCTTTCCACCATGAGTTTGGATACTGTCGTTGAGGACATTCGAGACGAGGCCCGCGCACGTGCGGAGAACCTCCGCGAGGAGGGCCAAGCACGCGCCGACGAGATCGTCGCCGAAGCCGAGGCCGACGCAGAGGAACTGCTCGAAGAGCGGAAACGCGAAGTCGAGCGGAAAATCGCGCAGGAGCGCGAACAGACGCTGTCGAGCGCGAAACTGCAAGCGAAGCAGAAGCGCCTCGAAGCCCGCCGCGACGTGCTCGAAGACGTGTACGAGCAGGTCGAAGCGGAACTCGTCGATCTCTCCGGTGACGACCGCGAGGAACTCACCCGTGAGTTGCTCGACGCGGCCTCGACGGAGTTCGAAGACGAAGACGAGGTGTACGTGTACGGACGTGCCGACGACGAGACGCTCATCACCGAGATTCTCGCCGACTACGACGGCTACGAGTTCGTGGGCGACCGCGACTGTATCGGCGGCGTCTACGTCGAAGGCAAAAACTCCCGCGTTCGGGTGAACAACACGTTCGACTCCGTCCTCGACTCCGTCTGGGAGGATAATTTGAAGGACGTGAGCGCCCGACTATTCGACCAATGAGCGCAACCGGCAGCTCGAATCCGGAGTACGTCAACGCCCGCGTCCGTTCGCGACGCGGTGCGCTGTACGACGACGAGGACTACCGCAAACTCCTCCGGATGGGCCCCGCCGAGATCGCTCGCTTCATGGAGGAGTCGACGTACGAAGAGGAGATCAACGCCCTCGGGGCCCGTTTTTCGGGCGTCGACCTGATCGAGTTCGCGCTGAACCGCAACCTCGCGAAGCAGTTCAACGACATTCTCGACTGGGCCAACGGGCGACTCTACGACCTCATCGCACGCTACCTCCGGAAGTTCGACGCGTGGAACGTGAAGACGGTCATCCGCGGTATCTACACCGATACGCCGCGCGAGGAGGTCGAGACCGACCTCATCCGTGCCGGTGAGTTCGGCGACCGTCGAATAGAGCGACTGCTCGAAGCGACGACCATCGAAGAGGTGGTCGACTCCCTCGACGGGACCATCTACGGACGACCGCTCAGAGCGGCGTACGACGACTACGAGGAGTCGGGCGTACTGGTCCCGCTGGAGAACGCCGTCGACCGCGCGTTCTACGAAAACCTGCTCGACGGTCTCGTCGTCAACGAGGCGACCGAGCAGTACCGTGAGTTCCTGTACGCCGAGATCGACTTCCGCAACGCGCGGAACGCGCTCCGTCTCGCCCGCAGCGGGGCGGACATCGACCCTTCGGAGTACTACATCGACGGCGGGCGACTGTTCAGCGCGACCGAGCTGTCGCAGCTGGCACAGAACCCCGACGAGTTGGTGTCGCGGATTCGAGACAGCGTCTACGGCGACCGACTCTCGTCGGCACTCGACGAGCTCGAACGCGCGGACTCCCTCATCGGCTTCGAACGTGCGCTCGAAGCGGCGCTGTTGGAGTACTCGGGAAGTCTCGGCCACGTGTTCCCGCTGTCGGTGTCGCCGGTTATCTCCTACATTCTCGCCAAGGAGCGGGAAGTAGAGAACATCCGCGCCATCGCCCGCGGACGCGAGGCGGGCCTCTCGGAGGACGAGATCGAAGAGGAACTGGTGATACTATGAGTCAGGAGATCGCCGTTATCGGCAGCCCCGACTTCACCACCGGCTTCCGCCTCGCGGGCGTTCGGAAGTTCCAGAACGTCCCCGAGGATGAGAAAGACGAGCGCCTCGACGCCGCCGTCGAGGAGACGCTCGCCGACGACGACGTCGGCATCGTCGTGATGCACGACGAGGACCTCGCGCACCTCTCGCGCAACGTCCGACAGTCCGTCGAACAGAGTATCGAACCGACGCTCGTTACGCTCGGTTCGGGCAGCGCGGGCGGCGGTGGACTGCGCGAGCAGATCAAACGAGCAATCGGTATCGACCTAATGGAGGACGAGAATCAATGAGCCAAGCAACACAGGAGACCGTCCGAGAGGACGGCCGAATTCAGAGCGTGAGCGGTCCGGTCGTGACCGCCGTCGACCTCGACGCCCGGATGAACGACGTCGTGTACGTCGGTGACGAAGGGCTGATGGGCGAAGTCATCGAGATCGAAGGCGACACCACGACCATCCAAGTGTACGAGGAGACCTCGGGCGTCAGTCCCGGCGAACCCGTCGAGAACACGGGCGAACCGCTGACTGTCGACCTCGGTCCCGGCCTGCTGGACTCCATCTACGACGGCGTCCAGCGACCGCTCGACGTTCTCGAAGAGAAGATGAACAGCGCCTTCCTCGACCGCGGCGTCGACGCGCCCGGCATCGAGATGGAGAAACAGTGGGAGTTCGTCGCCGAGGTCTCGGAGGGCGACGAGGTCGCCCCCGGCGACGTCGTCGGCACTGTCGAGGAGACGGTCACCATCGACCACAAGGTGCTCGTTCCGCCGACCTTCGAAGGCGGCGAGGTTTCCTCCGTCGAGTCGGGTTCGTTCACCGTACAGGAGACGGTCGTCGAACTCGACAACGGCGAGGAGATCACGATGCACCAGGAGTGGCCGGTCCGTCAGCCCCGTCCCTCCGCCGAGAAGAAGACGCCGCGCACCCCGCTCGTGTCGGGACAGCGCATCCTCGACGGCCTCTTCCCCATCGCGAAAGGTGGAACGGCCGCGATTCCGGGACCGTTCGGCTCCGGGAAGACGGTCACTCAGCACCAGCTCGCGAAGTACGCCGACGCCGACATCATCATCTACGTCGGCTGCGGCGAGCGCGGCAACGAGATGACCGAGGTCATCGAGGACTTCCCCGAACTGGAGGACCCGACGACCGGCAACCCGCTGATGGCCCGGACGTCGCTCATCGCGAACACGTCGAACATGCCCGTCGCCGCACGTGAGTCGTGCATCTACACGGGCATCACCATCGCTGAGTACTACCGCGACATGGGCTACGACGTTGCGCTGATGGCCGACTCCACCTCGCGGTGGGCTGAGGCGATGCGCGAGATCTCCTCCCGACTGGAGGAGATGCCCGGCGAGGAGGGCTACCCCGCCTACCTCGCCGCGCGCCTCTCGCAGTTCTACGAGCGCGCCGGCTACTTCGAGAACATCAACGGAACCGAAGGCTCCGTCTCGGCTATCGGCGCGGTGTCGCCGCCGGGCGGCGACTTCTCCGAGCCGGTCACCCAGAACACGCTCCGCATCGTGAAGACGTTCTGGGCGCTGGACGCCGACCTCGCGGAACGGCGGCACTTCCCGGCGATCAACTGGGGCGAGTCGTACTCGCTGTACAAGAACCAGCTCGACCCGTGGTTCATCGAGAACGTCGCCGACGACTGGCCCGAGGAGCGCCAGTGGGGCGTCGACGTGCTCGACGAGGAGAGCGAACTGCAGGAGATCGTTCAGCTGGTCGGCAAGGACGCGCTGCCGGAGGACCAGCAGCTGACGCTCGACGTCGCGCGCTACCTCCGTGAAGCGTACCTCCAGCAGAACGCGTTCCACCCGGTCGACACCTACTGTTCGCCGGAGAAGACGTACCTGCTCCTGACGGCCATCCACCACTACCACGACGAGGCGTTCAAGGCGCTCGAAGCCGGCGTCCCCGTCGAGGAGATCACGGCCATCGACGCCGCGCCGCGCATCAACCGCGTTGGCGTCCAGGAGAACTACGAGGAGTACATCGCCGATCTCAAAGACGATATCGCCGAAGAACTCCGGGAGCTCTACTAATGAAAGAGTACCAAACCATCACCGAGATCAGCGGCCCGCTGGTGTTCGCCGAAGTCGACGAACCCGTCGGCTACGACGAGATCGTCGAGATCGAGACGCCGAACGGCGAGACGAAGCGCGGCCAGATTCTCGAATCCTCGGAGGGCCTCGTGGCCATCCAGGTGTTCGAGGGAACCACCGGTATCGACCGAAACGCGTCCGTCCGTTTCCTCGGCGAGACGCTGAAGATGCCCGTCACCGAGGACCTCCTCGGGCGGGTGCTCGACGGATCCGGCCAGCCCATCGACGGCGGCCCGGAGATCGTCCCTGACGAGCGCCACGACATCATCGGTGAGGCGATCAACCCGTTCTCGCGGGAGTACCCCGAGGAGTTCATCCAGTCGGGCGTCTCCGCCATCGACGGGATGAACACGCTCGTCCGCGGGCAGAAACTGCCTATCTTCTCGGCGTCCGGCCTACCGCACAACAACCTCGCGCTCCAGATCGCCCGTCAGGCGACGGTGCCCGAGGAGGAAGACGACGAGGGCGACGACGACGGCTCCGAGTTCGCCGTCATCTTCGGGGCGATGGGTATCACCGCCGAAGAGGCCAACGAGTTCATGGAGGACTTCGAGCGCACCGGTGCGCTGGAGCGCTCCGTGGTCTTCATGAACCTCGCGGACGACCCCGCCGTCGAGCGGACGGTCACGCCGCGGATGGCGCTGACGACCGCCGAGTACCTCGCCTTCGAGAAGGACTACCACGTGCTGGTCATCCTCACGGACATGACCAACTACTGTGAAGCGCTGCGTGAAATCGGTGCAGCGCGTGAAGAGGTGCCGGGCCGACGTGGCTACCCCGGCTACATGTACACTGACCTTGCGCAGCTGTACGAGCGCGCGGGTCGCATCGAGGGCCGCGAGGGCTCCGTCACGCAGATTCCCATCCTCACGATGCCAGGTGACGACGACACGCACCCGATTCCGGACCTGACCGGCTACATCACTGAGGGGCAGATCTACATCGACCGGAACCTCAACTCGCAGGGCATCGAGCCGCCGATAAACCCGCTGCCCAGCCTCTCCCGGCTGATGGACGACGGTATCGGCGAAGGCCTCACCCGTGAGGACCACGCGGACGTCTCCGACCAGATGTACGCCGCGTACGCGGAGGGTGAGGACCTCCGCGACCTGGTGAACATCGTCGGCCGCGAGGCACTCTCCGAGCGCGACAACCTCTACCTCGACTTCGCGGACCGCTTCGAGGAGGAGTTCGTCGACCAGGGCTTCGACACCAACCGCACCATCGACGAGACGCTCGACATCGGCTGGGACCTGCTGTCGATGTTCCCGAAGCCAGAACTCAACCGCATCGACGAGGAGCTCATCGAGAAGTACTACCGCGAGGACGTCGGCGAGGCCGAAGCCGAAGAAGTCGCCGCGGACTAACCTCGACGCGTTTCTCTTCGTTTATCGACCGCCGAGAGCGGCAGCACTTCCGACGGCTACCGACTCCGTCAGCGGCGGGAAAACAGAAAAAGGTTAACCGCCTCCATCCGCAATCTTCCGACAACAGATGGCCGAAGACGTCAAACCGACCCGCAAGAACCTCATGGAGATCGAGGACCGCATCGAACTCTCCGAGCGCGGTCACGACACGCTCGAACAGAAGCGCGACGGCCTCATCATGGAGTTCATGGACATCCTCGACCAAGCGCAGGACGTGCGGTCGGGCCTGTCCGACGACTACGAGCGCGCCCAGCACAAGATCAACATGGCGCGCGCGATGGAGGGAGACGTCGCCGTCCGCGGCGCGGCCGCGGCGCTGAAGGAGCACCCCGAGATCACGACGCAGTCGAAGAACATCATGGGTGTCGTCGTCCCCCAGATCGAGTCCAGCCGAGTGAGAAAGAGCCTCGACCAGCGCGGCTACGGCCTGCTCGGCTCCTCGGCGCGCATCGACGAGGCCGCCGACGCCTACGAGGAACTGCTCGAATCCATCATCCTCGCCGCCGAGGTCGAGACGGCGATGAAGAAGATGCTCCACGAGATCGAGACGACGAAGCGCCGCGTCAACGCACTGGAGTTCAAGGTGCTTCCGGACCTCTACGAGGGTCAGGAGTACATCGAGCAGAAACTCGAAGAGCAGGAGCGCGAGGAAATCTTCCGCATGAAGAAGATCAAGGCCAAGAAGGAAGAGGAGGAGAAAGCCGAGCGGGAAGCCGAAGAAGCCGCCGCCAAAGAGCCCGAGACGGTCACGGCCGATTGAGCGCCGACGCACGCATATCTCACTTTTCTCCTCTCTATTCTCTCGCCCGCCAGCGATGCATCTGCGTAGTCCGCCCATCGTCTCCCGGAAATCACGCGACGGCGACTCGTCTCGAATGCCGGGAGCCGCGCGTTTTTCGGGGTCCGCGCCCTTCACTCGAGTATGGTCTGTTCGAGTTGCGAATCGGCAACGGTCTCTTTCGCCGTCCCCGAGGAGCTCCGCGAGTACGCACCCGAGCGTAGCGACGCCGTCGACCTCTGTACGGTCTGTCTGCGGACCCAACCGACCGAGTTATCCGGCGACTCGGTCGCTCCACCCGAGGCCGCCGACTTCTCTCACGTGCTCGATTCGTTTCCCGACGGTCGCGCGGGCGTCGCCTTCGCGCTCCTGCTCGGAAAACTCGACTCGCTCGCGCTCGAACGCGCCGCTATCGAGGCGCTGTATGCCGAAACCGAACGCGCAGGCGGCGACCCGATGCTGACGCTCGACCGCATCGCCGCCGCGGGGTCGGTCCAACCGCACTTCGACGTCGACCGGCGACAGCCACAGTTGGCGCAGTTCGTCTCCGACTGACCGCTTTCTGTTCGCACTGCTCTCGCTCAGCCGAATCGGGCCGCGAGTTCCGCCCGCAGGTCGTCGAGCGTCATCTCCTTCATCGACAGCAGCACGAACAGGTGGTAGACGAAGTCGGCGCTCTCGTGGGCCAACTCCTCTCTGTCGTCGTCTTTCGCCGCGAGAACGATCTCCGTCGACTCCTCGCCGAGCTTTTCGAGAACGGCGTTTTCACCCTTCTCGTGGGTGAAAAGCGACGTCGTGTAGGAACCCTCGGGGAGTTCCTCCTTGCGCTGTTCGACGAGCGCGAACAGGTCGTCGAGGATGTCGTCGGGGTCGACCGCGTCCGTCTCCGGCTCCGTATCGCTCATATCGGGCCGGACGCGCGCCGACGGTGAAAAGCGTGCGTTTCGTCGGTGGCACAGAGGTCCGCGTCGGGTGGCTGCCTCGGATTAGATCTCCGATGTACTGAGACGGCGGTTCAGAAACGATTCGAGCAGTCGGAGGGTGTACTGTCGCTGGTTCATGTCGGCAGTGTTGTGGCCACGTTCGCCGAGTTCGTGGTACTCGAATTCTCCCTTCTCGCCCTCCTCATAGCCGTGTTCTCTCAGCGTGTTGCGGAAGACGCGCGCCTGCGAGACAGGGACGCGGCGGTCGTTTACTCCGTGGGCCATCAACAGCGGCGCTTCGAGGTTTTCGGCGTGCGTGACGGGACTCCGCTCACGATAGAGTTCTGGATTCTCCTCGGGCGTGCCGAGATACTTCTGCATGAACCCGGTTCGGAACTGCGGCATCGCCTCCTCGTACATCAATTCGAGGTCGGTGTAGCCGACGACTGGTGCTGCGGCCGCATAGAGGTCCGGATACTGGACTATCTGCCAATACGTCGAGTAGCCCCCGAACGATCCGCCGAAGACGCAGACGCGATTCCCGTCGAGCCAGTCGCGCGTTTCGAGTACGTGTTCGGTGACAGTGGCGATGTCGCCTTGCTCGGCCCCACCAAAGTCGCCGACGAGCTTCCGGGCGAACTCGCGGCCGCGTCCACTCGACCCGCGGAAGTTCACTTGCAGAATCGAATATCCATGAGAGAGCAGGTACTGCGTCCGGTAGTGGAACGCCTTTTGATCGGCGCGACGGGGGCCGCCGTGGGGGTTGACCAGAAGCGCAGAGGGGCACTGCCCGGAGTCGTAGAACAGCGCCTCAATTTCGAGCGTCTCGTAGGGGTCGTGTTCGACGGCCGCCTGTCGCGTCTCGGGGACGCCGTCGGACTCAACGGTGAGGTATTCGGCGTCGACGAAGTCGTCGGTAGAGAAGCGGCCGGTATCGGGTTGGAACAGCGTCTCGGTGTCGTTCGTATCGAGGTCGTAGGCGACGAGTTCTCTCTGGCGGACCGGCGTCGTGTACGAGAGGAGTGCCCGGTCGTCCATGAGCAGGTTCGTGCTCCGCCATCCGAACTCAGCGACGCCGTTGGTGAGCGGGCACTCGAAACTGTTGCCGGTTTCAACGTCGTACACTACCGGGACGACAGTGGCGCCGCGGACGCGCTCGGCGAGAAATCGCGTGCTATCTGCAGTGAAACACGCGGGCGACTCCTCGTATTCGAGGTCACCGTACCACCGGACCTCGCCGGACGTAAGGTCGTAGACGCCGCAGCGACCGAAATCCTCGCTGTTGTCGGCAATCAGTAGCCGGTCGCCGTCGGGTCCCCAGTCGGCGGGGTCTGTATGTGACCCCACGACGCCGACGTCAAGCCTTTTCCGCTTCGATCCGTCGACGCCGACCAGATATGTGTCTCGGTTGTCGGCGTCGTCGGACTCGTTCGCGGCGTAAGCGACACGCTCGCAGTCACGCGAGAGACAGGACTCCCAGACTTGGTCGTGGTCGGTGACCTTCTCCATCTTGCCGCTCAAGAGGTTGTGACGGTAGAGGTCCATCTGTTCCTCGTAGTTCGAGGCGACCAGCAGCGTCTCGCCGTCGTCGCCGACCGCGTGGAGGTTGGTCTGACCCTCGGTTTCGACGACGGGTTCGGTCGTCCCGTCGCTTTCGAGCGCGTAGATGTCGTTCTGTTCGTCGCCGTCGGCGTCAAGGTGGAAGAACACTCGCTCGCCGTCGGCTGACCACGAGAGCGGCCACCACGTCTGCCGGGGAGCGTCACCGTCGGTCCACTGCTCGGCCTCGCCGGTGTCGACGTCGAGGACGAAAATCTCGTTGCGACCCGTGCCGTTGTAGTAGAAGGCGACGCGCTCGCCATCCGGCGAGGCGCTCTGTCTGGTTATCTCGGGAAGGCTCACCAACTCCTCCAGCAACGTCTCGCCCGACATGTATCAGCGCAGACACACCCGCTGCAAATAAAGTGTCGTATCGGCTGAGATTCCTCCCACGTCTCCTTACCGCGACGCCGCCGCCGCCTGCTCGAAGAACGCCAGTCGATGGAGACGACCGTCCTCGGTCAGTTCCGGATGAAAGGAGGTGGCGACGACCGGCCCCTGCTTGACCGCGACGGGCGTGCCGTCCCACCGCGCGAGCACCGACACGTCGTCGCCCACGTCGTCGACGAGCGGCGCGCGAATGAAAACTGCAGGGAAGGGGTCGTCGAGACCGTCGACCTCGAGCGGTGCCTCGAAACTGTCCTTCTGGCGGCCGAACGCGTTGCGGTCGACGGTCACGTCGAGAATATCGAGGTTATGGACGCGTTCGTCCTTCGCATCGCGGGCGGCGACGATGAGACCCGCACAGGTGGCGAGGACGGGTTTCCCGGCGACGACGTGGGCGCGAATCTCCTCGTCGATGCCTTCGCGGCGGAGCAGCCGCGAGATAGTCGTCGACTCGCCGCCGGGCATGAGCAGTACGTCGCAGTCGGGGACGATGCCGGCGTGGCGTATCTCGACGAGTTCCGCCTTTTCGCCGTGGGCGCGGGCGGCGCGTTCGACGGCGCGGGCGTGTTCGGACACGTCGCCTTGGACGGCGACGACGCCTGCGGTGAGCATGCGCTCTGGTTAGGGGGTGTCGCGGAAAAAGGACGCGTTGTCTACGCGACGAGGTTCAACACGAGGACGCCGATACCGAACAGCAGACCGAACGCCACCACCGTCTTGGGGTTCATCCGGATGGCGTTTCGGTCCTCGGCGTCGAAGTAGCGGACGAGACCCGCACTCGACATCAGGCCGCCGCTGTTGTCTCCCTTGCTCATGGGGGCACCTCTGTCTGTCCCCTGCGTAAACTTTTCGACTCGCACGCCGACCGGTCGTGCGTCCGATACGTCGCGTCGCTCCGCTCTGGTACGGTCGGCGAACAGGTGAGAAACTCTTATGCAGGGCGATAGGTAACCCCGTGTCGGGAAACCATGACTGTTCGACTCAAGGACTTCTATGCGGACTGGTGCGGCCCGTGCAAGACGCAGGACCCGATTCTCGAAGAGCTGGAGGCCGACTACGGCGATGTCGACTTCGAGAAGGTCAACGTCGACGAGGAACAGGACGTCGCGAACCAGTATCAGGTCCGCTCGCTGCCGACGCTCGTCGTTGAGAACGACGACGGCGTCGTCGACCGGTTCGTCGGCGTCACCCAGCGCGAGGACATCGAGGCGGCGCTGCAGGAAGCGGGCGCGTAACGCACGGCACTCGACCGATTTTCGCGCGGGCAGTCGGTTCGACGAGCGACAGCCGTCGGCGCCCGTCGTGTCCATCAGTGTCCATCGTATCCGTCGACGACGGTCCGAAGTCGCGGCGTTCGACAGTCGGCGCTCCGCCCCGTTCTCGCAAGCGTTATACGACTCGCACCGGAAGCACGTGGCATGCCTAAATTCGAGCACGCCGTCAACCGAACGCTGGAAAAACAGATCTGCATGCGCTGTAACGCCCGAAACCCGAAGCGAAGCGACTTCTGCCGCAAGTGTGGCTACAAGCACCTTCGCCCGAAGTCGAAGGAACCGCGCAACGCCTGATACCTCAAGTCTCCTTTCTGTACAGCGTGACAAGTACCCCGACGAGAAGCAACTGCGCCGCTTTGTCGACGACAGCGACCGGGCTGAACAGGTTCCCGGCGTTGAGTACGACGTAGGCGATGAGTTGGACGACGGTGAAGCCGATACCGGCGAGATACAGCGGCGGCCGACGAACGCCTCGAACCAGGAGCACGACGCCGCCGACGTAGCCGGCTCCGGCGAGGACGAACAGGACCCCGAGCGTACTCGCGAGGTTCGAAATCCCGAGGACGAGGTGGACGACGCCCGTGACGGCGGCCAGCGCGACGCCCACGTAGTGGAGTCGAGTCAGCGGCGCGGCGTCGACGCGGCGGGTCGTCGTGGTCGCCATGCGCTGTAGTGGCCCGCGGACGACATAACTCCCCGCTTCGCGACGTACTTACTGCTCGGGGTACTTCGGTTTGCGTCGCTCGGCCCGTTCGAGCGCGCGTTCGACCACGTCGCGGACGGTGTCTCCGTCGTCCTCGGCGTCGCCACCGGCCTCGCTCGCCTCGAAGACGTCGCCGTGGCCGGGGTACATCCCCGTCACCGTTTCGGGGAGATACTCGAGGAGGTCGTGGAGGCTCTCGATGAGTCGCTCGCGGGACTGCCCGGCCATGTCGGTGCGTCCGAAGCTGCCGTCGTCGAACGCGCCATCGTTGTAGACGACCACGTCACCGCTGTACAGTTTCGTCTCGGTGACGAGCGAGACGTGGTCGGTGGCGTGACCCGGCGTGTACACGACTTCCGCTATCTCGTCGCCGATAGGGACAGTCTCGTCGGGTTCGAGCGCGTGCGTCCGCCGCGGGTGGTCGCCGTGGGCGTAGAGGTCGGCGTCGAACGCGTCGAGGACGGCGTTGAGTTCACCGATGTGGTCGGTGTGCTGGTGGGTGAGCACGACGGCGTCGAGTTCGTCGGTGTGTTCCCGAATCACGTCGACTACGCCTGGCATCGTCCCCGCGTCGACGAGCGTCGTGTGCTCGCCGAGGACGAGGTACGCGTTACAGGTGAACTCCTCGGCGTCTGCGGTGACGCATATCGGTTCCATACAGGCTCCTGGGTTCGGACGGTGAAAACAGCCGTGGATGCGGCGTGTTTGTCATTGTGTCTCAATGATTCCGAGAGCTTTTTCCGTGTGAATCGGCAAGGTTTACGTGTATGGGCTTTGGGAGCTACGATGAATCCGAACAGGAGAACCAGGAGTACAGCACCGACTTCGACGAAGAGGACGGCGTCGCGACCAGTGAAAACAACCACAAGGGGAGCGTGGAGTTCGAAATCGGTGCGTCGAACGAGGAACTTCTGAACACGCTGAAGGACATAAAGAACGAGTGAAGGCGGGCGCACGAGCGCTTGGCGTCGCCTTCTCCGACGGCGACGACGCGAGCGTCATCGGCGGCGTCGTCGTCCGCGCCGACGGCGTCGTCGACGGCGTCGCGTTCGAGACCTGTACGGTCGGCGGGACGGACGCGACGGCCGCCGTCGTCTCGCTGTTCGACTCGCTCGGCAGAGAGGACGTTCGGGTTCTCCTCCTCGCAGGTATCGCGCCCGCGTGGTTCAACGTGGTCGACCTCCGGGCGGTTCACGCCGGCGTCGACCGCCCGGTGCTGTCGGTCTCGTTCGAGCGGAGTCCCGGACTGGACAACGCGCTCCGAACTCATTTTTCGGGAGACGACCTCGGCGAACGTCGGCGTCTCTACCGCGCTCAGCCGCCGCGTCGCCGCGTCGACGTCGACGGCGAGACGCTGTTCGTCAGGGCTGTAGGGTGCGACGACGACGAAGCCGACGCGACCGTCCGCGAGTTCACGCTCGACGGCGGCCGACCCGAACCGGTGCGGGTCGCGCGTCTCGCCGCGCGCGCGGCGCGTCAGTGGAGTGCCGACTGAGCATCGGTCGGCGGTAACTGACGACAGTTAAGCCGCTGCCGTTCGGCACGTATCGTATGGACGACGAACGAGCACAGATGGACGGACTGTGCGTCGAAGCGTGTACGCGTTGTTCGGCGCTCGTCGACTCTCGCAGTCGAATCGTCAACGGTAGCGGTCCCGAAGACGCCGACATCCTCTTCGTCGGCGAGGCGCCGGGCCAACGGGAGGACGAGCAGGGCGAGCCGTTCGTCGGCCGCTCGGGGAGCGTCCTCGACGACGCGCTCCGCGACGTGGGCCTCGCGCGCGCAGACGTTCGAATCACGAACTGCGTCCGCTGTCGGCCGCCGGAGAATCGCGACCCCTCGAAGGCGGAACTGGCGAACTGCCGCGCCTACCTCGATACGGAGATAAAACGCGTCGACCCGGACCTCGTGGTGACGCTGGGGAAGGTTCCCACCGAGCACCTGCTGGACCGCTCGGCGTCGGTCACGAAGGAGGCGGGGGAGATCGAGGAAGTGCGATTCGGCGACCGACCGTACCGCGTGCTCATCTCGGTCCACCCCGCGGCGACGCTGTACGACCGAAGTCAAAAGGAGACGTTCGAGTCGGTCATCGCCCGCGCCGCCGACATCGCGGGGGCGCGCGACGGCGAAACCGGACAGTCGAATCTCGGCGAGTTCTAACGGAACCGGTCGCAGTTCCCATCGAACTGCTTCTGGGCTTCCTGCGCCGGATGGCCGAGTCGCTAATGAAGTAACGCGCTCGTCGGCGCTCTCTCGTTTCTCTCGTCTCTCCTCTCCACTTCTCTCTTCTCCCTCCTCTCGGTTTCTCCGCGCTTCGCTCTCCGTCTCCGAGACGGTCATGTTCGCCCGGACGGAAACACACTTGGACGCTGGGTCACCTACCTTCGCGCATGAGTACGACATCGCCGACGCCCGCAGAGGAGGCGCTTGCCTCCATCGTGGTCGTCGACTACGGCCTCGGAAATCTCCGTAGCGCCGTTCGCGGCCTCGAACGTGCGGGCGCAGACGTGACCGTCACCGACGATACTGACACATTTGCCGATGCCGACGGCATCGTCCTCCCCGGTGTGGGCGCGTTCCGCGAGGGGATGGAGAACGCCGACCCGTACAGGGAGGCGCTGGAGGCGGCAGAAGAGCGCAGCCAACCCATCTTCGGAATCTGCCTCGGGATGCAGATGCTGCTGACGACGAGCGAGGAGGCCGAACACGCCGGCGAGGGCGACGTGGAGGGACTCGGCTTCATCCCCGGCACGAACGTCCGCTTCTCCGAGGGTCAAAAGGTACCGCACATGGGCTGGAACGAACTCTCCGTCGAGCGCGACCACCCGCTCGTCGAGGGCGTGAATGGCGAACACGCCTACTTCGTCCACTCGTACTACGCGGTTCCCGAAGACGACGATGCCGTCATCGCCACCACCGACTACGGCGTCGAGTTCCCGGCTGTCGTCGCAAACGAGGACGGCACCGTCTTCGGCACGCAGTTCCACCCCGAGAAGAGCGGCGAGACGGGGCTTCGCATCCTGCGGAATTTCGTCGAGTTCTGCGCCGAGCGGTAATCCGGACAGTCCGTTCTGTCGCACCCGACGCGTTTTTCCCCCGTTCGCGACAACGAACCGGCAATGCAGGCAGTCACCCTCGGTCCCGCGGGGACGTACTCGCATCGCGCCGCCAGCGCCGTCGCCGACGACGTGGAGTTTCGCGAGTCGGTCGCAAGCATCGTCGACGCCGTCGCCGACGGCGAGTTCCGCCGCGGCGTCGTCCCCATCGAGAACAGCATCGAAGGCAGCGTCACCGAGAGCCTCGACTCTCTCGCCGAGCGCGAGGTGAGCGTCGTCGGCGAACTCATCACGCCGATTCGCCATGCGCTGGTCGCGCAGGGCGAGTCGTTCGACGCGGTCGCCAGCCACTCGCAGGCGCTCGCGCAGTGCCGCACCTATCTCGAAGAGAACTATCCGGACGTGTCACTGGAGGCCGTCGCCAGCACCGCCCGCGGCGTCGAACGCGCCCGCGACGACCCCCACGTCGCTGGTATCGCCCACCCCGACACGGCTGGGTCCGACCTCCGCGTGCTCGCCGAGGATATCCAGGACCGCTCCTCGAACGCGACGCGGTTTCTGGTCGTCGCCCCCGTTGAGGAGCGCTCGGAGGCGGGCGGCAAAACCTCGCTCATCGTCTACCCGAACGCGAACTACCCCGGACTGTTGCTCGAACTGCTCGAAGCGTTCGCCGAGCGGGATATCAACCTCTCACGCATCGAGTCGCGTCCGAGCGGCAACCGCCTGGGCGACTATCTGTTCCACATCGACTTCGAGGCCGGTCTGTACGAGGAGCGCGCGAAGGAGGCCGTCGCCGACGTCGAGGAGATCGCGAAGAACGGATGGGTGCGCCGCCTCGGGTCGTACGACACGCGCCACGTACTCTACTGAGTCGCCGCGTTCGCGACCGTTCGTACTCCCTCTCCTCGCCCCGTCGAGCGCGCAGTGCGGATAATATTCTTACTGTCGGCCCCCCAACTCTCACGCGTTATGCCCGACCGCAACAATCCGTTCGAGGAGATCGAGCGCCTGTTCGACCAACTGAGTCGGAACTTCGAGTCGTCGGGGATGTCGAAGCTCAAAGACATCTCCGTCGACCTCGAGGAACGCGGCGACGAGTTCGTTGTCACCGCCGACCTGCCGGGGTACGAGACCGACGACATCGACCTCGCGGTGCGCGACCGCCAACTGACGATTCGCGCCGAGCACAGTGACACGTCCGAGACGAGCGACGACGCATTTCTCCGCCGCGAACGGACCCAGCGGAGCGTCTCCCGAACCGTCCACTTCCCCGAACCGGTCGAGGAGGAAGCGTCGGACGCCTCGTACCGACACGGCGTCCTGACCGTCCGACTGCCGAAACAGGACCGCCGCGACGACGACGAGGGTCACCGTATCGACATCGAGTGAGCGACTATTATTCCCTATTTATTCTTTGGAAGATGTAAAATTTCTGCTGTAGATGGCCCCTGACGTGAGAATTGCTATCTGGGTTCCAGCAACCTTTATATTCGAACGGCGCCTTATAGGGTCTCGGTGAAATCAAGATGATGCGACGTTCCAACCCGTTCGACGACTTCGAAGAGCTGTTCGAGCGCATGAGCAAGCAGTTCGAGGGAATGAACCGACAGTTCGAGGAGAACCGCCCGATGTGGAACACCACCGGCCTCTCCGTCGACGTCGCCGACGAGGACGACGAGTTCGTCGTCACCGCCGACATGCCCGGCTTCGAGAAAGACCAGATCGAACTCTCGGTGACCGACCGAACGCTCACCATCGGCGGCACCCGCGAGATGACCCGTGACGACGACTCCGGCGAGTATATCCGCCGTGAGCGCCGCAGCGAGTCCGTCAACCGGTCGATTCGGCTCCCCGAGACCGTGATGGAAGAGGAGGCGAAAGCGACCTACACCAACGGTGTGCTCACCGTCTACCTCCCGAAAGAGCACCGCTCAGACGACGAGGACAACCACCGCATCGATATCGACTGAGTTCGACGCTGACGCCCCAACTGAGTCGACGCTGACACACCCGGCGCTGATACTTCTCACTCTGCGACATCCGTCTCTCGGTCGTCTTCGCGCTATCCCTCGTGATACGTTGGACCACCCCGCTCCGGCTATCGTATCTCTCTTAGATGTATACTGTTTCACAATTATGGCCTTCTTCGAGTCGTGAGGTATAAGTGAACTCTTCACATATTCGTTTTCGTGAGTACGTATCGCCCGTTGTTCAGAACCGCGCTCGTCGGCGGCGTCCAGTGGGCGACGACGACTGCATTCCTGTTTACCTTCCTGTTCGTCAGCCTCTCGCTCTCTCTTCGGACGCTCGGCGTCGACGCTCGACCCGATCCGACCGTCACCTTCACGTTCGCCGTACTCGCGGCGTTCGTCGCCGGCGTCGTCTGGGTCCGCCGGCGGACGCCGTCCGTGACTCACGATCGGAGAGCGCACGCGCGGCGCGTCGAATCGCTCGTTTTACTCGTCGGCTGTGGCTTCGGCTATCAGGTTATCGCACTCGGTCTCGTCTCGAACACGCCGGTCGAGGCGGCGGCCTCGACGACCACCCTCGTCACCGTCATCGCGAACGTCCTCGCGGTGGCGACGGCGTATCTCGTCCCGTACACGCTCGACGTTCACCCGTCTGCGGTAGACGGCGTGTTCGACACCGAGACGGTCTGACGCGGGCGCTCGTTCGACACCGAGACGGTCCGACGTGGGCACTGGCCCGACGCCGGTTCTCTCGCCGACCCAGTCTGTCACGCGGTAGCGTATTGCGCAATTTTTGCCGCTATCCGACAGTCTCACAAGTCAAGTATAGGAGTTATTTTAGTCTGCCTCCCTCAAAGTCGGGTATGGATTACGACCCGCAGGAACTCGAAGAGCGCTGGCGGGAGCGCTGGGCCGAGACCGGTCGCTACGAAGCCGACCCGGCTGACGCCCCCGAAGGGGACGAGACGACGTTCATCACGGTGCCGTACCCGTATCCGAGCGGCGGCATGCACATCGGCCACGCGCGAACGTACACCGTCCCGGACGTCTACGCCCGCTACCGACGACAGCAGGGCGACAACGTGCTGTTCCCGATGGGGTGGCACGTCACCGGCACGCCAATCATCGGCGCCGTCGAGCGCCTGAAGAAGGGCGAGGAGAAGCAACTGAGCGTCCTGAAAGACACGTACAACGTCCCGGAGGAGACCCTCAAGGAGCTGGAGACACCGATGGGGTTCGCCCGCCACTTCATCGAGGAACACTACAAGAAGGGGATGCAGTCGCTGGGTCTCTCCGTCGACTGGCGGCGCGAGTTCACCACGAACGACGAGCGCTACTCGAAGTTCATCACGTGGCAGTACGAGACGCTGAAGGACCGAGGCCTGCTGGAGAAGGGGCTACACCCGGTCAAGTACTGCACGAACGAGCAGCAACCGGTGACGACCCACGACCTGCTGGAGGGCGAGACTGCCGAGTACCAGGAGTACACGCTGGTGCGCTTTTCCTTCGAGCGAGACGGCGAGACGGTCGTCGCGCCGATGGCGACGCTCCGCCCCGAGACGGTCTACGGCGTCACGAACGCCTACATCGACCCCGACGCCGAGTACGTCGTCGCCGACGTAGATGGAGAGCAGTGGTTCGTCTCGGCGCAGGCGGCCGAGAAGCTGCGTCTGCAGGCGTACGACGTGGAAGTCTACGAGACGGTCAGCGGCGAGGAACTCGTCGGCCGCCATGTCATGAACCCCATCACCGAAGACAAGGTGCTGGTGCTGCCCGCCTCGTTCGTCGACGCCGACAACGCGACGGGCGTCGTCATGTCGGTGCCCGCGCATTCGCCGGACGACTACGTGGCGCTGCAGGAGGCGAAAGCCGACGCCGAGCGGATGGAAGCGTACGGCATCGACCCTGCGGCGGTCGAAGCCATCGAACCCGTTCCTATCTTGGAAATCGAGGACTACGGCGAGATTCCGGCGCGGGTCGCCGTCGAGTCGCGCGGCATCGAGTCCTCGGACGACCCGGCGCTGGCTGAGGCGACGAAGGAACTCTACAATAAAGAGTTCCACAGCGGCGCGATGCTCGACATGTACGGCGAGTACGCCGGCGAAGTCGTCGAGGACATCCGCGACCGGTTCCGCGAGGACTACCGCGACTCCGGCGCGTTCGACACGATGTACGAGTTCTCCGAGGAGGTCATCTGCCGGTGCGGCGGCGACGTCGTCGTCGCCGAGCAGGACACGTGGTTCCTGCGGTACAACGACGAGGCGTGGAAAGCGAAGACCAAGCGAATCGTCGAGGGGATGGACGCCATCCCGGAGAACACGCGCGGCGAGTACGACCACACCATCGACTGGCTGAACGAGTGGCCCTGCATCCGTAACTACGGACTGGGGACGCGCCTGCCGTGGGACACCGACTTCGTCATCGAACCGCTGTCGGACTCGACCATCTACATGTCCTACTACACGGTCGCACACCGTCTGCAGGACGTGCCTACAGAGAAGTTGACCAGAGAGTTCTTCGACACGCTGTTCTACGGCGCGGAGGCGGTCGATGACCCCGACGAGCGCGCACTGGAACTGCGCGAGGAGTGGGACTACTGGTACCCGGTCGACTACCGCTTCTCGGCGAACGACCTCATCTCGAACCACCTGACGTTCTACCTGTTCCACCACGCCGAGCTGTTCGACGAACCGAACTGGCCGCAGGGCATCGTCGTGATGGGGATGGGGCTGCTTGAGGGCGAGAAGATGTCCTCCTCGAAGGGCCACGTCGTCCTCCCCGGCACCGCCATCGAGGAGTACGGCGCGGACACCGTCCGCTTCTTCCTGCTGAACTCCGCGGAGCCGTGGCAGGACTACGACTGGCGCGACGATCAGGTCGAGAGCGTCCGCAACCAGTTGGACCGCTTCTGGAACCGCGCGCAGGAACTCGTGGACGGCCCCGAAGGCGAGAAGCACCTCGAACACGTCGACCGTTGGCTGCTGTCGAAATTGCAGGCTACCGTCGAGAGCGTCACCGAGTCGATGGAGAGCTCCGAGACGCGCAGCGCGAGTCAGGCCGCCTTCTACGGCTTCGAGGAGAACCTGCGCTGGTACCGCCGCCGGACCGACACCGACCGTCCGGGCGCGCGCTGGACCCTCAGACAAGTACTGGAGACGCGGCTGCGCCTCTTGGCCCCGTTCGTCCCGTTCCTGACGAACGAACTGCACGAGCAGTTGACCGGTACCCCCGCCGAGGACGCGCCGTGGCCCGAGGTGGACGAGGACCTGATTCGACCGGACGTCGAACTACAGGAGCGCCAGATAGAGCGCCTGACCGACGACGTGCGCGACATCGTCGGCGTCACCGAGACGGACCCCGACGTGGTTCGGGTGTACGTCGCCGCCGACTGGAAGCGCGAGGTGTTCGACGTGGTCGCCGACGCCGGCGACGACGTGGGCGCGGTGATGGGTCAGGTCATGCAGAACCCTGACCTGCGCGAGAAGGGCAACGAGGTCAACCAACTGGTGCAGGACCTCGTAGACGTGGTCCGCGGACGAGACAACGCGGCGGTCGACGCGATGGCCGAGATGGACGAACACGCCGCCTACGAGGAGGCGACGGCGTTCCTCGCCCACGAGTTCGACGCCGACGTGGAACTGTACGTCGAGGGCGAGGACGCCTACGACCCCGGCGACAGAGCCTCCGCGGCGGTGCCGTTCCGCCCGGCGATTCACATCGAGTAGGTCGGCAGACTCACCCTGTAGTCGTCGTCAACCGGTCGGCCGCCGCGACCATCCCCGCGCCGAGGATGCCGAGGGCGCCCGAGACGGCGAACGCGGGTGCGTAGCTCGCGAACGCGTCGTAAACGAGACCCGCCGACGGCGGGGCCAAGAGCCCCGAGATGGCGAAGGAGACGGAGACGAGACCGAAGACGACGTTGATGTTTTCCGCACCGAACAGGTCCGCCGTGAGCGGCGAGAGCAGCGCGCCGTTGCCGCCGTAGGCGGTCCCGTAGACCAGCGCGAAGACGAACACCGCCGTCGCGGACTCCGTCGCCGCCAGCACGAGCGTCGAGATACCCATCGTCGCCGAGCAGGCGACGAACACCCGCGTCCGACCGAGTCTGTCGGCGACGTGGCCGATACCGAGGCGGGCGACGCTCGTCGCTGCGCCGACGAGGGTGAGTGCCCAGACGCCGACACCGCGGCCGAGGCCGGCGTCGGTCGTGTAGACGACGAGGTGCGCGAAGACGACGTACAGCGTCGCGTAGATGCAAACCCATCCGACGAGGACGAGCAGAAACGACGGCGTGCGCGCGACGGCGATCGTCTCGCGTAACTGGGCCCGCCACGGCATCGCTTCGCGCTCGGCGGGCGCACCGCCGTCGAACTCCACGGCGGCGTCCACGTCGAGACGACGCGGACTGTCGGCGACGAACGCGACGGCAACCGCCAGCATCGCGAGCGCACCGACCAGAAACAGCCCGTACGTCCACCGCCACCCGACGGCGACGATGAGCGCCGATGCAGCGGGCGTGGCGACTAACATCCCGACGCCCGTCCCCGAACTGGCGAGGCCGCCCGCGAAGCCGCGCCGGCGGTCGAACCAGCGCGGCACCGTCGCGAACGAGACGACGTACACGATGCTCAGCCCGAGCGACGTGACGACGCCGTAGAACAGGAGCACCTGCAGGAACGAGGTGCTCAGGGCGAGGCCGCCTAACCCGACGGTCAGAAAGCCCATCGAGGTCAGCAGCAGCGGGCGCGTCCCGTATCGGTCGACGAAGCCGCCGACGACGGCCGCGCCGACGTACATCACGAACGTCTGGACGCCGAAGATGAGCGACGTCTCCCCCCGCGACCGACCGAACTCAACGAGCATCCGGTCGAAGAAGACGCCGAACGAGTACGAGACGCCGAAGACGACCGTCGCGCCGAGGAAGCACGCGACGGCGACGAACCAGCCGTAGTAGACGTTCGAGCGCTTCACCCACGAGTACACGGGAGAACTCCTCCTAGAGTGTGGCGCTCTCGCGGCGGCCGAGTCGTGTCAGTCGTGTCAGTCGTCTCCATCGTCACCGGCCGTCGGTCGCACTCGCGTCGCCGTCGTCAGTCGGACTCACGTCGCCGTCGTCGGCATCTCGTTCGTCGCCGGGCGCGCGTGGGAGTTCGGCGTCGCCGTACTCGTCGCGGAGCCGTTTCTTGTCGAACTTTCCGGTCGCCGTCTTTGGGACCTCCTCTACGAACACCACGTTGTCGGGGAGCCACCACCGCGGATAGCTCTCTTCGAGGAACGCGAGCACGTCGTCGGCCGAGAGCGTCGTCCCCGACTTCCGCTGGACGCAGGCGACCGGTCGCTCACGCCAGCGCTCGTGCGGCACGCCGATGACGGCGGCTTCGAGCACGTCGTCGTGTTCCATCAGTTTGTTCTCCAGTTCGATGCTCGATATCCACTCGCCGCCGCTCTTGATGACGTCCTTCGCTCGGTCGACGAGTTCGAGGTAGCCGTCCTCGTCGACCGTCGCGATGTCGCCAGTTTTCAGCCAGCCGTCCTCGAAGCTCCCCTCGTCGGCCTCCGGCCGGTTGTAGTACTCGCTGACGATCGTCGGCCCGCGGACGTACAGCTCGCCGACGGTCTCGCCGTCCCACGGCACTTCCTCTCCCTCGTCGTTGACAATCTTCATCTCCATGCCCGGCGAGAGCAGTCCCTGCTTGGCCCGTTTCTCGAATCGCTCCTCGCGGTCCCAGTCGCGCATGTGGCTCTTCGGCCGCGAGACGCTGCCGATGCTCATCGTCTCGGTCATCCCCCACGCGTGCTCGATGGTGACGTCGTGTTCGTCCTCGAAGCGGCGCATGACGGCGCTCGGTGCGGCGCTCCCGCCGACGACGATGCGGTCGAGGCTGCTGACGTCGGCATCGTGCTCGTCGAGGTAGTCGAGCAGGTTTATCCAGACCGTTGGCACCCCGGCGGTGAGCGTCACCCCTTCCTCCTCGATGAGTCGCGCGAGTGTCTCGGCGTCCGGCGACGGACCCGGATACACTTGCTTTGCGCCCGCCATCGCCGCCGAGAAGGGGAGTTCCCACGAGTTGACGTGGTACATCGGCACGACGTGCATGACGACGTCGCTCTCGTCGACGCCGATGGCCGACGGCGTCGCGACCATCATCGAGTGGCTGTACATCATCTTCTGGGTGTACTCGACGCCTTTCGGCTTCCCCGTCGTCCCCGACGTGTAGCACATCCCCGCGGGTTGGTCCTCCGAGAGGTCGGGCCACTTCAGCGGGTCGGCGTCGGCGACGAGGTCCTCGTAGGCAGTGACGCAGTCGAGGTCGGTTTCAGGAATTTGGTCGTCTAGCACGACGACCTCGTGGACGCCATCGAAGCGTCCCCACAGTCGCTCGACGGTCTCGAACGGTTCGCCGGGGTCGACGAGCAACACCTCGTCGTCGGCGTCGCCGACGATGAACTCGACGTGGTCGTCGGGCAGCACGGCGTTAATGGTGTGTAGCTGTGCGCCCATCAGCGGGATGGCGAAGTACGCCTCGTAGTGACGGTGGGTGTTCCACCCGACGGTGCCGACGCGGTCGCCCGGTTCGACGCCGAGCGACGACAGCGCCCCGGCGAGTTTTCGAGCCCTGTCGCCGAACTCGCGGTAGGTGTAGTGGGTCATCCCGTCCGGTCCCCGCGAGACGACCTCTTTCTCCGGAAAGAGCCTCGTCGCGCGCCAGAAGAACGGTCGAAGAGTCAGCTCCGTGGATGACATCATCTACCGTGACAGACGATAGTCACCCACATTAGTTCTGCCGACAGCGGAAGCGTTCGTCGGCGACCCGGTGGCGGATAACTCGGGAGCCGCGTTGACACCCTCGCCGGAGGGTTCATCGCGGTGGCTCGCCAATCCCCGGAGGTGAACGACGACGCGAACGACGCCACGAACGACTGGCGAGCCGTGTTTTGGGATATCGGCGGCGTGCTCCTCGACGTTGACTCCGCGCGCCAATCCCACCGCCGCTTCGTTGAGGCGCTCGCCGAGCGATACGACCTGTCGACGCCCGTCGACGACGCGCTGGCGACGTGGCGCGAGGAGGTCGGCAGCCACTTCCGTGAACGGGAAGGAACCGAGTTCCGGTCCTCGCGCACGGCCTACGGTCTCGCCGTCGACGCCGTCGTCGGCGAGTCGGTCCCGGTCGAGGAGTGGGCACCGCTGTTCGAGCGCGTCCAGCGAGAGACGCTCCGGCCGAACCCGGGAGCGGTCGAGACCGTCGAACGACTCGCCGAATCCCGCCTTTACGTCGGCGTTATCAGCGACATCAACACTGCCGAAGCGACTCTCATCTTCGACATCTTCGGACTGGGGGACGCCTTCGACTCGGTGACGACCTCCGAGTCGATCGGACGGACGAAACCGGCCCCGGCGATGTTCGAGGCGGCGCTGGCCGCCGCCGACGTCCCGCCGGCGACGGCGCTGATGGTCGGCGACCGCTACGAACACGACGTGGCGGGCGCGGCCGCCGCCGGGATGTACACCGTCGCGTACGGTGCGGACGACGGCCCCGCCGTCGACTACCGCGTCGACGTCCTGCGAGCTATCCTCGATATCGTCGGCGCCGAGCGCTGACGGTGGTTCGCAGCGGCGCGGGTCCCTCGCGGCGGTGGATATTAGGCGGTAGTTCGTCAACTGGTACCGATGACCAACGAGCGGAGGTACGAGGAGCGACTCGTCGACGAGCGCCGACTCCGGATGTATCTCGCGTCCGAGTTGGGCGAGGCGGAGACGTTCGCCGTCGAGTGGCACCGGGAGGGACACTCGAACGAGACGCTGTTCGTCACGTGGGACGAGCGCGAACTCGTCCTGCGGCGGCCGCCGCCGGGCGAGACCGCCGACACCGCACACGACGTGGGACGGGAGTACCGCGTGATGGACGCGCTGCAGGGGACGACGGTGCCCGTCCCGCCGACGGTGCTGCACTGCGAGGACGACGCCATCATTGGTAGCGAGTTCTACCTCATGGAGCGCGTCGACGGCGACGTGGTCCGACTCGACGAACCCGGGCGGTTCGCGACCACCGACCGACGGGCGGCGCTCGGCCACGAACTCGTCGACTCGCTGGCGGCGGTTCACGACCTCGACTTCGAATCCGTGGGTCTCGGCGAGTTCGGCCGCCCCGAAGGCTACCTCCGACGACAGGTCGACCGGTGGGGCAAGCAGATGGAGTGGGCCGCTGGCCGGACCGAGCGTCCGGGAGGGTTGCCGGGGCGAGACGAAGTGGAGGCGTGGCTCGGCGCCAACGTACCCGAAGAACACGCGCACACACTCGTCCACGGCGACTACAAACTCGACAACGTCATCCTCGCGCCCGGTACGCCGCCGCGGGTGAGCGCCGTCGTCGACTGGGAGCTCTCGACGCTCGGCGCGCCGCTGTCGGATTTGGGCTGGATGCTGCTGTTCTGGCACGACGACCCCGACGGGGAACCGCCGATTCCGGAGCTGATGCCGTCGTTCACGGCTCGAGAGGGCTACCCGACCCGCCGCAAACTCGTCGAACGGTACGAGGAACGAACGGGCATCGCCTTCGAGCACCCGACGTTCTACCTGGTGCTCGCGACGTACAAGCTGGCGGGCGTCTGCGAGATGTTCTACGCGCGGCACCTTTCGGGCGACAGCGACGACCCCCTCTACGCGGCCATGGACGAGGGGACGCCCGCGCTGCTGTCGTACGCCGAAGACGCCATCGACGGGACGCGGGCGTGGTGAGCCGATGGAGACGCTCCACTTCGAGGAGTTGGCCGTCGGCGACCGCTTCGAGACGGGCGGGCGAACGCTGACCCGCGCGGAGATAATCGCGTTCGCCGACCGCTACGACCCCCAACCGTTCCACGTAGACGTCGAAGCCGTCGAGGACTCCGTGTTCGACGAACTCGTCGCCAGCGGCCTGCACACGATGGCTATCGCCAACCGCCTCGTCACCGACGACTTCTACGCGCACACGTCGGTGATGGGCGGGACGGGCATCGAGGATGCGAACTTCCTCGCGCCGGTCCGCGCCGGCGACACGCTCTCGGTCCGCGTCGAAGTCGTCGAGAAGCGCCCGTCGGCGTCGAAACCCGACCGGGGGCTCGTCACCGTCGAACAGACCGTCACCAATCAGGAAGAGACGCCAGTGATGACGCTACGAATCACGAGTTTCTTCCGACGGCGTTCGGCGAGCGACAGCTGATCGCAGTCATCGAGGACGTCGACCCGATGGACTTTCCGAGAGCGCTTGGAATTACTCTCTACGACCACATCGATCCGGAGGCGCTCGACCGACCCGTGTCTACTACCGGTGACGCGAGTGGTGTCTCCGTTGATCTAACGGTTCACAACGATTATCAGTACGCCGTAGAGATACGAAACACCGGCCACCTCGTCGTCGAAAAGATCGGCTGAGACGAACGGTAGCTAACAGCAGTACGATCACGAGATGTAGAAAATGTATGGTTGGGCTCGTTCGTACCTCGCTTGCGATGCCCCATGGTAAGTATTTATGACCAGAACGCTACAGTTCGGCAAATGGCTACTGAGGCTACCTTTACGGTTCCGTCTGAGCAGTTCCCCTTGGGAACCATATTCGAACAGCTGCCGGGCGTGACGGTCGAACTGGAGCGAATCATTCCCGCACGAGACGTGGTGATCCCCTATTTCTGGGTTCGAGGGACTGCCGTTGACGATGTCGAGGGAGCGTTTACCAGGCATCCGGGTGTAAAGCAGATCGACCTCATCGACTCCGTCGAAGACGAGTATCTGCTGCGCGTCGAGTGGGCGGTAGATTACGACGACGTCCTAACCACGTTAACGGAAACGAAGATCGCGCTCATCGAAGCTGTTGGAACGAACAAGCAGTGGACGTTCGAGGTCCGCGGGGACGCTCGAAGCGAGATTGCAGCCTTTCAGTCTCGCTGTCGAGAGTTGGACATTCCGATCACACTGACCGAACTGCATGCGCTCACGCCGGTCGAGACGAGGACCGAGGCGGCGTTAACCGATAAACAGCAAGAGACGTTGGAACTCGCCTTCGAGCGCGGCTACTTCGAATCCCCGCGCGAGGTGACGATGGAAGACCTCGGCGACGATCTCGGGATCTCAGAACAAGCCGTCGGCTCTCGGCTCCGGCGGGGAATCAAACAGATTCTCGGGAGTACGCTGACCGACGCCACGACTCCCTCACGATAGCAGTCTTAAAAAGGGGTTGAATACTAAAAAGCCAAGGTCAACCGCGTGAACTACCTACAGTGGACGTAATGAGCAGGGATTCCATCGAATTCGACACGGTACTGGACCTCTGTCGGGATCAGCATCGTCGAATTGTGCTTGCGGTACTCGCAGAAGAACACCGTTCGTTAACGGTGAACGATCTCTCTAAGGCAATACTGAAGTATAATCACCACGCGCCAGTTACAGAGGTTTCTGAAGAGGTACTCGCAGAGATTCGCCTCTCGTTGTATCACGAGCACATCCCGAAGTTAGCATCGAAAGGGGTCATCGAATACGACCCAGAGCGCCAACATGTAGTACCGACGGAGCGGTTCGACCAGTCGCAACCGCTGCTCTCTTCGATCATCGAGGCCGATCCCGGTCTCCAAGTACCTGTCGCACTGTGAGCTCGTATCGGGCGTTCCTGTTTTGATGCAGTGTCTCGATTGTTTCATCAGCGATGTAGATGACGGTCAGTTCAACCCTCTGTACTGAGCGGTAACTAACTTCGTAAATTGAGCCAGACCTCGTGCGACATTCGCACTCTGTATTCAACACGCGACTTCTGTTCCGATTTGAGGATTTCAACAGAGCCGTTTACTCCTCTTCCGGCCGCTCTCGAATGTACTCCAGCGTCTCGCAGACGAGTACCGTCCTCCCGTCGTCGGTCGTCACCTCGTCGCGGAACGCCACGATGCCGCCCGGCGGCTTCTCGCGCTTGTCGACGACCTCTCGCTCGACAGAGATGGTATCGCCGACGAACGTCGGTGCGGGAATCCGCATCGAATCGAGACCGTAGTAACAGACGTTCGACGCCTCGTTTCGGAAGTCGCTCGTGATGAGTCCCTCCATCACCGAGTACGTCAGCGGCGCGTGAACCGGTCGCTCGCCGAACTCCGTCTCCGCCGCGTAGGCCGCGTTCATCTGCAACTCGTTCATGTCTCCAGTGTTCCCGGCGTGGGTGACGAGGTGCGTCTCCGTGATGGTGCGCCCGCGGGTCTCGAACACGTCACCCACCGAGAGGTCGTCGTAGTAGCGAACCGGTCCTGACATCGGCATGCGGTACGCGAACACGACACATAACTGCTCCTCCCGGGGCGAAGCTTTATGCACGGTTTGTGCTAGCAGGTGGCATGAATCTCGAACACGCGCTCGAACGGACGGCGCGACACCATCCCGACGCCACCGCGCTGTCGGGGCGAGGCGTCCGCGGAGAGCGGAGCTACCGGGAACTCGCCGACCACGTCCGCCGACTGGCCGGAGGGCTGGCGGAACTGGGCGTCGAACGCGGCGACCGGGTTGCCATCCTCACGCGCAACCACGCCGCGTTCGTCGAAACGTCGTTCGCGCTCTACCGACTCGGCGCGAGCAAGGTGCCGCTCAACTCGATGCTCACCCCCCGAGAGCACGACATGCTCGTCGACGACGCGGATGCGGACGTGCTAGTCACCGAGGCGTCGTTCGCCAACCACTGCGCCGAGATGGAGTCGTCGGTACGGGCAACGGTCGTCGTCGACGGAGACGGCAATGGCGACGGCGACGGTGTGACCGCCGACGCGTGGAAGGAGAGCGCGCCGGGGGTCGACGTTCGGTCGTACGACTCGCTCCTCGACGCCGATCCCACCGATCGACCCGTCGACATCGCGCTCGACGACCCGTGTGCGGTGATGTACACCTCGGGGACAACGGGTCGACCGAAGGGCGTCCAGCACACCCACGGTACGTGGCTCACGACGGCGCTCGGACTGAAAGACGTCCTCGACCAGCGCGCGGGGGAGGTGACGCTCCACGCCGCGCCGCTGACCCACGGGTCGGGCTTTCTGGTCGAGTCGACGGTACTCTCGGGCGGCGCGAACCACGTCGAAGACGGGTTCGCCCCCGACCGCTTTCTCGACGCGGTGGAGTCCCGTGGGGTGAACACCGTCTTCCTCGCCCCGACGATGGTGTACAAGCTCTTGGACGCCTACGACGGCGGCCGCGACACGAGTTCGCTGAAGAACGTCTACTACGCCGGGTCGCCGATGAGCGCCGCGCGACTCGCCGAGGGGATGGAGCGATTCGGCGACGTGTTCGTCCAGTCGTACGCTCAGATGGAGTGTCCGATGTTGGTGACGCTGCTCGACCGAGACGACCACAGACGGGCGCTCGACGGGAACGAGGAACGACTCGCGTCGGCCGGACGCGAGGTCGACATCGCGCACGTCCGCGTCGTCGACGACGACGGCAGAGAAGTCTCGACCGGCGAACCCGGTGAGGTAGTAGTGACGGGACCGCACGTCACGCCCGGCTATCTGAACCTCCCCGAGGAGACGGAGGCAGCGTTCTCCGAACTCCCCACGAGCGACGCGAACGGGGAGTCGGAAGCACAGGAGGCTTCCGGAAGGTGGCTCCACACCGGCGATATCGGCCGCCTCGACGACGAGGGCTACCTCTACATCATGGATCGCAAGAAGGACATGATAATCACTGGCGGGATGAACGTCTTCCCCCGAGAGGTCGAGGAGGTCGTCATCGAACACGAGGAGGTGTCGAACGCCGCGGTTATCGGCGTCCCCGACGACTACTGGGGCGAGAAAGTGACCGCAATCGTCGAGCCGCGACCGGACGCGGACGTCGACGCCGACCGTCTCGCTGCGGAGGTGACAGAGCGCTGCGCGGAGTCGCTGGCGGCGTACAAGAAGCCGAAAACCGTCGAAGTCGTCGACGAACTCCCGCGGAGCTCCTACGGGAAGGTGCTCAAGACGGAACTCCGCGAGAGGTACTGGGAGGACGAGGGGCGCCGCATCTGAGCGGCCCGGCGGGACGAAATTCGCCGGTCACCAGGCCGCTTCGAGGAGATCGACGATGTCGGATTCGGTGATTCGCTTCGGGTTGTTCGCCATCGCAGAGTCGTGGGCGGCAATCTCGGCCATTGCTTCGAAGTCGTCGCGGTCGACGCCCACGTCGCGCAGACGGTACGGGACGTCGATTTCCTTCTGCAGTTCTCGAATCACGTCGCACATCGCCTCCAGTGTCGCCTCGTCTGCGGTCGAATCACCCTCGACCTCGACGCCTAACGCGCTGGCGAGGCGTGCCATCCGCTCGGGCACCGCGTCGAAGGTGAAGCGGATGCCGTGCGGCAGGAGGATGCTGTTGCCGTCGCCGTGCGAGACCGGGTGGCGAGCGCAGAGCGGGTGGTTGATGCCGTGGTTGATGCTGATGCCGCCGACGATGCCGAAGCCGCTGAGACCCGCGCCGAGTTGTGCGGCCGCCAGCGCGTCCGGGTCGCCGTCGTTGACGGCCGCTGGGAGGTTCGAGACGAGCAGGTCGATCGCTTTCTCCGCGGTCGCCTGGTAGAACGGGTTCTCCGCGTGGCCGTCGGAGTAGAGAATCTCCACCGCGTGGTCGAGCGCGTTCATCCCCGTGCTGGCGATCGTCGCGGGGGGCGTCGTCGCCGTCGCGTCCGGGTCGTAGACGCAGGCCGTGGGTCGAATTTTCTCGTCGAGGACGACGGCTTTGTCCCCGGCTTCCTCGTCGGTGACGCCGAATATGTTCGTCACCTCGGCGGCCGACAGCGTCGTCGACACCGCGAAGACGGGCGTCTTCGGCGCGGAGAGGTCGGGGACGTGCGACTCTCCGTCATCCGTGGTCCGCGTCTTCATCTCGTGGAGATTTCGTCCATCTTCGGCCGCGAAGACAGAGATGGCCTTCGCCGTGTCGCTGGCGCTGCCGCCGCCGACGCTCACGAGGCTGTCGATATCGTGTTCGCGGAACGCGTCGACGCCCGCCTCCACCGTTCGGAGCGGCGTGTCGCCGCGCGCCCCGGTGTAGGTGTGGACGCGCCGTTCGCCGAGCGCGTCGCCGACCGCGTCCATCAACGCCTCGTTCGCGCCGACGTGTTCGCCGCAGACCACCATCGCTCGCTCGACGCTCGCCTCCGACAGCAAGCCCTCCAATCGCCCGATAGCACCCTCACCCCAGACGAATCGGGCGGCCTCGTACCGGTGTTCGCGCACCATACGCCTCCCGAACGCCGAACCGTGATAAGTGTTGACGAAGGACGTACTCCCGAACTGAGTCAATTGTTCACGAACAACAATCTACATGTGGTGGATGTCCGTACCTCCGTCCGAGAATGCGCATCGAAGCACTGCTCGAAACGCGAGTCGAGAAAACACCGCAGAAGCCGTTTCTGACGTTTCCGGACGCTCGATACAGCTACCGGGAGGTGGCCGACGAGTCGAAGCGGTACGCGAACGCGCTGTCGTCGCTCGGCGTCGACGCGGACGACGCAGTCGGGCTGTTCCTGCCGAACTGTCCGGAGTTCCTCTTTCTCATGTTCGCGAACGCGTACGTCGACAGCGTTACCGCGCCGTCGAATCCCGAGTACAAGCCGGACGAACTGCGTCACTCGCTGAAACTCTCGCGGCCGGAACTGCTCGTCACGACGCCCGACCTCCTCGAAGTCGCCGAGGAAGCCGTCGAGGGAACGAGCGTCGAGCGGATTCTGACGACTGAGGACATCGACGAGTACGAGTCGCTGCCGGCACTCGCGGCCGACCAATCGACGGACGTCGACCCCCACGAGGGCGACGAAACCTCGGTCGGCCTGCACATGTACACCTCGGGGACGACGGGACCGCCGAAGGCCGTCGAGTGCCAGCACGAGAACTGGACGCTGAGCGCGGTCGACTTCCAGAAGCGGATGGGCTTCACCCACGAGGACACGCTGTTCACCGCGCTGCCGCTATTCCACGCCAACGCCCAGATTTACTCGACGCTCGGCGCGGCGGCGGCGGGTGCGGAGGTCGTCATCTATGAACGGTTCTCCTCGTCGCGGTGGTGGGAGTGGTGCCGCGAGCACGGCGTCACCGAGTTCAACGCGATGGGGAGCATGCTGAAGATGCTCGACAACGTCGCCGAGTCGCCCGACGACGCAGACAACCCGGTCGAACTCGTCTTCTCGGCGGGGACGCCGCCGGAACTCATCGAACCGTTCGAGGAGCGCTTTGGCCTGCGCGTCGTCGAGGGCTACTCGCTCACTGAGGACCCGCTTCTGATGCTCAATCCGACCGACCCCGAGAAGCGCCGCATCGGCAGCATCGGTCTCCCGCCGGCCGAGAAGCGGATTCGAATCGTCGACGACGACGGCGACCCCGTTCCGACCGGCGAGAAAGGCGAGATAATCCAGAACTGCCCGGCGCTGATGGCCGGCTACCACTGCCAACCCGACAAGACCGCCGAGGCCGTCGACGACGGCTGGTTCTACACGGGCGACTACGGCAAACTCGACGAGGACGGCTTCGTCTACTTCCTCGACCGCAAGAAGGACATCGTCCGGCGGGCGGGCGAGAACATCTCCTCGTACGAGGTCGAGGGCGTCATCAAGGCGCTCGACGCCGTCGACGAGGTGGCGGTCATCCCGAGTCCCGACGAGTTCTACACGGAGGTGGTCAAGGCGCTCGTCAGCGTCAAGGAAGGCCACGAACTCACCGAGGAGGAGATCGTCGAGACGTGTCGCGCACAGTTGGCGTCGTTCAAAGTCCCGCGATATATCGAGTTAGTCGATGAATTCCCCTACACGCCCACGGGGAAGATTCAGAAGCAGAAGCTCCGCTCCCGCGAGCGTGAGGAGGAGCCGAACCACTGGGACCGCGAGACAGAGAAAGGCGCGAAGTCCGAGGAGGGGGAACGATGAACGCGCTCGACCAGTTCGACCTCACGGGGCGCGTCGCCGTCGTCACCGGCGGCACGCGCGGCATCGGTCTCGTCATCGCGGAGGGACTCGCCTCCGCCGGGGCGACGGTCGTTCCGACCTCGCGGACGGAGTCGGACGTGGAGGCGGCGGCCGAAGCCGTCGAATCGTACGGCGTCGAGAGCCTCGTCGTCCCAACGGACGTGACCGACGACGACGCGGTTCACGCGCTGTTCGAGGAGACCGCCGACGCCTTCGGCGGCGTCGACGTCGTCGTCAACAACGCAGGCGTCAACCCCGCCGCGGCGCTCGGCCGACCCGAGGACGTCGATCCCGACGGCTACGAGTTCGTCCTCGACGTGAACCTCCGCGGCGCGTTCCGGTGCGCGCAAGAGGCGGCGAGGTATCTCGGCGAGAGCGACGGCGGGTCGCTCGTCAACGTCGCGAGCGTCGGCGGGGTGGTCGGTCTGCCGCGGCAACATCCCTACGTCGCGTCGAAGCACGGCCTCGTTGGCGTCACGAAGAGCATCGCGCTCGACTGGGCGCCCGACGTGCGCGCGAACGTCGTCGCGCCCGGCTACGTCGCCACCGACCTCACGGCCGAGGTGCGCGAGAACGACAAACTCAGGCAGTCCATCGTCGACCGAACGCCGCTGGACCGCTTCGCCGACCCCGAGGAGTTGGCCGGACCCGTCGTCTTCCTCGCCAGCGACGCCGCCAGCTACGTGACCGGCGCGTGTCTCGCCGTCGACGGTGGGTGGACCGCCCGGTAGCGCTCCGGACTCGCCCGCCTGTTGGCGGGACCGACTGCGAACCCCGCGCCCCCGCACGACCCACGTCGGCGTCGTCGGCGACAGCAGCGGCAAATCACCGGGGTGAGAGAACTTTTAGCACAGAACGCGCATGAACGATTATGGAGTACAACGACTCCGAACGCGCGGAGGCGGTCGCAGCACGCGTCCGCGAGTTCGTGGACGAGACGGTGATTCCCGTCGAACGCGACCTGCTCGGCGAGGGACCGGTGACCGACGAGCAACTGGCCGTGCTCAGAGAGGAGGCCCGCGAGCGCGACATCTACGCGCCGCAGGTTTCGACCGAGTACGGCGGGATGGGGATGGCGTTTCGGGACGTGCTCCCGGCGTTCGAGGAAGCGGGGCGGAGCCTTTTGGCCGCGCCCGCCATCCGCGTCGACGCGCCCGACGAGGGGAACATGCACACCTTCGAACTCGTCGCCACCGAGGAACAGAAAGAGGAGTGGCTCCGGCCGCTCGTCGCCGGCGAGGTTCGCTCGGGCTTCTGCATGACCGAACCGATGCAGGGCGGCGGATCCGACCCGAAGATGCTCCGCACCGAAGCCAGAAAGGAGGGCGACGAGTGGGTCATCGACGGCCACAAGTGGTGGACGACGAACGGGCTGGAGGCCGACGTCTTCCTCGTGATGGCGCGGACCGACCCCGACGCCCACCCCTACAGCGGCTGTTCTATCATCCTCGTTCCGGCGGACACGCCGGGCGTCGAGATCGAGCGCGGCATTCCGCACATGGCCGACGGAATGCTCGGGACGAGCCACGCCGAGATTCGCTTCGAGGACGTTCGCGTCCCTGTCGAGAACCTCATGGGCGAGGAGAACGAGGGCTTCTCCATCGCCCAGCAGCGTCTCGGCCCGGCTCGGCTCACACACTGCATGCGCTACTCGGGGATGGCCCAGCGCGCGCTCGACGTGGCGAAGGCGTACACCAGCGAGCGCGAGGCGTTCGGCTCGCCCGTCGCCGAGAAACAGGGCATCCGCTTCGCCGTCGCCGAGGCCGAGACCGAACTCCACGCGGCGCGCTGCATGGTCAGACACGCCGCCGACCGAATCACTGCGGGCGACGAAGCCAGAATCGAGGTGTCGATGAGCAAACTTTACACCTCGAACGTCGTCCAGGAGGCCATCGACACGGCGATGCAGATGTGCGGCGCGAACGCCATCGGCGAGGACCTTCCGCTGGCCGACTTCTACCAGAACGTCCGACAGTTCCGCTTCGTCGACGGCGCCGACGAGGTACACAAGCGGGTCATAGCCCGCGACGCATTCTCCGACGTCGACGAGTCCGAACTGGAGAACGTCGCGCGGTACAAGGAGTAGCAGAGTCGTGACGACACCGCTCGGACTGCTGCTCCCGGATGTCTCCTCGGAGTCGCCGGCGTCGGTCGCCGAACGGGCCGAGGAACTCGGCTACGACGCCGTCTGGGTGAGCGAACTCTGGGGCACCGACGCGTTCGTTCAACTCGCGGAACTCGCGATGCGCACCGAGACGGTCGGACTCGGCACGGCCATCGTCAACGTGTTCTCGCGGTCGCCGGCCGTCATCGCGATGGCCGCCGCATCGGTCGACCGCCTCTCACCCGGCAGACTGACCCTTGGCGTCGGCGCGAGCACACCGAAAGCCGTCGAAGACCTCCACGGCACCGGCTACGACCGGCCGGTCCGCCGCATCCACGAGACGGTCGAGCTCGCGAAGGCGTACCTCGGCGACGCCGACGCCGTCGACTACGACGGCGAACTGTTCGAGGTGGCAGACTTCCCGGGACTCGACGCGGACGTGCCGGTGTACAACGCGGCGCTTGGTCCCGCCAACAGGCGGGCGACCGGACGGGTCTGCGACGGCTGGATTCCGCACAACGTCCCCTTCGAAGAACTCTCGGAGGCGTTCGAGGTCGTCGCCGACGCGGCGCGGGAGGCCGGACGAGACCCCGACGATATCGCCGTCGCGCCGTACGTTCCGGCGGCGGTCTCCGAGGACGAATCGGCGGCGTACGACGCCGTCCGCGGCCACCTCGCCTACTACGTCGGCAGCGGCGAGGGCTACCGCCGAGCCGTCGCCATCGCCTTCCCCGACGAGGCCGACCGGGTCGCGGACGCGTGGCGGAGCGGCGACCGCGCAGCGGCGGCCGACGCCGTGACCGACGAGATGGTGCACGCACTCGGCGTCGCCGGGACGCCCGCCGACGCTGCGGACCGACTGGAGGCGATTCTCGAACTCGACGTCCTCGACCGACCGATGCTCACCGTGCCGAGACAGGCCGACGACGCCCTGACGCTCCGGACGATAGAGGCGCTCGCCCCCGCGAACCGGTAGCTTCGACTCTGCTGAAATGCTCGATCAGCGACGGTTCGATACGATTGTGCTGAACAGAGGGTGCAAATGTGGCATATTGATTGTCTCCAATCACTGATCGAGCGGGATCGAGCGGGACCTCTTAGTAGATGTGAAGACGTCTCGGTTCTGCTATCGAACTATCTTTCTTCGAGGAGAGAATCCCGCGGTTTACGGCGGGCGTGAATCCGACACCTCCTCCACAGACTGCATTTTGACGCTCATACGGATATTCAGGTAATCACGGGTCGTCGCATGACGTACACCGAGGCGGTCTCACCGCCCACCTAAATGCACACTATCGGGACTCCGAGACCCAGACTGTTCGAGACACCCTCTCGAACCGATGTGGTGTCTCGGTCAAGATAACTCCGAGTCCCCTTGGCGGCGATAGGAGTAACGGCGGTGTGGCCCCGCCATCGGCCTGTCATGCCGACCGGTCGTCTACCAGCAAATATCCCAACCCAGCGGTGCGGACGTGGGAAGCCCCGTCGGTTACGACGGGGAGGAGGTCACATTGGACCGACCGAGAGTACACGGGACGGAGCGAAGTGTCATTCCGAACCCCCTGTAGTGACCGAGACGCGCTCTGTATTCAGCACGCCGAACTCCCACTTTCTGTGTATCCGAACGGTGGAGGTGATTTGACTCGCGGGGGACGACCTCCGAACGACCCACGTCGCCGCCGCGGCTTCCGGACCGCACGAACTATCGACCCTCGTGCGTGTTGTTATCACATGACCGAACACGTTACCTACGAGTTTGCAGACGGCGTGAGCACGATTCGGCTCGATCGACCGGAGAAACTGAACGCGATGACGCTCGAGATGTGGACGGCCGTCGCCGACGGCGTCCGCCGCGCCGACGACGAGGGCGCTCGCGCGATCGTCCTCACTGGGAGCGGGCGGGCGTTCTGCGCGGGCGACGACATCGAGTCGCTCGCCGACATAGAGAACCCCCGGGACGTCCGCGAACTCGCCGATACCGTACTCGGCTGTTTCGGCGCCATCGAGCACTCACCCGTCCCGGTCGTCGCGAAGGCGAACGGCTCCGCCTACGGCGGCGGCTTCGAACTCCTCATCTCGGCGGACCTCACGGTGGTCCCGCGCGACACCGTCTTCGCGCTCCCCGAGACGCGCATCGGCGCGTACCCCTTCTACGGGGCGAAGCGACTCGCCAGACTAATCGGCCGTCAGCGGGCCGCCGATCTCGCACTGACCGGTCGGGAACTCGATGCCGAAGAAGCCGTCGACTGGGGACTGTTCGCCAGAGCCGTCGACGAAAACGACGTCGACGACGCCGTCTCGGACATCGTGTCGGCGCTCAAGCGGTCCTCGCCCGCGTCGCTGGAGACGACGAAGACGTGGCTCAACGCGTCACTACGCTTTTCGGGCGAGGACGAGGCGATGCGAAACGGACTGGGCTACCTCTTCTCGGGACCGGACGCCCGGGAGGGCGCGCTCGCGTTCCTCGAAAATCGCGACCCCGACTTCGCCGAATGAGACCGGAAGCCACCTTGACGCCGAGGTTTATGTCTCCGCGTTCGAATCAGCATGGTATGTGTACTCAAAGCACGACAGGACGACCGCACTCGACCGACCGGCGGAGGCGCCGATGACGACGTACGAGGATCTCCGCGCGTCGTTCTCGTGGGACGACGTGTGGGACGACTTCGACTGGGACGGTCCCGAGCGTTTCAACGTCGCCCACGAGACGGTCTGTCGGCACGTCGGATCCGGCCCGGCCGTCTACTGGGAGGGCGCCGCCGAGGGCGAGCGCGAGACGCTCACCTACGCCGACCTCGACGAGCGGAGCGCGCGCGTGGCGAACGCGCTCGAATCGCTGGGCGTCGACTGCGGCGAACCGGTGGCGACGCTCGTTCCACGGCTCCCGGAACTGTACCCGACGTTTCTGGGTATCTGGCGACGCGGCGCGGTGTACGTTCCGCTGTTCACGGCGTTCGGTCCGAACGCCATCGAGGTCCGCGCGGCCGACGCGGGGGTGAGAACGGTCGTCACGACAAGCAGATATCGTGAAAAGATCGCCGCCGTCGAGGACGAGGTCGGCATCGAGAACGTTGTCGTCATCGACCGCGACGGCGCCGATGTCGACGGTGATGGCGCCTACGACGGCGACCTCGAGTACGAGGCGCTCGTCGGCGACCAACCGACGATGTACGAGACGGCCGAAACCTCGGCCGACGACCTCTGTACGCTGGAGTACACGAGCGGGACGACTGGTCCGCCGAAGGGCTGCGAACTCACCCATCGCGTGCTCGCGGCGCTCTACCCGTACCTCCAGTGCTCGATGGGCCTCGGCGGCGACGAGACTGTGTGGGGCGCGGCCGACCCGGGATGGATGTACGGCCTGCTGACGGCGGGTATCGCCCCCGTCAGCATGGGCGTGCCGAACGTGTTCTACGAGGGCGAGTTCGACCCCGAGGCGTGGTACGCGGTGATGGAACGCTACGACGTGACAAGCCTCGCCACGAGTCCGACGGCGTATCGAGGTTTGGTCGCCGCCGGCGACGCCCACGAGTCGTACGACCTCTCGCTGCGGAAGGGCAACAGCGCGGGCGAACCACTGAATCCGGAGGTGATGCGCTGGTTCGACGAGGAACTCAGCGTGACAGTGTACGACCACTACGGCGTCACAGAGTGCGGGATGGTCGCCGGCAACCACCACGCCTGCGAGATGGACGTCAAGCCGGGGAGCATGGGTCGGCCGCTTCCGGGGTTCGACGTGCGAGTCGTCGATCCCGAGACGGGCGCGGAGATCGAGGCGGACGAAGTCGGCGAACTCGCGGTCGCCCGGGGCGAGGCGACCTACTTCGGCGGCTACTGGAACGAACCGGAGAAGACCGCCGAGGCATGGGTCGAAAGCGGGGGAGAAGAGCTGTTTCTGACGGGCGACGCCGCCGAGCGCGACGCCGACGACTACCTCTGGTTCGTCGGCCGCGCCGACGACGTCATCCTCTCGTCGGGTTACCGTATCGGCCCGTTCGAGGTCGAGAGCACGCTGCTCGAACACGAGGCGGTCGCGGAGGCGGCCGTCGTCGGCGTCCCCGACGAGACCCGCGGCGAACTCGTGAAGGCGTACGTCGTCACGACCGAGGGGTTCGACCACGACGACGAACTGGCCGCCTCGATCCGCGAGTTCGTCCGCCAACGACTCGCCAAACACGCCTATCCCAGAGAGATCGAGTTCATCGACGAACTCCCGAAAACGTCGAGCGGGAAGATTCGACGCGTCGAACTCCGTGAGTAGTCGATCCCCGAGTCCCCGAATCTCGGCGTTCTCTGCTGTCTCTGCGTCGCTCTGGTGAAGCAACGCTCAATGGCTCACCCGACGTACTCCTCCTATGAGTCACGTTTCCGAGTCCGCTCTCGCCGTGGATTGCAAAGCCGGTAGGCGGGGCTGAGCCGATGCCGGGTTTCTTCGACCCCGGACACGGCTTTCTGTCGTCACTCGACGAGATGACGGTCATGCTCGTCGCTATCGTCCTGTTCGCCGTCGCCGGCGGGCTCGCGGAGTACTTCGGCGATGCGAGAGGCGGGACGGTCGTCGGCACGCTCGTCGGCTATCTCGTCGTCCTCGTCTACTGGGCACCACCGGTGTTCGCGAACGAGTGGCACTACGCGCTCGTCGCCGCACTGCCCGTCGTCGCGGTCGTCTACCTCTACCGAGACCGACGCCGATGAACACGGGAGTAACCGACTGAACGGCAGTTCCTCCGGCTCAGGGAACGATGACCAGCTTCCCGAGGAAACTCTCTTCGCGCACCCGCCGGTGAGCCTCTGCCACCTCGTCGAAGCCGTACTCTCCGGCGACTTCGACCTCGAGGAGGCCGTCGGCCAGGAGTCTGTCCACGCGCTCCAGCGGGTCGGCGAGTTGCGGCGCGTTGTACATGCTCATGAGGTGGAACTGCAGTTCCTTCCCGCCGGCGGCGGGGACGTTCGTGAACCCGGCTTCCAGATGCCGATTGCGAAAGAGGACGATGCGGGCGTACGGCGCGGCCACGTCACAGTCGAACTGGAGGTAGCGTTCGAGCATGTGATCGACGACGACGTTCGGGCCGCCGTCGGTCGCCTCGACGACCGCCGAGTCGAGGTCGTCGCGGCCGTAGTCGAGCACTGTCCGCGCGCCGAGGTCCACCAAGGCGTCGTGATACTGCTCGCTCGCTGTCGTCACGACGCGAGCGCCCGACGCGGCGGCAATTTGTACCGCCGCGTGACCGACGCCGCCGCTACCGCCGTGAACGAGACAGTATTCGGCCGGTTCGAGTTCCGCGTGATCGACGACGGCGCGCCACGCCGTGACGGTTGCGACACCCGCCGCGCCTGCCTCGACGAACGAGACGCCGTCGGAGAGGTTCGCGACGCGGTCAGTCGGCACGGTCACGTACTCGGCCGCACTTCCGTAGCGATCGTTACCCAACCCGGTGCCGAACACGCGGTCGCCGACGTCGAACTCGGTGACGCCCGCACCCAGCTCGTCGACGACGCCCGCGAAGTCGACGCCGGGGACCATCGGGAGCGTGAACGGTTGGTACGACCCGTCGCGGAAGTACGTGTCGACGGGGTTGACGCCGGCCGCCTTCAGTTCGATTCGAATCTCGCCCTCGTTCGGAACCGGTTTCGCCACCTCGTCGACGCGCAGTACGTCCGGGTCGCCGTGTTCGTGGTATCTAATCGCACGCATACTTGGTGTCACAATCCGTCGCAGGGGTAAAGTCTCACTCCCGGCACGGGGGAGATCGCGCACCTCGTTTCGCGCCCGACTTATACGACGCGACCGTTCCGTCGACTATTCGATGAACTCCGGAATCTACGCGCAGCTGTCGGTGAGCGACGTCGAAGGATGCCCCGCCGCCGCCATCAGCGAGGAGTTCGAGGTAGAGTCGGTCGTCGCCGAGCGCCGAACCGCGTCCGCGGGCGGCGGCGTCGTCGGCGAGGTCACGCTCGAACACGCCTCTGACGCTGCGCCCGACCCCGAAGCGGCCGAGCGCGTGTTCACCGACGACGCGCAGTCGGTGTACCGGTTCGCGAACGAGGGGGAAGACTGCCCGTGCAGACGCGTCCCCGACCACGGCTGTCCGGTTCGTGAGATACGCGCGACAGGGGGGTCGCTCGTGCTGTCGTTCGTCGCCCCCGACGTGGAGACGCTACGGTCGATAGTCGCCGACCTCCAATCCTGCTGCGCCGCGGTCAGCGTTCGACGACTGACTCGCTCGACGCCGGACGAGGGACGGACGCTCCTGTTCGTGAATCGGAGTGCCTTCACCGACCGCCAGTACGAGGTTCTCCGGACCGCCCACGAGATGGGCTACTTCGCACACCCCAAGCGAGCGGACTCCGCCGACGTCGCGGCCGCGCTCGACATCTCGGTGGCGACGTTCAGCGAACATCTCTCCGTAGCCCAGCGAAAACTCCTTGACCAACTCTTCGCCGTCGCGTAATCCGTCTTCACCGTCTCGTAATCCAACGCATATTTTCGTGCAACACGTTAGCACATTATATAAATAACCCCGAGTATCTTCGCGAGAACTCGTATCCCGCCGGTGGACCAAGCGTCGCTTGCATTCGATGTCCCAATCAGTTTACCGCGAAATCGGCGGGCTGGAAGCGGTCGAGAGCGTCGTGGACGACTTCTACGACCGGGTCCTCTCCGACGACCGACTCGTCGGCTACTTCGAGGGGATGGAGATGGAGAGCCTCCGGGCGCACCAGGTACAGTTCATCAGTTCCGTCGCCGGCGGCCCCGTCGAGTACTCCGGCGCCGACATGCGCGAGGCGCACGCCCACCTCGATATCGACGAGGAGGCGTTCGACACCGTCGGAACGTATCTCGAACAGGCGCTGCGCGATAACGGCGTCGCCGACGACAACGTGGAGGCCATCATGGCGCAGGTGGTCGAGCTGAAAGACCCCGTTATCGGACGGTAACGCCGTCTCGCAAAGCCGGGGGGACTCAGACCGCTCGAAAGTAGAAGACGCCGTTGCGCCGCTCGACGAACTCGACGGGGTCGTCGGGACCGAGTCCGGGGTTCTCCTCGATACGGGCGGTCACCCTGACCGACTCGGCGCCGCCGACGTCGACGACGGCCACCTCGAACGGCTCCTCCCCCTGCTGGTCGGAGCCTGGTATTCTGATCGTCGTCCGCGCGTACACCGTCCCCTCGCCGGAGAGCGGCGCGTCCTCGAACGCCTCGGACCCGCACTGGCGGCAGACGTGAGCGCCGTGACCGTAGCGCAGGCCGCAGTCGGCGCACCGCTGCGCCGGAAACGACGGCGGCGACTCAGACATGCGACGGCCCTCCGAGGACGGTCACGGTGCTCACCGCGCCGCTCCCGCCGAGGTTGTGCGCGACGCCGACCTCGGCCCCCTCGACTTGGTTTTCGTGCTCGCCGAGCAACTGCAGACACACCTCGTAAACCTGGCCGATGCCGGTCGCGCCGACCGGGTGACCCTTCGCGAGCAGTCCGCCGCTCGGATTGATGGGGAGTTCGCCGTCGACGGCGGTTCGTCCCTCCGCGACGGCCGCCGCGCCCTCGCCCTTCTCGAAGAAGCCGAGGTCCTCGGAGTCGCCGATTTCGGCGGCCGAGAAGCAGTCGTGGAGTTCGACGACGTCGACCTCGGAGGGCGAGATGCCTGCCTCGCCGTACGCCTCCTCGGCGGCGAGCGACGTGGCTTCGAGCGTCGTCAGGTCGTCGTAGCGGTAGGCGGCGCTTCGACCCGTCGCGTGACCGCTCCCGAGCACCGGAATCGGCGCGTTCGTGAACGACTGGGCGACGTCAGCCGACGCGAGAACCACCGCGGCGCCGCCGTCGGCGGCGGGGCAGCAGTCGTAGAGGCGGAGCGGGTCCGCGACGAGGCGCGAGTCGACCACGTCCTCGACGGTCACCGGCGACCGGAACCGAGCGCGGGGATTCGACACGCCGTTTCGTCGGTTCTTCACCGAAACCGCCGCGACCTGCTCGCGGGTCGCGCCGTACTCGTGCATGTAACGGTTGAGCACGAGACCGTAGAAGCCCGGAAACGTCAGCCCCGTCGCCCCGTCGGTGTCGTGGTCGGCGGCGCTGCCGAGCGCGCGGGTGAACTCCGGCGTTTCGGCGTTCGTCATCCGCTCGACGCCGGCGACGACGACAACGTCGTGGACGCCGGTTCGAATCGCCTGGTACGCCTGTCTGAACGCAATGCCCGAACTCGCACACGCGCCCTCCGTCTTCATCGTCGGAACGCCGACGAGGCCGACGCTGTCGGCGACGAGCGGCGCGAGCGTCTCCTGCCCCTCCAACATGCCGGCGACGAAGTTCCCGAGGTAGAGCGCGTCGACGTCCTCTCTGTCGACATCGCAGGACCGAAGCGCCCGAGCGACCGCCGTGATTCCCAGTTCTTTGATTCCCTCGTCGAGGACGCCGAACTCGGTCGTCCCCATGCCAACTATGCACACATCTTTCATTGTCGTTGCGTCCGTGCGCTCGATGCTTAAGCGTCACGTCGACGGACGTGCGGCTCTCGAAGGCGCTCGTTCGCGCTGTGGGGAGTGACGTAGCGGCAAACGAGGGCGGATCTATCAAATTTCCACATTGTCTCAATTTTCTGTCGGGTGTGATGAGATAGCATGCCAAATTATTATATATCAATTATTCATTCGGGACTGTAGCGTATGGCTATTACAGACCCGATCAAGCGACTCGGTGAATGGTTCGCAGATATCGCCATGGAGTACGTCCCGGATCCGTACGTCCTCGTCATCTTCCTCACGTTCATCGCAGCGGTCGGTGCGTTGCTGGTCGGCACGTCACCGACGGGTGTGATGGACGCGTGGTTCGGCGGCGTCTGGACGCTGCTCGTCTTCATGGCCCAGTTCTCTCTGACGCTGATGGTCGGCGACGCCATCGCGAAGTCACCGGCGGTGTCTCGACTGCTTCGACGAATCGCCGGACTACCGAACTCACAGTTTTCGGCTGTCGCGCTGACGTCGTTCGTCGCGATGGTCGCCGGCCTCATCTCGTGGGCTATCGGCCTGATCGTCGGCGCGGTCATCGCCCGTCAGGTCGCGTTCCGCGGCAAGGAAAACGGACTCAAACTGCACTACCCGCTTCTCATCGCCGCGGGCTACACGGCGCTGATGATCTGGCACTCCGGCATCACCACGTCCAGCGGCCTCATTATGGCCGACCCCGCTGCGATTCCGTCGACGTTCCCTGAGTACGCACAGGAGGGTATCCCGCTGGGTGACACCATCGGAAGCATGGTCAACATCGTCACCGTCGTGCTGTTGCTCGCCGTCATCCCAGTCGTGATGGGGAGTCTCCATCCGAACAGGAAGGAGGGGATTACCGAACTCCCGGACAGCGTTTACGACGAGATTTCGACCGGACTGGAGACGAAAGGGGACGACACCTCGGGTCCCGGCGTCACGACCGACGGCGGCGTCGCCACCGCGCGGACGACGCTAGCGGACCGACTCAACCACTCGCGGATACTCGGGCTGATAATCGCGATTTTCCCGGCGTACTACTTCATCACGGACGTCGTCCAGAGCGGACTCGGGGCAGTGAACCTCAACACCATCAACGCGTTCTTCATCTTCTGTGCCATCGTCCTCTGGGTGACGCCGAAGCGTATCGTCAACCAGATGGACGACAGCGTGAAGAACGTCGCCGGCATCCTCTTCCAGTTCCCGTTCTACGCAGGTATCGCCGGACTGCTCACCGGGACGGCGCTCGCCGCAGTCATTTCGGGGTTCTTCGCCGACATCGCGACGCCGCTGACCTGGCCGGTGCTCGGTCTCATCAGCGCGGGTATTGTCAACGTGTTCGTCCCCTCCGGCGGCGGCCAGTGGGTCGCGCAGGGACCGATTCTCCTCGAGACGACTCGGGAACTGGGGATGCCGCTGTACACCGCCGTCGTCATCGAGATGATGGGCGACCAACTGACGAACATGATTCAGCCGTTCTGGGCCGTTCCGGCGCTGGCGCTGGCGAAACTGCGCGCCCGCGACATCCTCGGCTACACCACCGTCGCGATGGTCGCCGGGTTCGTCATCATGGCTATCACGATGACGCTGTTCCTCGGGATGGGAATCGGCGCCTAACCGCCGCGCGGACGCGGTTTCGTTTTCTCTGCCACTGATCTCACTCGACGCTCGTTTTCGAATGCGGTCAGTCGCGCGGGACCGACCCGTCGGCCGACCAACGCTTAATCTGCAGGACGACGTACGTTCTCCCATGAGTTCCGACGACGAGCCAGGGTTGGTGACGAAAACGTACCGGACGGTGACGCCGCGTTACGCGAGCCATCCGGACAACGAGATGAACCTCATCGGCATCACCTACGCGTTGCTGCTGCTGATTCTCATCGTCCCGCTGCTCCCGTTCATGGTTGTCGTCTGGGTGCTCACTCGCGTGTTCGAGCGCATCGGACGGCGCGATGGGAGCGAGGAAACGGACGCAGAGTAGCGCGGCGACGCCGTTCCGCTGACGCTTACGCGTCGAGACCGAGCAGGTCGAACGGGTAGCCGTTGTCGTTCTCGTCGGCGTGCTCGTAGACCACGTGCGCGGCGGCGACGTCCTGAATCGCCAGCCCGGTCGAGTCGAAGACTGTGATGCCGTCGTCGGCTGTGCGGCCCTCCTTCTTCCCGACGACGATCTCGCCGATCTGGCCGTAGATGTCGTCGTCGCCGAGGACGCCCGCGTTGTACGGGACGTTGATCTCGCCGGAGTGGGTCGTCTGGTCGTAGTCGTCGATAACGAGTTTGGCGTCGAGAAGCACCTCGTCGGCGAGTTCGTGTTTGCCCTCGGCGTCGGCGCCCATCGCGTTGATGTGTGTGTGGTCGCCGACGGCCTCGCGGGGGACGATGGGCGACTCGACGGGCGTCACCGTCGAGAGCACGTCGCAGGACGCGGCCTCCTCGATGCTGCCCGCGCGGATGTCGAACTCGTCCTCGAAGGTGTCGACGAAGCGCGCGACGCGCTCTTCGTCCAAATCCGAAATGACGACTTCCTCGATAGGTCTAATCTGGGAGATAGCGCGCAGTTGCGTGTAGGACTGGACGCCCGCCCCGACGATACCCATCGAGGTGGCGTCCTCGACGGCGAGGTGGTCGGTGGCGACGGCGGCGGCCGCGCCGGTGCGCTGCATCGTCAGTTCGGTACCGTCCATGATGGCGAGGGGAAACGCCGTCTCGGGGTCCGAGTAGATCATCGTCCCCATCACCGTCGGCAGGTCGTGGTCGTCGGGGTTGTCGGTGTGGACGTTCACCCACTTGATGCCCGCGGCGTCCCAGTCAGCGGCCTCCAAGTACGCGGGCATCGACCGGAAGTCGCCGTTGTACTGCGGCAGGTCGATGTACGACTTCGGAGGCATCTGCGCGTCGCCGCGCTCGTAGGCGGCGAAGGCGTCCTCGATTGCCCGAATGAGTTCCGGCATCCGGGCGTTGTGGTGTACGTCCTCGCTGTTGAGGAGCAGCGTCTTCATGCTCGCAAATTTTGCGGAGGGCGTATTTAGTTACTGCTAAGCTTCGACGGGGTTAGTCGGACCTACGAGTGTCGTTCGTCAGTCGTTCCGCTCACTTGCCGCTAGCGCTGTATCTGCGGGTGAGTGCTGCGGCTACTCCGTGTAGCCGTCTGTAAAAATTCGGGAGTCGGTCGAACGCCGATGCGGGCGGGAGTCGGTTGGGGGTAGTAGGTCGTGGCCGGCTTCTACATCGCGCCGCCCATACCGCCCATGCCGCCCATGCCGCCCATGCCACCCATGCCGCCGGGTGCGCCGCCTTCCTCGTCGTCGTTGCCGCCGGTCGAGAGGTCGCCCGCGGCGATGATGTCGTCTATCTTGAGCACGAGGTTCGCGGCCTCGGTGGCGGAGGAGAGCGCCTGCTCTTTGGCGTGCGCGGGTTCGACGATGCCCGCCTCGAACGTGTCCTCGACGTCGCCCGTGAAGGCGTTCAGGCCGGCGAGCACGTCGCCGTCCTCGTGGGCCGCACGGAGGTCGACGAGCGTGTCGATGGAGTCGAGACCGGCGTTCTCCGCGAGGACGCGCGGGACGAGTTCGAGCGCGTCGGCGAACGCCTCGACGGCGAGCTGCTCGCGGCCGGAGACGGAGTCGGCGTAGTCGCGGAGTCGGGAGGCAAGTTCGACCTCGATGGCGCCGCCGCCTGCGAGCACGCGGCCGTCGGAGACGGTCGTCGCAACGACGTCGAGCGCGTCCTTGATGCCCCGTTCGAGTTCGTCGACGACGTGGTCGGTGGAGCCGCGGAGCAGGAGCGTGACTCCGTGGGCGTCCTCACCCTCGACGTAGAACAGCTCGTCCTCCTCGTCGCGGCGGACCGAGCCGAAGCCGAGTTCGCTCTCGCCGATGTCGTCAAGATCGGTGACGACGCTGCCGCCGACGACGTTCTTCAGGAACTCGATGTCGGACTTCTTCGTCCGGCGAATCGCGAGCACGCCCTGTTTCGCGAGGTAGTGCTGGGCGAGGTCGTCGATGCCCTTCTGGCAGAAGACGACGTCCGCGCCGGAGTCGACGATCTGGTCAACCTTCTTTTTCAGCTGTTCCTCTTCCTGGTCGAGGAACTTCTGGAGCTGGTCGGGGCTGTCGATGGAAACCTGCGTGTCGACGCCCGCCTCTTCGACTTCGATGGCCTCGTTGAGCAGCAGGATGTTCGCCTCGTCGAACTCGACGGGCATGTCGTCGTGAACGGGGTCTTTGTTGATGACCGCGCCGCGGAGCAGTTCGGACTCACCCGCCGAACGACCCGTCTGCGTCTCGATCTTGACGTTCTCCATGTCGACGACGTGCGAGCCGTCGTCGGCCTCGACGGTGACCTGCTGGACCGCGCCGACGACGAGGTTTGCGAGCACTTCTTTGTTGAGTTCGGCGCCCTTGCCCGTCATCGAGGTCTCGGCGACCTTCTTCAGCAGGTCCTCGTCGTCGGGGTCGACCTGCGTCGCGATGTTGTCGACTTCCTCGCGCGCTTTCTCGCTGGCGAGGTTGTAGCCTTTGATGACCGCCGTCGGGTGGATGTCCTGTTCGAGGAGGTCCTCGGCGTTCTTGAGCAGTTCGCCCGCGATAGCGACGGCCGTTGTCGTGCCGTCACCGGCTTCGTCCTCCTGGGTCTCGGCGACCTCGATAATCATCTCGGCCGTCGGGTTGTCGATGTCCATCTCCTTGAGGATGGTGACGCCGTCGTTCGTAACGGTGACGTCGCCCATCGAGTCGACGAGCATCTTGTCCATCCCTTTCGGCCCGAGCGTGGAGCGGACGGCCTCCGCTACCGCGCGGGCGGCGCGAATGTTGTACGCCTGCGCGTCGCGGTCCTTGACGCGCTGGGAATCCTCTCCGAGAATGATCATCGGCTGGCCCTGTTGCATTCGCTGGCTCATAGTCTATCCCGAGATTGTTTGTGATTCTATAAAAATGTTTCGAATACGAGGTAACACGAGCCACGAGACGAACAAGCACGGATGTCGCAAAAACACCCGGACTGAACCTCCTCAGTCGAAGGTGCTGTCCGGAATCACCGCGGAGCACAGATCGCCGTCTACGTCGCGAAACACGCGGTTTATATACGTAACTCGGCCGCTGTGGGGTCGCCCTCGTATCAACTCTGCACAGACGCACAGCTCGGACGTCGAATCTCCCAAAAAATGCGCGCCGCAGCGGAGTTCGGCTACTGCTCTCGGCCGTTCAACGCGTAGAGGTTGAGAACGTCATCGTCGAGGTCCTCCACGTCGTCGTATATCTCCGGTTCGTCGTCCACGTCAAGCGTCCGTACCTCCCGACGAGCGAGGTGGTGCTCCAGCTGTGCACGCTTGTTTCTGCCCTTCCTCTCGCGGCCGCTTTTCGTGTCAGGCATTTCGTGTTTGGGAATGTCTGCCACCCCTATCAATCTTTCTCCGATTTCGCTGTCGTGTCATTGCTTCCGCCATTGTCTGCAAAGTTGGAGTCGCTCTCGTGTCTCTCGTCTCTCTCGTCCACCGCTCCGCGTCATGACAGGACGCGACGCTCAGGAGTGTTGTGCTCCAAGAACGCCAGGACAGGGATTTGAACGACACGAGACGGTCGCTCGCTTCGCTCGCGCTGCGACTTGCTGGCTCAAATCCCTGCGGCGGGCCGTTTGCGACTCGCGGTGTTCGCTCGAACACGCTACGCGGTACTCGCTGGGTTGCTCGTCGTAAAAACGCCAGGACAGGGATTTGAACCCTGGATCCCAGAGGGAACACGCTTTCCAGGCGTGCGCCTTACCACTCGGCCATCCTGGCTCGCACCGAGTTTTGGCCCGTGTCTCGTTTAAACCCTTCCTTTCGCACCGCCCGACAGCACTACGGTACTACGGCCCGAACCTCCGACGATGGCAACGCTCACTTCCGAAGACGAGGGGAAAGTGCTGGTCGATGCCGCAGGCGAGAAACTCGGTCTCGTGAAAACCGTCGAACGAAACGTCGCCTACGTCGACCCGGAACCGGGAATCACCGACGCGATCATGGCGGTCTTCGGCCGCGAGGACGCCGATTCCGACGACTTGGCGGTCGACGGCGAGTTCGTCGAGACGGTGAGCGAAGGCGAGATTCGCCTCCGAGAGGTCGTCTGACTCGACCGGCTACCGCCGCGCGAGTAGCCGCGGTTCTGCGACGTACGAGACACCCGCAGCGACTGCGCCGACGACGAGCGCGATGCCGACTCGCGCGAGAAAGCTGGCGGGGAGTCCCTCGACGAGCAGGTCGTACCCCTGCGCGAGCACGAGGAAGGCGAACACGCCGACAAGCCCCCACAGGAGGCTCGATTTGACGCGCCGGTTCACTCCAGCGACGCGATGGCCTCGATTTCGACGCCGACGCCTTTCGGGAGGTTCGCGACCTCGACGGCGCTGCGCGCCGGCGGCTCCTCGTCGAAGTACGTCGCGTACGTCTCGTTCATCTCCTCGAAGTCGTCGATGTCGCCGAGGAACACGGTCATCTTTAGCACGTCGCTGGCGTCGGCGTCCTCAGAGGCGAGAATCGCCATTACGTTGTCGAGCGCCTGCTCGGTCTGCGTCGCGATGTCGGCGTCGCCCAGCAGTTCGCCGTCGGGCGTCAGCGGAATCTGGCCCGCGGTGAAGAGGATGGAACCGTCGGTCGTCGCCTGACTGTACGCGCCGACTGCCGCGGGCGCGTCGTCCGTGCTGATGATGCGCTTCATGATCGGGGCGTCGCGCGGCGGCGACTTAATACGCGGGGACCTTCCTCGACTCAGACGAGTACTTCGACTTCGTAGCCGCGTTCGCGAATCTCGGCGAGTAACGCCTCGACGTGCTCGGGTCCGCGCATCTCCAGATCGAGTTCCACCTCAGTGTCGCTCATCCCGATGTCGCGGGACGTTCGGTCGTGGCGGATGGCGTAGATGTTCGCCTGCTGCTCGGCGACGATGTGGATGAGATCCTCCAGCGCGCCCGGTCGATCCTTGAGCACCGTCCGGATCTTGAGGTAGCGGCCGGTTTCGACCAGTCCGCGAAGAATGACCGTCGTGAGCGTGTTGAGGTCGATGTTGCCGCCGCAGAGCGCCGGGACGATGGTCTCGCCTTCCTCGTAGTCGAACGTGTCCGAGAGCAGCGCCGCCAGAGCCACCGCACCCGCGCCCTCGACGAGCGTCTTGCTCCGTTCGAGCAGGTACATCAGCGCGACGGCTATCTCCTCGTCGGAGACGGTGACCACCTCGTCGACCCGCTCGCGGATGACCTCGAACGGCGCCGTCCCGACGTTGCGCGTCGCGATACCGTCGGCGATGGTGTCGACGCTGTCCAACTGGTGTATCTCGCCTTTCTGCAGCGAGTCGGTGACGCTCGACGCACCCTCGGACTCGACGCCGATGACGCGTGCGTCGGGCTTCTTGGCCTTTATCGCCGTGGCGATGCCGGAGATGAGGCCGCCGCCGCCGATGGGGACGACGACGGTATCGAGGTTCGGGCAGTCCTCGACGATTTCGAGACCGATGGTCCCCTGTCCGGCCATCACGTACTCGTCGTCGAACGCGTGGACGTACGTTCGGTTCTCGGCCGCCTCTATCTCGCGGGCCTTCGATTGCGCGTCGTTGTAGTCGACGCCCGAGAGCACCACGTCGCCGCCGTAGCGCTCGGTCGCTTTCACCTTCGAGATGGGCGCGTACTCCGGCATCACGATGGTCGACTCGACGCCCGCACGCGTGGCCGCGAGCGCGACGCCCTGCGCGTGGTTGCCGGCGCTGGCGGTGACGACCCCGGCCGCTTTTTCCTCGTCTGAGAGCGTCACGATGCGGTTCGTCGCGCCGCGGATCTTGAACGACCCCGTGCGCTGGAAGTTCTCCAGTTTCAGATGCACGTCCGCGCCGGTCATATCCGAAAACGTGTGCGAGTACTCCAGCGGCGTGTGGCGGGCGACTTCGTTCACCCGCTCGCGGGCCGCCAGAACGTCCGACAGAGAGAGCATACCCGAGATACCTGTCGGTGGTTGTTAATCGTTTATCCTTAGGGGAAAGGGGAATGCACGCGTGACGTGCAACTTCGGCTATGTGGTGGGTGTATATAAACGTCAGGCACGCGCGGTGAAAGTGAAAGTGCAAGACTGCGTCGACCTCGACCGCCCGTCAGACACCCGTCGGCCACCCGTCTGTCGGGCGTAACTGTAGCATAAATAACATTTCATCGGTCACTCCAGTTCGTTGACTTTCACGTCGTGTTCCTCGACGTACCGGCGGACCCGCGCGTCGAGGGGTCCCTCGCCCGGCCACGATATCGGCTCCTCGGTGTCGAGGCGCTCGGGGTCGCCGACGTACACCGCCACGTCCCCGGAGTGTTCCCCGTTTCGGCTGTCGTCCAGACTGTTCTCGTCGGTCGAGATCCGCGGAACCGCGACGCGGACGTACAGTCCGGCGTCGACGCCCTCGTAACGGTCGAGCGCCTCCACGTCGTCGGTCCGCAGCAGTCGGCCCGCCACCTCGCCGCCCGGCGCGAGCGTCGGGTAGCGCCCCGAGACGGGGTGGAGACCAGAGAGTCGGGCGGGACCGACGAAGACGTACGAGTCGACGAGTTCGGCGACGCGCTCGGGGTCGGTGAGCGTTCCGTAGACGAAGACGTCCATACGACCGACAGTACCGGCAGTCACTTCCCCCTTCGGGGAGCGTAACACCGGTTACTTCCTCTCGCCGGTATGCGCGGAGACGACGAGGGCCGACCGTGAGCTTGTGGCCGCGACTCCGGCGGGTCTGGCGGCGGGTGCTCTCGCTAGCGTGGCCGGTGATGGCCGAACAGACGTTCCGGACGCTGATGCGGACGACGGACGTCATCGTCACGGCACTCTTTTCCCCGGCGGCCGTCGTCGCTATCGGTCTCGCGGACCTCTACGCTCGGTTCCCGCTGCGAATCGGTCTCGGACTCGGCGGCGGCGCCATCGCGCTCTCCAGTCAGGATACCGGCAGCGGCGCGACGGCGAACCGCGACGAAGCTATCACGCAGGCGTTGTTGATGGGTGTCCTCGCCGGCATTCCGTTCGCCCTCTTCGGGCTCTTCTTCGGCGAGTTGGCGATTTCGATACTGGGGGCGTCCGAGCGAGTCGCCGAACTCGGCGGGCAGTATCTCGCGCTCATTTTCGCTACTGCGCCGGCGCGCCACGTCGCGCTCATCGGCGCGCGGTCGCTGCAGGGAACCGGGGATACGCGGACGCCGATGTACATCAACGTCTTCGCGAACGCGCTCAACATCTCTGGGACCGTCGTGCTCGGTCTCGGCCTGTTCGGCTTTCCGGAACTGCGCGTCGTCGGCGTCGGTATCGCGACCGCCGCCGCCAACGTCGCCACAGCCCTCCTGCTGCTTCTTGCCATGTGGAGTTCGTGGAGCGAGGCGTCGTTCGCCCGGCCCCGCGATCTGGTTATCGCCCGCCAACTCGTCGAGGTCAGCGTCCCGCGGATCGCCGAGGGGTTCATCGCTACGCTGGCCGAGTTCCCCTTCAACTCGCTGCTTCTGGGCTTCGGCACCGCCGTCAACGCCGGTTTCCAAATCGGTCGCCGGATGTACCAGCAGGTGACCGGGCCGCTCTCGCGCGGCTACAGTGTCGCGGCGAGCGTCGTCGTCGGACAGGCGCTCGGCGACGGCGACCCCGACCGAGCGAGATTCGAAGGCTGGGCCGTCGCGGCGCTCGGCGTCGTCACCGTCGGCGTCGTCGGGATCCTGCTCGTCTTCGGCGCGGGGTGGTTCGTCCGACTGTTCTCGGACGACCCGGAGACGGTCCGGTACGCGACGAACTTCGCGCGAGTGTACGGGCTCTCGGGAGGGGCGCTCGTCGTGTTCGTCGCGCTCTCGGGGGCGCTCCAGGGCGCGAGCGAGACGCGAATGCCGTTCGTCGCGCGCGCGACCGGGATGCTCGGCTTCTTCCTCGGATTCTCGTGGCTGGTTGGCGAGATACTCGGCTACGGTCCGGTCGGCGCGTACCTCGGCATCGGACTCAGCTACCTGTGGATGGCGCTCGTCGTCGGGTGGAGTTTCCGCCGGAGCGACTGGGCGAGCCGAGCGGCGAGAATGATGGCTGAGCGAGGCACCACGACCGAAAGCTGACAAGGCGCTGTGCCCTCCGGAACGGAATCAGCGCCGAAGCGCCTGTTTCGAGTTGTCGTCCGCTGACACGGCAGAACTGGATTCAAGTAGAGTCGCGACGACTCTTCCGTCGTTGTGAACGGTGACTTCACACCCGCAAAACACGAATGCAACGAGAGTCAGCCCATCGGTCCCGATTCTGTGGTACCGCTCGTCGAACAGGTCGTCAAGTGCGTCGGCGTCGATGATGTCGACCAACGGAGTTTCGAGCTCTAACGGACTCGTCCCTCGGCACTCGGCGACGGCCTCGACGGCAGTGACGGAGACCGGCCGGGACGCAGTGGTCCATTCAGTTACAGTTTTAGACATTCCCATGTCCTATACTTTTCCGGGGGCCCATGTGAAGTTCCACTATCCACATCGGTTCTCTCGCTCTCAGGGGCTATACTGATAGGCTCGCCCTCAGTCGGACTGGTAGAGATACTCCAGTATCTTCCGCTGTGCTGCGCGAAGATGGCCGTTGAGCGTCGACTGGGCGATACCGAGGCGGTCGGCGATTTCGCGTTCGGTGCTCGTCCGCGGCGATTCGAAGAAGCCGTTCAAAAACGCGGTTTCGAGCGCCTCCTGTTGCCGTTCGGTGAGCTGCTGTTTCAACTGGGCGCGGACTTCCCCGAGCGTCGGCGACCCCCGCGCGCGTTCCCGGCGGGCGGTCAGTTCGACGCGGTCGTACCGCGCGCGAAGCGTCTCGACGAACGACCGAACGTCGAACCGGTCGGAGACGGTGACGGTGACCGCGCCGACGCCGTCGGCGGCGTCGAACCGCTGCGGGACGGCGCCGTGGTCGATGAACGTCTGGAAGATGTGGTCGATGCAGACCGTACATTTGAATACGGCGTTCGTTTTGCTCTCGTCGACGACGTGGATGTCGCGGACGTCGAGCGTCTGCTTCATGAACTCGACTACCGAGGCTGTCTCCGCCCCTCGGGCGGTGAAGGTGGCTCTGAGACCACCTTCTTCGACCGTGACGAGGTCGTCGAGTTCGAGCGTGCAGCCGAGTTCCTCGCTCGCGCGGAGGTACGAGACGGAGGCGTCTTCGACGGTGAGTTCGAGTTCGACGTCGGCGTCGCCGACGAGGCTCCGCTTGTTCTCGGCGGCGTTGATGGCGTACGCGGTCGTGTTGCTCAGTTCGCGCAGCACCGAGCGCTCCATCTCGTCGAACACGCCCGATCGGTCGGCGTACACGCAGAGTACGCCGTACGACGTCCCGCGGTAGCGAAGCGGCAGGCAGATCAGCGACTGGTAGCCGCGTTTCAAAGCCTCGCTGCGCCAGGGGTCGAACGGCGGGTCGTCGTGCAGATCGTCGACGACGACGGGTTCGGTCCCTTCGGCCGCCCGTACCGACGGGTGCGACCGGTCCGTCAGCTCTCGGAGTTGGGAAAGATACCCGTTCTCGAAGCCCGCGGAGATTCGCGGGGTGACGGTGTTGTCGACCACGTCGTGGCCACCGATCCACGCGAACCGGTACGGACCAGTCGTCGTCAACTGTTCGCAGACCGATCGCTCTATCTCCGTCCGCGAGGTGGCGTCGACGAGCGTCCGGAGGATCTGGCGCGTGACGCCGTTGACCCGGTTGAGACGGCCGAGCGTCTGGTTCTGCTCGCGAAGCTTCGTCTGCTGCTCGACGAGCTGCGACTCCCGGTCGGCGCGGTCCAACGCCGACTCGGTGTTCGCAGCGAGGATGCGCGCGAAGCTCGTCGTCTCGGGGGCGTCGGTCTCACCGAAGACGAACACGCCGTGACGGCCCAGCGGGTAGACGACTACGTCGAACGGGTTGGTACGCTCGTCGACCGGGTCGACGTCACGGAAGACGTACCGCTCGTCGTCGACGTACGCCCGCCAGGCGAGTTCGACGTCCGGGTCGAGCAGTCGTTCGATGTCGACGAGATGCGCGTCGCTCGACGGTCTGATCTGCGGTCGAAGCGAACCGCTGGCCTCGTCGTACAGTGCCACCGAGACGAACAGACCGTTGAGTGCGTCCTCGGCGGCGTCGACGGCGATGGTCGCCACCTCCTTCGGGGAGTCCGCGTTCAGCAGCCGTCCGGCCGCCTCCGCGAGCGACTCGAGTTGTTGCTCGCGCTCTCTGTGTTCGGTGATGTCCTCGGCGGCGGCGACGACGTGCGTGAGTTCGCCCCCCTCGTCGGTCACGGGGACGGCGTGGACGCGAAACGACCGACGGCGGTCGCCGTCTTGCTCGACCGATAACTTCTCGCCGTACACCGGTTCGAGCGTCCGCTCCGCGCGGAGAATCGGTCGCTCGGCGGCGGCCATCGGCTCTCCGTCGGCGTCGAAGAATCGAACCGCCGGTTCGGTCGCCCCCGAGTCGTCCTCCCCGACGAGATCGAACAGTTCCCGCCCCCGGGCGTTTCCGAGCGTGACGCCGGTCTGACTCTCTCTGATCGCAAGCGCGACCGGCGCGGTGTCGAGCAGTCGCTGAACCACTTCGCGCTGGTGTTCCAGCGACGAGGCCTCGCCGACGCGGTCGGAGACGTTCTCGATGACGCCGACGCTTCCGCGAACCCGTCGGTCGGAGCCGACGACGCGACTCCGAATCTCGCAGCGGACGCCCTCGCCGTCGGCCGTCTCCAGCGTCGTCGTCGTCCGCGTCTCGCTGACGTCGCCCGCAGTCGAGGACTCGTCGAGCGGATGCAGTCGCTCGACGGTCTCGGGGTCGAACAGTTTCGAGACGTGCTCGCCGAGCAGGTCCTCCTGACTGTAGCCCGTTATCGACGCGACGCCCTCCGAGATCGTGACGAACCGTCCGTCGGTGTCGAGTCGGTAGAGCGCCTCCTCGGCCACCTCGAACAGTCCGTTCGAGATGACCGAGTCGTTCTCACCCTCGACGCCGCTGTCGACTCCGTCCCCGACGCTACCGTCGACTTCGCCTTCGACGCCGTCGTCCGTTACGTCGATCACGTTGGGTCCCTCCGTGACGCTCTCCGATTGCTCCGCCTCGTCGACGCGCACGTCGGCTTTGACGGCCAGATCGGCTGCGGCGGTCACGTCGCTTTTGTTCCGCGCGACGCCCTCGCCGCGCGCGTCGCGCAGCGTGACGACGAACTGGCCCGGCGTTCCCTCGTCGACCGGCCGAAGTTCCAGTTCGATCGGATAGCTCTCGCCGTCCGCGCCGCGGCACCATCCGACGGATTCGGTTCGCCCGCCCTGTCTCGCGGCGTCACAGAGCGCTGTCGGCGTCTCTGTCTCCTTCCGCGGCTGGTAAAACGTCGCCAGCGACTGTTCGAGAACGTCGTCTGTACTTCGACCCGTCATCCGCTCCGCTCCGGCGTTCCACGACACGACCCGTCCCTCGTCGTCCAGCACGAACACCGCGACTCCCTCGGCGCTTTGGAGTAACGTCCGGAACTGTAGCTCCGTCGCCACAGTGGCCCTGTCGTCCATCGCCCATCCGTCGTCGTCCCGTGGACAAAAACGCTGTGTGTAGACGGTATTACATTCTTGTTGAACAATCTATCGCATAAACTGAGGAGTATCTGGCCGAACTGACGCTACTGTCGCTACGAACGAAAACGAAAGAAACGAGAACGGAGGTCGTCGTTACCGTCGGCGTTTGACCGCCCACCGCGACAGCACACCCACCGCGATACCCGCGGCGAACGCTTTCACCATGTCCTGGCGGCGGCGGCGCTGGTACTGTTCGGGGAAGTACTCTTGGGCGGCTTCGACGGCGAGTTCGCCCAGACGCGAACGGAGCACGTCCGCTTGTTTGTCGGCTTCCACCTTGGCTCGAACTTTCGCTCGCTGCTTCATCTCCTCAGTATCGACGCGTCGTTGTGCCATGCAGCGGCGCATAGGCCGTTTGTATGTAAAACCCTTGTGGCCCGGTGTCATTCGCGAACGTCGAACTGTCCGCGAACGGATTCAGAGCGTGGTACCTCCTCTGGGACGTGCCGTAGCCGGTCACTCGCTGGGTTCGCTCCCGGAAAACGGGCGAGAAAGCCGACGAAGTTTCAGCGAACTACCGCTCGTCGATGTCGACCCACTCGTTGTCCTCGTCGCCGACGTACTGGGCGCGCGGTCGGATGAGTCGATTGTCGTCGTATTGTTCGAGGACGTGCGCGATCCATCCGCCGACGCGCGAGAGCGCGAAGATGGGCGTGTAGATGTCGATGGGGATGCCCATCTGGTAGTACGTCGACGCCGAGTAGAAGTCGACGTTCGGCGCGAGACCCTTCTCCTCGTCGATGTACTCCTCGATGGCGACGCTCATCTCGTACCACTTCGTGTCGCCCGCCGCCTCGCCGAGTTCCTCGGATTTCTCGCCGAGAATCTTCGCGCGCGGATCCTTCACGTTGTAGACGCGGTGGCCGAAGCCGGGGACGCGGCGACCCTCGTCGAGCGCGTTCTTCACCCAGTCGGTCGGGTCGCGGTCGCTCTCGTCGACCTCCTTCAGCATCTTCATCACGTTCGCGTTTGCGCCGCCGTGGAGGCTGCCCGAGAGCGTGCCAACCGCACTCGTAATGGCGCTGTGCAGTTCCGACAGCGTGGAGGCGGTGACCATCGCCGAGAATGTCGAGGCGTTCAGGCCATGGTCGGCGTGGAGCACGAGCGCCATGTCGAACGTCTCGGCGAGCACGTCGTCAGGTTCCTCGTCGTTGAGCATGTAGAGGAAGTTCGCCGCGTGACCGAAGTCCTCGCGCGGTTCGACCGGTTCCTCGCCGTGTCGGAAGCGATTGAACGCCGCCAGCGCCGTCGGTATCTTCGCCGTGATGCGGCGGCCCTTGCGGGCGTTGACCTCCTCGTCGGTGACGTCCTCGGCGTCGGCGTCGGGGTCGTACGCCGAGAACGACGAGACGATGGTCCGGAGCGCGGCCATCGGTTCCTCGTCGTTCTCGGCGAGTTCGCGAATCTCGTCGTAGACGCCGTCGTCGAGGTGTCGCTCCTCGGCCATCGACGCCGAGAACGAGTCGAGTTCCTCGCGCGTAGGAAGTTCCCCGTGCCACAGCAGATAGAGCACTTCCTCGTAGCTCGCGTTGTGCGCGAGGTCTTCGATGGTGTAGCCGCGATAGATGAGACGGCCCTCGTCGCCGTCGATATGACTGAGTTCGGATTCGGCGACAAGGACGCCTTCAAGCCCCCGCTTTAGCTCGTCTGCCATGTCATGAAGGTTCATGACGCTTTCAAAAAAGCGTTGCCGTTCTCGGCTTTGCTGCCGGAATCTCCCAGTGGGGGTGCGACAGCCTAACAACCCTTTTGCCCTCGCGACGAGAACCTGAGCGTATGGACCCCGGAGCGGTCAAGTACGAACCCGTGAGCGTGAAAGCGGTGCTCTCGGAGATGAAAGACACCGCCGAACTGCTCATCGACCTCTCGTACTCCGCCGTGCTGCACGGGAACGACCCGCTCGCCGCCGAAGTGTTGATGCTCGAAGAGCAGATGGACATCCTCCAACTCAAAGCGCGGATGAGCCTCCTGATGTCGGCACGAACCACCGAAGACGCGGAGGCGCTCGCACCCGTCCTCGGCGTCGTCGGCGCGGCGGAGAAGATTTCGGACGCCGCAGGCGACATCGCCAAAATTGTCCTCGAAGACATCGGCCTGCCGGAGGCGATGCGCGCGGCGCTCCCCGAGGCCGTCGAGGTGGTCGTCCGCGCCGAACTCGCCGAGGGGACGCCGTACGACGGTCGGACGCTCGCGGACATCAATATGGAGACCGAGACGGGCGTCCGTATCATCGCCATCCGCCAGTCGCAGCCGACGGGGAAGACGGGATGGCTGACGAACCCCGACCGGGATACGACGCTGCACGCCGGCGACGTTGTCATCCTCAGAGGTCGCACGGAGGGACTCGACACCGTCTACGAGACAGCCACGGGCAACCCGTACGAGGCGCCGGACGCGCCCGACCCGACCATCGACGATCTCGGTCGGGCCGTCGACTCCATCGTGTTGATGAAGAACATGAGCGAACTCGCCGTCGACCTCGCCTACGGCGCGGTGTTGTTCGACAGCGAGGGCGTCGCCGAGGAGGTCCACGAACTGGAGGCAGAGGTCGACGCACTCCAGTCGCGCTTCGAGGCGTGGGTGCTCCGCGCCGCCGCGCGCGTCGACGACCCCATCTCGCTTCGCGGCCTCGTCCACCTCGCGACCGCCACCGAGGAGATAAGCGACGCCGCCCTCGAAATCAGCGAGGGCGTCCTGCGCGGACTCGACACGCATCCGGTCGTCGCCGCCGCCGTCGAGGAGTCCGACGAGATAATCGTCCGCCTCACCGTCGCTGGAGGGAGCACGCTCGCGGACGCGACGCTCGCCGAGCGGATGGTGAAAACCGAGACGGGGATGCGCGTCATCGCCGTCCGCCGCCCCGAGGCCGCCTCCGAACGCGACGGCGGCGAGTGGGTCGTCTCCCCGGGACCGACGACCGAACTCCACACCGGCGACGTCATCATCGCCAAGGGGACCCGCGCGGGCGCCGAGCGCCTGAGCGAACTCGCGGGCGACGCCCGCGAGTTCGAGTAAGGATACATCAGAGTTCGCGCGCCAGCTGATACGCCGAGACGACGGTCAGCGCGGCGGTGACGAGCATCGCCGTCGTCGTCGCGAGCACGAACGCCAGCAGCATAAACCAGCCCTCGGGACCGACGACGGGGAACCGCTGCGTCCCGCCGAACGGCCCGAGAAGTTCGAGAACGCGAAAGAGATACGCGCAGAGTGCCAGCGCGACGCCCGACGCGACGCCGACTTTCGCGTGCTGTGGCACCGACAGCGCCTGCAGGAGGCCGCCCGACTGCGGCCGTTCTGGAACGTCGCTCACGTCTAGAACATCGTCCCAGTGGCTCAAAATCCCGTCGCCTCGGGACGGCCCTCGGCGGCTACTGCAGTTCGTCGATGAAGTCGACGCCGGCAGACGTTCGCTCGGTCGTCGAGACCCGCCGCGTCTCGTGGTCGAACGCGACGAGGTCGGCAGCCGCTAGCTTCGGTAGGTGGACGTGGTACAGGTCGATTCGAAGGCGCTCGACCCGCTCAGTCGTCGTTTCGTCGAACTGCGTGTACTGGGCGACGCGGCGGTCGCGTCGCTCGACCAGTGCGCGCGTCAGGTCGTCTATCGACAGCGGACCCCCGCGCTCGGCGAGTTCGAGCAGAACCGCGCGTCGGCGGGCGGCGGCGAGTGAATCGAACAGTTCGTCGCACCCGTCTGCGTCGAGTTCGCTTCTATCGGGGTAGTCGGTCACCGTCGGTTCGCTCATGAAGTACTCTCAGCATCTCTACCCCCTTGACGCCACGCCCTCAACTCTGAAGGTCGCCGACGACAGTGATCGGTCCGTCGGCGACCGTTCACTGTGAATCAGTCCGCCGATCGGTCGTCAGGACTCCGTTCTCCCGTCGTCCTGCTCGTCGATCAGTAGCGCGTTCTGCACGAGCGCAGCGTTCGCTCGTCGAAGCCGCTGAGAGACCGCGTTCGGCGACACGCCGAGTTCGTCGGCCAAATCGGTGATATTCGCCTTCCGGGGGACGGTGAAGTAGCCCATCTCGAAGGCGGCGACGAGCGTCTCCCGCTGCGGCGGCGTCAGTCCGTATTCGCGCTGTTTCGGTTCCTGCATCTCGTGAATGCGCTCTAACTCGAACGTCAGATCGTGGTCGGCGAAGTACGCCCGGAAGTCGTCGAACATCGACCGGTCGATAAATCGAATTTTGAGCGACCACAGACCGTCGTGCGCCTCCGCCGAGAGGACGATACCGTGCTGGTCGATGATCTCGTCGACCAACTGCTGGACCTCCTCGCTCCAGTGGACGTTGTAGAGCGCGACCGATTCCCACGCGTCGACGACGTTGAGTTCCTTCACGGTTGGGTCCGCCTCAATCGCCTCCCGGACCACGGCTGCCGATTCGGTCTCGCTGGACGCCCAGAAGAACGGAAGCACCCACTCGCGACTGTGCGTCGCGAGGCGGTCGACCTCGACGAGTAGGTCGGGGACGCGGTCGAAGGTCTGCGAGAGCGCGAACGACTCGGCCGGAATCGAGAACTCGGTGACGATACCCATGACGGTGACTACCGGACGGAGCGACAAAAGTAGCGAGTCGGGATTGTCAACTCACAGTCCATTACACGCAGACGCCGGTCACGCGTACGCGGCGAACTCCTCGCCGAAGACGAGGAAGTACGCCGTCCCGAGCACGCCGACGACCGTCGCGACACCGAACGCCAGCGTCGGCGAGGAGGCGTACAGCCACCCGCCGACGACGGCGCTCGGGATGGTCACCGCGTTGCGGACGAGGTAGTACGACCCGGTCACTCGCCCGCCCGCGTCGCGCTCGGCCGGGCCGACGATGAGAGCCTTGTGCGCGGGGAGTCCGGCGAACCGAAGCCCCGAGAACGCGAAGAGGACGGCGAGCACCGCCGCGTTCGGGGGCGAGAGAATCAGCAGCGCCGGAAACACGGCGTAGACGGCGAAGCCGAGCGCAACGACCGGTTTCAGACCCACCCGCCGAGCGAGTTTGGCGACCGGAACCATCACGAGCAGCGCGACGGCCATCTCGACGGCCAGAAGCACGCCGAAGTACGCGTCGGGGTTGAGCGCCCCCACGACCGGCAGCGTCGCACCCACGTCGAGAAACTCGGTGACGACAATGACGAAGAAAACGTACACCATCCCGTTGGCGAAGCGGACGAGCGTATCGGCGATGAGCAGCGGTCGGAGCGGTTCGGGCAGTCCCCGCAGGTCGTCGAGAACCGCCTTGAGACCCGAAAACGACTTGCCGAAACTGTCCTCGGAGGAGTCGTAGAGGAAGTGCTGGGCGACGGTGGCGACGAGACCGAACGCGGCGGCGACCAACAGCACGTAGCCGAAACCCACCTCGAAGGGGTACGTCGCCAGCAGTCCGGCGGCGACGAGCGGGCCGAGCAGAAACGCCGTCCGTCGAAACGTCTCGGTGCTCGCGAACCCCGTCGCGAGACGGTCCGCGGAGACGCTCTGCTTGACGATGGCGAACGTCGCCCCCAGCCCGAACGACTTCCACGCCTGCGAGAGCGCCAAGCCGAGGAAGATGACGACGATGGCGAGGTTGGTCGGTCCGACGGCGATTTCGGTCAGTGACCCGGCGAAATACCAGAGGACGAAGCCGACCGTCGAAGCGAGACCGAACAGCGTCAGCGCCACCCGCGACCCGATGCGGTCCGACAGCGCTCCGCCGGGGTACGGGTAGACGGCGCTGATGAGGTTGCCGAAACTCCCGTAGAGACCGATGGCGACGCTTCCGGCCCCGATGACGCTCATGTACCGGGGCATGTAGCGACCCGTCATCTGGAACCCGAGGCTGAACGCGAACATCGCCACCGAGAGAACCAGCACGTCGCCCTCCAGCGCGAAGAACTGCTTGAACGGCGAGAACGGATCGGCGTCTTCGCGTTGCTGCATGCCCGTAGATACGTAGCGGCGCTCAAAACTACTCGGTACTAACGGGATCGCATCATCTCCGGAGGAGTCTTTTGTCGTCGGAGATGATATGCTCACGCGAGAAGTGTCGTGGTTTTTAGCACTATATATTTATAAGATTATTTTAGTTAATTAAATTTCTCCATCCCGAATTGTGGTTGATGTACATGAGCGAACAACCAATCGCAAATTACCTGCGCGACCACCCACGAATGATCGGCGTCCTGTTCACGATGATGCTCCTGCTGTCGCAGGCGGGGACCGTGGCGGCGAACAACGCGTTCTGTACCAACGGTCCGTAATTACAGACCGAAGTTACCCGGAAACTCAACGCTGAGTTCGTCACTCCACTGCAGGGACCCACCGATTTTCACGGGTGCCCGTTCCAACTCGAGGAAGTTCTTCAGTTCCTCGGCACCTATCTCGAACTTTCCGACTGTTCCCGTCGCTAAGTGATGGCGGTCCACAGCGTCCAAGAGCGGTTTAACCAAACTCCCCAAGTCGTAAGACTTCACAGGGTAGTACTCAAGTTCAATTTCGAACGTGTTCTCTCCGCACGGTTCTATCTGTAAGACTCCGGGCACACCGCTCTCGTTCTGACACAGCGACAACCCGCCGTCGCCGAGTACGATGTACCGATTCGCGGTGAACACTTCCTGCTGCGCGATCGTCAGCGCCGAACGGAGGGTGAATCCGCAGTTCAGCAGTCGGGCAAGCGTCTGTCCTAACTTCGTCGCCGTCGTGTTCGCCACGTCCGAGAGCGTCACGACGCCCCCGTAGCTTCCGCGTTCGACGAGCGCCTCGCCCTGTTTGTACGAACTGCAAGCGTTGAGCAGGAACGACTCGACGGCCACGTCGTCGAGTTCCCGCGCGTCGAGGAAGCCGTCGGCGCACTGCATCCCGCGGCGGTCGACGTGGCCGACGTAGTGAAGGAAGTTCGTCGGACGCGAGAGCAGGGCGGCCAACTCCTCGCAGGTCAGGTCGTACCGGATGTCGATTTCGAACTGCAGCAGATCACGGAGTCCGTACAGTTCGGCGACGACGCCTTCCTCGCGCATCTGTTCGTCGTTGCAGACGACGGTGATGTCGATGCTCGTCCGGTCGGCGACGTCGCGTTCGAGGCGGCGGCGGTACGACGCCGCCGTCGCTTTGCTCGCCCCCAGCGGGAACCCCTCGCCGACCCACGCGTGTTCGACCGTCTCTGCGGGCCGCGGGTGGACTATCTCTTCTCCTTCCCCGGCCTCGGACGCACCGCGGACGAACGTGTCGTCCGTCTCTCCCGCTGCGGGCCCCCGAGTACTCTGACGGAAGAAATCTGTTACCGCCTTCGGTTCTGGCTCCGGCGGGGTGAGCGACAGTCGGTCGGGACAGCGCACCAGCGAGAGGTCGTTGGCAACGAACGGGAGCATCTCGACATTCTCCTGCGTCGGTCGAACGTCGGTCGTGAGGTTCCACGCCGGGAGATGCGGTTCGAGATCTCCGAACGGCATCGAGAGGTACTCGGCGAGTTGCTCGTCCAGCGGCAACTCGTACAGCGCCTCGAACGCCACGTCGAACGCCGTCTCGACCGCGTGGCGCTCGTGGAGGTCGACCGGATAGTACCCCTCCGTGCGCGTGAGACAGTCGAGGAAGAACACCTGTCTGAGCGTCTGACCCAGTCCGCGCTCCACGTCGCCGCCGGGGGCGAGCGGGAACTCCCACCCGGCGAGTTCGAGTCGCGCCTCCGACCCCGGAACGACTGTCGCGCCGAGGTAGTACGCCAGCGGCGCGCTGGCGTACACCGCCGTGCGCTCGGGCGGCAGCACCAGCGTTACGCCCGTCTCCGGCGTCCGGAGGTGGTCGGGCGCGTCGAACGTCTCGCCGCGTTCGACGAGTGGCGGGTGTCCCCGAAGCGTCGGAAACGACCGTTCGGGCGTCGTCGTCTTCAACGCCGACCCCAGAAACGAGATGGCGCGCATCGTCGATTCCGGGTCGTCGGGCGTCACGACGGTTCCCGCCGGCCGCTCGTGGAACGACCGCGCGCCGACGGAGACCCGCGTTGGTTCGCCGAACTCGAAGGTCGTACTCCGCTCGCCGTAGCGTATCGAGACGGCGGCGTCGACGACGACGAACAGCTTCATCGGTGCCGTCGTCACTTCGATGTCGTACGCGCCGACGTCGAGGTCGACGCCTCGGCGGTTCATCGACTGCGTGAGGGTTCGACCGTCCTGTCCGCGGACGATAGCGCCGGTCAGTTTCGGCAGCTTCAGCGACGACGTGCGGAGTTCGACGGCAAAATCGACCGGGAAATAAAAGGCCGACGACTCGGCCTCTGCGGCCGTGACCGGACCCGACGTGTACAACTCGAAGCGGGCGTTCTCGATGCCGTCGACGAGACAGACGCCGTCCCGGTCGGCCAACTCGACGCAGTGGAGGGAGGTCACGAGAATCCCCTCATATCTGTATCCACCCCGTCGTGCCGTACCCCGGCACGTGCCACCGCTGCTCCGGACCGAACGGTTCGCGCTGTCGGAGTTCGATGCGGGCGTCGAACACGCTTTCGAGCTGCTGAACCCGCCGGCTGTCGTCGGAGAGCGGCAGGTGGTAATGACCCATCCCGTTGCTGTCTTCGACGGTGTCGCAGACTCGTTGAAGGAACTCGCGGATCCGGTGGGCGTCGTACGTCTCCAAGAGGGCGCCTATCGAGTCGACGGAGAGGCGAAGTTCGGCCGGACCGAACCCGCTGCCGTCGTCCAGCGAAGCGATGGCGCGAGAGATTTCGCCTTCGAGTCGCCGAAGTTCGGCGTCGCCGCCGCCATCCCCACGTTCCACCGCCTCGGCTGCCGACCGCTCGACGCGTTGTCGCTCGATGACCCTCACGTCCGCATCGTCGGCGGAGACGCCGATAGGGAGGCGGGAGTCGACAGCGCTCGTCGGCGTGTCCGTGAGCGTGACCAGTCGCTTTCGCTCTTCGACCGGCGAACCGAGGAGCCGTTGCGTCGCCCGTGCGGTCACCGACTCGGACACCGCACCGGTGACCAGCAGGTTGCAGCCTCGCTCTTTCAAACGCATCAACTCCCCTCGGAGGGGATCTACCGCCTCCTCCCCGCGACTCCGGCCCTCGACACGCATTTCCTCTTTTGTTAGATAACGTATATGATAAAGTTTTGGACTCGACCGACGAATGGCCGGGTCGATCAGTTCGGGAGCGGCGGCCTCGCTCTCGACGACCGAACCCCTAAAGGCGGGTGCGTTCGTCCATCGGATAATGAAGACGACGCTCGGAACCGCGAGCGCGGCTCCCGGCGAGTTCGCTACGGGCCGACTCGAGGTCGGTGAAACCCGCGATGGGACCACGGTCGGACTCCCCGTCGCGGTGATAAACGGCGTTCGCGACGGCAAAACTCTCTACATTCAGGCGGCGAGCGACGGCGACGAACTGAACGGCGTCGGCGTCGTGAAGCGAGCGATTCCGCGGATAGACCCGGCCGAACTGTCGGGAACGATACTCGTCGTCGGCATCGTCAACTACCACGCCTTCCAGGTCGCCGAACACCGAAACCCCATCGACGACACGAAAATGAACCGGGCGTACCCCGGCGACGAGAACGGCACCTCGACCGAGCGCATCGCGGCGGCGACGTTCGACGCTGCGACCCGCGCGGACCTCATCCTCGACCTCCACCAGGGCTCGACCAGCCGGATGATAAACGAGGTTCGCGTCCGCTGCGGGCCGCGGCACCGCCTCCACCGCGAGTGTCTCGACCTCGCGAAGACGTTCGGTTGCGGCTACATCCTCGACCAGAAGGGTCCGGACGGCCAACTCGCCCGCGCTGGTCCCGACGAGGGGATTCCGACCATCGACCCGGAGCTCGGCGGCTGCGTCGGTTGGGACGACGAGAGCATTCGGCTCGGCGTCCGTGGCATCTTCAACGTCCTCCACGACTACGGCTTCCTCGACGGCGACGTCGAGCGCAGCCCGCAGACCCGCGCCGGCGGCTTCGACCAGTACGGCTCGCCTGCCGGCGGTCTCGTCGAGTTCAGGTGCGACCTCGGCGACCGCGTCTCCGCCGGAGAGACGCTGTTCGAGGTGACGGACGTGTTCGGACAGCTGAAAGGCCGCGTTACCGCGGACAACGCGGGCATCTTCTGGCGTTCGCGCCGACTCCCGCAGGTCGCAACCGGCGAGTACGTCTGTTCCGTAGGCGTGGACATCGACTCAGTCTGACGCAGCTTTTACTCTGCGTGGACGGCAAAGTCGTCCGCTCGGCCTCCGGCCTCGCTCGCGGTCGACAACTGGTGCTAAACTTCTATGCACTGCCTACGACTCCCGAACCGTCAGTTACTGGTTCATAGGCCGAAGCTACGGGAGTATGCCAACCCACCTCGCCTGTCCCGACTGCGGCCGAACGTACGAGGACCGCTGGCGCTGCGAGTGCGGCCATCCGCTCGAATTCGCCGACCGTCCGCTCCCCGACGGTCCCGCGCCCGACCCGGCGGCGTTCGACGTCCGAGACGGGCTCTGGTCGTTTTCGGAGTTCATCCCCGTCGAGCGCCGCGTCTCGCTCGGCGAGGGGACGACCCCGCTCGTCGCTGCGGAGGGGTGGAACGCGCAGTTCAAACTCGAATACGTCTTTCCGACAGGGAGTTTCAAAGACCGCGGCGCGACGACGACGCTCTCACGGGCGGTCGAACTCGGCGTCGACACGGTCGTCGAAGATTCGTCGGGCAACGCGGGCGCGGCGATCGCCACCTACGCCGCCCGCTCGGGCATCGACGCCGAAATCTACGTCCCGGCGTCGGTGAAGGCATCGAAACTCCGCGCTATCGAACGCACGGGGGCGACGCCGGTGCGCGTCGAAGGCTCGCGGCAGGACGTGACCGACGCCTGCCTCTCGGCCGTCGAATCCGGCGACGGCTGGTACGCCAGCCACGCGTGGAACCCGGCGTTCTTCGCCGGAACGGCGACGTTCGCCTACGAAACGGCGCTCCAGCGCGATTGGGACGTTCCCGACGCCGTCGTGACGCCGCTGGGCCACGGGACGCTGTTTCTCGGCGCCTACTACGGCTTCCGCGCGCTCTACGACGCCGGGTGGACCGACCGTATGCCGCGACTGCTCGGCGCGCAGGCGGCGGGCTACGCCCCCATCGCCGCCGAACTCCACGGTGACGGCGACCCGGAGACCAACGACGTCGCCGACGGCATCCAGATTCGAGAGCCGGTGCAGCGCGAGGCGATTCTCGGCGCAATCGACGACACCGACGGCGACGCCATCGCCCTCGGGGAGTCGGCCGTCGCCAAGGAACTCGACGCGCTTCACCGCGCCGGCTTCTACACCGAACCGACTTGCGCCGTCGCACCCGCCGCGCTCCGGGCCTACCGCGAACGCGGCGTCCTCGACGCCGACGACGACGTGGTCGTTCCGCTCACCGGTAGCGGTCTGAAGCAGTAGCGGAGCACGAGATGAGACGAGGGAGGGGCCTTACCAAAAATACCGGACTGTCCGTCGCGTGGACCCCGAACTAATCGTGTCACTGACATCGTTGCACCGACCCGCCGCTCAGCGCATCTCGTCGAGCGACGTGTACGCGCCCTCGTCCGCCGACACCCACGTCGTGAGCAGTTCCTCGTCGGTCGCATCCGCGGGGAACAGCGTACACCGGTCCGGCCCGAAGCTGCTCGGCGAGATGACGTGGTCGACCTCGAACAACCACGAGAGGTCGGGGGGTGTTTTCCACTCGTTTGTCACAGAGAGTACGTAGACACCCTCGGTCTTTACTATCGAGTCGCTACTCGGTGTACGACCGGATTTACCGCGACGTAATCTCGGATGTACCCACGGGAACGGTGGTTACGCACCGTCTCACACGAGTTGGCCCGGCATTATCGCTCGGGATGGGTCGCTCCGTCGAACCCGCCCCTGACCAGCGGTTTCGCGATGTGGCGGCGCGCGCATGGCGGCACCTCGTACCACCCTTCTTCGAGGTCGCGCTCGACACGTCGCTCGACTTTCCCCGCCCTCCGCGTCCCACAGTCGCGGCATCTGTACCCCTGATCTCGCCCCGCGCTCTCCATCCGCCGCTCGCAGTCCGGGCAATCGGGAACGACCGTCTCGACCCGGTCGAGCGACCGAACGGCGAACTTCTCTAACTTGAGCGTCCCCCCGCTCACCTCGCCGCAGACGGTGAGGCGGTCACCCTCGCGGAGCGCCCGCACCCGGTCGCGGAACCGCTTCGTCGGTTCGAAGGCGACGCAGGGGAGTGTCTCACCGCCCTCGTCGGCGAGGGTGACGAACACGTGGCCGCCTGCGCGGGTCTCAGGGTCGGCGTACACGCGGCCGTCGAGGCGGTAGGCCCGGCCATCTTCGACGGAGTCGAGCGTTCCGGCGCGTAAGTGGGCGTCGGTTCCCTGATTGGTCAGAAACAGCGCCGTCCGCTCGACCGGCTCGCTCTCGATAGCGTCGGCGACGCGGCGGACGGCGTCGGCGTCGTCGCCGCGGACGCCGTAGAGAATCGGGCCGGGCGCGTTCGGCACGCAGACCGCCTGTCCCTCCTCGGTATCGACGGTGTCCCAGGCGTCGGGGTAGGCGGCTTCGGCCGCCGCGAAGACGGAGTCGTCGTCGACGGCGCGGGACGTCCCGCAGCGGTCGAACTCGCGGTAGGAGATCTGTTCGTAGGTCCACTCGTCGAACGCCGCCCACGCGCCGACGGCCGCGAGCGCCCCGATGCGGCCGCGGCCGCCGCTCCACCCGCGGTGCCGGCAGCCTGCCGACTCGGCGAGTCCGACGGCGTCATCCGTCGCGTGGAACTCGCGGACGGCTTCGCGGGCGAACGCCCGAACCGATTCGGGCACCGACGCCGGGTCGCCGTTGGCGACGACGACGCCGGGACTCGTTCGTGGGTCGTCGCCGATCGCCAAGCGGTCGACGACGTCCGCGGCGAGGTCCATGGCCGTCTCGGGCGAGACGTCGGCGTGCAGCGCCAGCGCCGCGTTCCCTCGCGTCTTGTGTTTCACCGCCGGGTTGAGTCGCACGAGGAGCCGACGCTCGACGCGTCCGCCCGCCTCCCGAATCGCGTCGGCGACGAGCGTCGCCGCGTACGTCGTACACATTCCCTGCTCGCGGGAGTCGGTGTCGTCGAGGCCGATGACCGTCACCCTCGGCGGTTGGCGCGGGGACCACATCCCGCTTTCGCCTCGTTGTTCCTTACTTAACGCTATCGGACATGAGTGAAAGTAATCGACTGACGGCGACGCGATAGTCGCCGAAACGATTATGTACAAGTGACGGCTTATTACCCCCCATGTCCCGCTCTGCTCTGGTAGGGAACGTCACCGCGATGCTGCGCGACGCGGAGTTCGTCGTCAGCGACCGCTGTGCCGTCCGCCCGAAGAGCTTCGACCTTGCCGCCCGCCGCGGCGAGGACCTCCTCCTCCTGAAGATTCTCGGCAACATCGACGCGTTCGACGCCGCGACGGGCGCGGAGATGCGCCGCCTCGGCAACTACCTCTCGGCGACGCCGATGGTGATCGGACTGCGGACGCGCGACGAGGATCTCAAGCCCGGCGTAGTGTACTTCCGCCACGGCGTTCCGGTGTTCAACCCGGACACGGCGTACGACCTGTTCATCGAGGAGGTGCCGCCGCTCATCTACGCGGCTCCCGGGGGACTATACGTCGACATCGACGGCGACCTGCTCGCCGACGAGCGAGAGCGCCGCGGCTGGAGCCTCGGGCGACTCGCTTCCGAACTCGGCGTCTCGCGGCGGACCGTCTCGAAGTACGAGGACGGCATGAACGCCAGCATCGACGTCGCCATCCAGTTGGAAGAGCTGTTCGAGCAACCGTTCAGCACGCCCGTCTCGGTGCTCGACGGCGCCGACGAGGTTCGCGACGCCGACCCGACGCCGCAGGACCCCGAAGCAGACCCCGAGGACGCCCACGTGGTCACCGTTCTCACCCGCGCAGGGTTCGACATGCACCCGACGATGCGCGCGCCGTTCAAAGCCGTCGGCGAGGACAGCGACAGCCGAGAGGAGAACCTGCTGGCCGGTCACTCCGCGTTCACTCGCTCGGCGAAGAAACGCGCTCGCATCATGTCCTCACTCGGCGCGGTCACGCGAACGCGGTCTGTGTACTTCGTCGAGAAGCGGACCAAGCGCGACTCCGTCGAAGGGACGGCGCTCGTCGGCTGTGACGAACTCGAAGCGATGGACGACCCCGACGACGTTCGCGACCTCATCCGCGAACGCGCCGGTGAACCGACCGACCAGTAGTCGAGACACTCCGGTGAACGGGCCGACGGTGAGTTCTTGCCCGTACGTGCCGTATGTGAATAACATGGTCTACCCGAGTGCAGAGCGGTCGGGGAGACTCAGTGAAGCATTCGAGAGCCTCGTCCTGGCGTGGCCGAACGTCTGCATCAGCCAGCGCGACGGCTATACGACGTACACCGTCAACAACAAACCGTTCGCCGTCTTGGACGGAATGCGCCTCGCGCTCACTGACCTCACCGCCGACTCCCGAGCGGCGTTCGAAAACGAGTGGTTCGTCGACCCGTTCCGCAGCGAGACGGGCGTGATGGAGACGTGGTCGACGGTCTATATTTCGCCGAACGAACTCGAATCGCTCCTCCCGTTCGTCAGACGAAGTTACGAGACGGCTCGCGGCGTCGGCCAGTAAGCCGTTAGCTCGCCGACCCGTACGTCTCTTCGAGGTATGCGATGATGTCGTCGCTCTCGGGCATCCCGCGGACGTCGTGTTCTTCGTCGACGAGCACCGGAACGCCGGTCTGGCCGCTCACTTCCTTCACCTCGGTCCGTTCGGAGTGCGACCGCGGTACCATCCGGGGCTCGTACTCTAGGTCGAGTTCGGCGAGTTTGTTCTTCACTTTCGCGCAGTACGGACAGCCCTCCAGTTCGTACAGTACGAGGTTCGACATCACCCGACTTTGGAAAGCCAGAGGGTAAAGCCCACCGGGAGCGTGCGGAGAGCGTGCACACGGGAGGTGGTCTCGCGCCGTCGCGCTACAGTCGCTGTCTCGTCGCGGTGGAGACTCGCCGCCGGATGCGACTTCGGTTGACGACCAGTTCGGCTACGGCCCACCCGAGCAGGAGCAGCGCGCCGAGGACGCTGTAGACGAAGTCCCAACTAGAGAGCCACGCGGGTCGAATCCACGGCGTGAGGTGTGCCCACGTCGTCGCGAACTCGCTCACGAGTCCCTCGAGCGGCGTGTCGAGGAACGGGCCGACGACCCAGTTGCTGAAGGAGACTCGGTCGCCCTCGCCGGGCGAGAGACCGGCGCTGCCGGAGAGTTCGTAGCTTCCCTCCGCACCCATGTCGCTGATGGTCGGGCCGTTCGATCCGCCGCCGTGGGCGACGCGCTCGGCGTCGTACGGCCCCCACGTCGCGTAGTACTCCCAGACGATCTCGCCCTGCGGCGTCACCTCGACGACGCGGTGGTTCATCGTGTCGGTGATGAGCGTGTTGCCGTTCGGGAGGCGGTCGGCGTCGCGCGGCCAGGTGAACTGCCCTTCGCCGACCTCCCACGTCCGCTCCCACACGCCGTCGACGTGTTCGTACTCGACAACGCGGTGGTTCTCCGAGTCGGCGACGAGAACGACCGGGTTGCCGTCCTCGCTCTCCATGAAGTCGGGATTGTGCTGCTCGTTGAGCACGTCGTGGTTACCGTCCTCGCCGAGTCGGAGGTCTATCTCGCCGCTCGTCCGGTTGAGCAGAATTGCCTGGTCGAAGTTCCGCGGCGACAGCAGGAGGTGCTCGTCGCCGACGGGTTCGATGTCGTTGACGTGGGTCCAGTCGGCGTTCATCCCGCCGTCGGTGCTCTCGTCGTAGTGGTCGCGGAAGTACCACTCCCAGGTTATCTCGTCAGTCGTGCGGTTGTAGACGAAGACGCGGTCGTCGCTGCGCCCCGCCGACTCGTTCCAGTTGCGCATGTTGGCGACCGCGATCTCCTCGTCGTTCAGCATCACCGCGTCGTGGGTGTCGACGATGTCGAACTCCTCCTGCCAGACGCGCTCTTTCGTCTCGGGGTCGAGTTCGTAGACGAGCGTCTGTTCGGGGCGCGTCGACACGACGAACAGGTTGCCGTTGTCGAGCGGGTCGACGTCGTAGAACCACGTCGCACCGCGCTTGCCGCCGTCGTACACCCACTCTGTTCCGCCGCGCTCGTCGACGGAGACGAGGCGCGCCGGCTTCTTCTGGTTCCCTTCGCCCTGGAAGTGAAAGCCCTGGACGCTGACGACCGTCGACCCGTTCGCGCGGTCGGTAACCGTCCCGCGCTGAAGCGATGTCTTGTCTTCGGGGTCGTACGTGACTGCCGCGATTCCGGCTGGGACGAACAGTCCGACGACCGCGAACGCGACCAACGCCCGCAGTATCCACCGTCTGGAGGGCAGGTCCATGGCGTCCGGTTGGTTGGTGCCGCTATGAAACTTGATGTTTGCCGGTCCTCGTCTCCTCCGGCGGCTACAGCTGTCCGCTGAGGATGCCGCTGGTGCGGACGAAGAAGTAGAGGACGAACGCGCCCGCCAGCACCCACTGACCGACGCTGACGTCGCGGCGCTCTCCGGCGGCGATTTTTACCAGCGGGTAGGAGATGATACCTGCGGCGATGCCGTAGGCGATCGAGAACGTGAACGGCATCACGAGGATGGTCATCCCGGCGGGGACGGCGTGGGTGATGTCGTTCCAGCGGATGTCGACGACGTTGCGGAGCATCAACACCGCAACGACGACGAGCGCGATGTGGGAAGCGTACATCGGAATCGCCGCGGCCAGCGGGACGATTGCCAACGAGGCGACGAACAGCAGCGCGACGACCAGCGCGGTCATGCCGGTCCGGCCACCCTCCTCGACGCCGGTCGACGACTCGATGTACGTCGTGACCGTGGAGGTGCCGAGTATCCCGCCGACGGTGGTGCCGATTGCGTCGGCCATCAGCGGCCTGTCGATGTCGGGCAGGTTCCCTTCCTCGTCGAGGAAGCCGCCGGTCTGACTGACGCCGACGAGCGTCCCCGCCGTGTCGAAGAAGTCGACGAAGAAGAACGTGAAGACGACGAGTGAAAACGCGAGGGCGTCGACGTTCGAGAGGCCTTCGAGGAACGCGCCGACGAGCGGGGTGATGTCGTAGCCCGCGAGGTCGTAGGTGAGCGTGGTGTCGCCGACGAGCGACGACCCCAGCAGTGTCGTCCCTTGCGGGGCCTGGTCGGCGGGGAATGCGTTGTACCCCAGCGTCGACGCCGCGTACCCGAGTACGGAGGTGGCGACGATGCCGATGATGATGGAACCGCGGACGCCGCGAGCGTACAGTGCGAGCGTCAAGAACAGGCCGACAACCGAGATGATCGCGACGGGGTCCTGTGCGAAGACGGGATTGAACGTGACGAACGTCGCCGAGTCACCGGCGACGACGCGCATCGCCTGTAGTCCGATGATGGCCAAGAAGAGGCCGATACCGCCGCCGACGGCGAACTTGACGGGTTCGGGAACGAGATTGATAACGTACTCGCGCGCGCCGACGGCGGTCAGCGCGATGAACAACAGCCCTTCGACGACGACGGCGGCGAGCGCCGTCTGCCACGGAATCCCCAGCCCCAGAACGACGGTGAACGCGAAGAACGCGTTCAACCCTAAGCCGGGCGCTTGCGCGAATGGCCGCTTGGCGTACAGCGCCATCACGAACGTCGCCACCGCCGCCGAGATGAGTGTCACGACGGCGAGCATCTGCACGGTCTGCGCATCGGTTCGGTTTTGCACGTCAATGGCCGCGCTGAGAATCTGCGGGTTGACCACGACGATGTAGCTCATCGTCAGGAACGTCGTTATGCCCGCGAGAACCTCTGTTCGTAAGTTTGTCCCATGTTTTTCGAATTCGAAGTACGAATCCAGTAGCCCCATGTTGGTCGATGATGCATTACCAACTTAACAATTGCCATCTAATCTCGCACAGTTATGCATCTATGCGGATACTGCGCCGTCGAAAATTTCCGGCCGCGGGACGGTCAGGCGGCCGATTAGATGCTGATACCGCCCGCTCGAAGGTAGAAGTAGACGACGAACGCGCCAGCGAGCGCCCAGTGACCCGGTCGCGTCCCATCCATCTCGCCTGCGGCGAGTTTGACGAGCGGATAGGAGACGATACCCGCGGCGATGCCGTAGGCGATGGAGTACGTGAACGGCATCACGAGAATCGTCAACGCGGCCGGAACGGCGTGGGTGATGTCGTCCCACCGGATGTCGACGACGTTTCTGAACATGAGGATGCCGACCACGACGACGGCGATGTGGGAGGCGTACAGCGGTATCGCTGCGGCCAGCGGGACGAGCACGAGCGAGGCGACGAACAGCAGCGCGACGACGAGCGCCGTGAGGCCGGTCCGACCGCCTTCCTCGACACCCGCCGCCGATTCGATATACGTCGTGACCGTGGAGGTGCCGAGCATCCCGCCGACGGTGGTGCCGACGGCGTCGGCCATCAGCGCCTCGTCGGCGTCGGGCACGTCGCCGTTCTCGTCGAGGTCGTCCGATACCTGCGCGACGCCGGTCAACGCTCCCGCAGTGTTGAAGAAGTCGACGAAGAATAGCATGAAGACGACCAGCGCGAACGTCGTGGGGTCGACCGTCGAGAGACCGGCGACGAACGCGCCCGCCAGCGGCGTGATGTCGTAGGTAACCGACGGCAGCGACGCGAGGTCGACGCTCCCTGCCCGAATCGCGTCGACGGCGAGGACGCCCGGTTCGACGACTCCGACGAACGCGGCTACTGCCCCCGCAACCGTCGTCGCGAGAAGTCCGAGGACGATAGCGCCGCGGACGCCGCGAGCGTACAACGCGACGGTGAGGAACAGCCCGACCACCGAGAGCATCGCCACGGGGTCGGCGGCGACGGCGCCCAGCGTGACGAGTGTCGACTCGTCGGCGACGACCACCTGCATCTCCTGCAGCCCAATGATGGCCAGAAAGAGACCGATGCCCGTTCCGACGGCGAACTTCACGGGTTTCGGAAACACGCTCAGAACGTACTCGCGCGCACCGACCGCCGACAGAGCAACGAAGAGCAACCCCTCGACGACGACGGCCGCGAGCGCCGTCTGCCACGGGACGCCGAGCGCGCCGACGACGGTGAACGCGAAAAACGCGTTGAGTCCCATCCCGGGCGCTTGCGCGAACGGTCGGTTAGCGTACAGCGCCATTACGAGCGTCCCGGCGGCGGCGGCGAGAACCGTCGCTACCGCAATCATCGCCTGCACTTCCGCGACGCCGTAGCCCGGTATCACGATACCTGGTTTCTCACCCGAAATACCCGCCAGTATCGCCGGGTTGACTACGACGATGTAACTCATCGTCAGAAACGTTGTCAGCCCCGCGAGCACCTCCGTTCGAACGTCGCTTCGGCGCTCTGTGAGCCCGAAGTACGAATCGAGCGCCCGTTCGACACTCGTCGTGGCGCGCCCGAAACTACGCTGCGATTCGTCCGACGTATCCTGTTTTTCCATCGAGTACCCTTGCCATCGAAGCAGTACCTCGCGTATAGGCGTTGCCATCGCTCCCGACGAGAAGTGCAAGAACGTGCGAGTGAGCGTCGCTCAGTCGAGGGTCGTCAGCGCGCCGACTGGCGCGTCGGTGAGTTCTCGCGCCCGGTCGAGGCCTTTGTCGCCGACGCCGATGAGCGCGAACACGCCCGTCACGGTGGTGTCGCCCTGCTCGGCGATGTCCAGTAGCAGTTCCTGGGTCTCGCCCGACCGGATGAGGTCGTCGACGACGAGGACGCGTTGGCCCGACGAGAGCGCGCTCGCGGGGAGGTAGTAGGTGAGTTCGATGCCGGAGGCGAGACGCTGGCGCGACTCGATGAACTCCTCGACGGCCGTCTCTTTCGACTTCTTCGCGTAGGCGAGGCGAGCGTCGAAGTAGCGCGCCATCGCCGCGCCGAGGGTGATGCCGTCGGTGGCGGCGGTCAGAATCACGTCGGGGCGCTCGAAGCCGAAGCTGTTAGCGGCGACGGGCGCAACGAGGTCCAAGAACGACTGGTCGAAGACGACGCCGGAGTTGTCGACGTAGCCTTCGTCGTCGAAGCGGACGCGCGCTTCGAGTTCCGCCGAGAGGGCGTCGCGGCCGACGCCTTCGACGACTTCGCGGGCGCGTTCGCTCCCGGGGAGGACGTGGCCGTTGACGTACCGGTTGAGGTCGCCGGCGGGAAGTCCCGTCACCGCCGAGAGTTCGTCGTACGTGCGCGTCTCCTTCAGCATCCGGAGGACTGCGACCGCCTGCAGTTGGAGGGCGGCCTTCTCGGCTCTGTTCATACCCCGCGTTTCGCGTTTGCACAACAATGAACACTTCGATATTCTCGGTTCGAAATTTACGCACGTGCATGGCTACCACGCGCACGGGGTCGACCCGGTCCGACTGACTCAACTACCGGTCGGCCAGCAGGTCTGTCGCCGTCAGCAGCGATTGCAGTTCGACGTCGTGTTCGGCGAGCAGTTCCTCCGCGCCCTCTTCGCGATCGACGACGACGAGGACCCGGTCGACGACTGCCCCGGCGTCGCGGAGTGCTTCGACGGCGTCGACGGCGCTCCGGCCGGTCGTCGCGATGTCTTCGAGCACCAACACCTTCTCGCCGTCGTCGAGGCGACCCTCGATGCGCTTGGCCGTCCCGTACTCCTTGGCTTTCTTGCGGGCGATGACGTAGGGGCGGTCCGTCTCAACCGACGTGACCGCGACCAGCGGCACCGCGCCGAGTGCGACGCCCGCGAGTTTCTCGTCGCCGACGCGCTCGGCGAACGCCTCGGCGATGAGGCGTAGACAGTGTGGGTTGGTCTCGAACAGATACTTGTCGACGTAGTAGTCGCTCGTCCCGCCGTGGGAGAGTTCGAACTCGCCGAACTTCACCGCCTCTGCGTCGCGAAGCGCCGCAATGAGTTCCTCGTTCGCCATTGCTCGGTGTGGGTTCGCCGAGCGTCATAAACGGGCCGGTTGGCGGCGAGGACGGTGGTCCAGGGCAAGTTGTCGTGCCGCGAGCGAGGCCGCGTGCGAGCGAGCGGGCCGACGACCGAGCAGAACGAAGTGTAGCGAGGGAGGAGTGCTTTTGGTCAAGCTTTCACTGAGCGAAACCGCAAAGCGGTTTCGCGCAGCGTAAAAGGTCGGTCTAGTAGGGCTCGTCTTTCAATCCGAGCAGATACGCGATGGCGTTCGTCACAAGGTGGAGGACGGGCGTGACGACGACGACGACGACGATTCGAACCGGCGTGAACGTCCGGGCGAACCACGTCGGCGCCAGCAGTTTCGCCAGTCCGAGCGCGCCGACGACGAAGTCCAGTTGGTCGAGAAGCGGGAAGGAAGCGCCGCGCTCTCGCCCGGTTCGACGCTTGAGAAACGACGCCGCGATGTCGCCGAGCATCGCGCCGACGGAGAGACCGACGGCCCCGCCGAGGCTGAACTTCGGTAGCGAGACGCCGAGGCGCGTCTCGACGCGTCCGCGGACGAGATTGAGCAAGACGGCGAGGAGGACGCCGACGGCGCTGCCGACCGCCGTGCCGCGCCACGTCTTCCCGTCGCCGAGCAGTCGGCGCTCCCCCAACGTCCGCCCGCCGTCGATGGGGTCGCCGCCGCCGGAGAGGACGGCGGCGTTGTTCGGGACGTACGCGGGCAGCATCGACCAGACGGCCGAGACGAGGTGCGAGATGACCATACGGCGGCCACTCGTGGACGGCATTTAATCTCTCTCCTGTCGACTGCCGATTCGCCGACCTCGATTTCAGAGGATAACGCTGATAACGCGGTGGTCGCAACTGGTCAGCATGATTCCGCCCATCGCCGGTCGGTTCGTCGCGGGCGAGACGCCAGCGGCGGCGCTCGAACACGCCCGCCGGACGAACGCCGACGGCGTGAAGGTCATCCTCAACCTGTTAGGCGAACACTACGACTCCCGCGAACCCGCCGACGCCGACGCAGACGCGTACGTCGACCTGCTGGCCGACCTCGGCCGGACGAACCTCGACGCGTGCATCTCGGTCAAACCCTCACAGATCGGCCTCGACGTCGGCGAGGACGTGTTCCGAGAGAACCTCGAACGCATCACCGACGCCGCGGCCGAACACGACGAGTTCGTCTGGGTTGACATGGAGGACCACGGCACCACCGACGCGACGTTGGCGGCGTACGAGACGTTCGCCGAAGCGACCGGCGGCAACGTCGGCGTCTGCGTCCAGGCGAACCTCCGCCGGACGCGGACCGACCTCGAACGACTGGCCGACGTGCCCGGAAAGGTCCGTCTCGTGAAGGGCGCGTACGACGAACCCGAAGACATCGCGTACACGGACAAAGCCGACGTTAACGAGTCCTACCGTGAGAATCTGGAGTTCATGTTTCAGGAGTTCGACGGCGGCATCGCCGTCGGGAGTCACGACCCGGCGATGATTCAGTACGCCATCGACCTCCACGACGAGTACGGCACCGACTTCGAGATACAGATGCTGATGGGCGTCCGCGAGAATGCACAGCGCGAACTCGCCGCCGACGGTTACGAGGTGTGGCAGTACGCGCCCTACGGCGGCAAGTGGTTCTCCTACTTCTACCGCCGGGTCCGCGAGCGCAAGGAGAACGCGCTGTTCGCCCTCCGCGCCATCGCTGGCGTCTGAGGACCGAGACACTCGGCGGAGACGCGCGGAACGTACAGTCACGACCGGCTGACCTAGCAACTCGGTAGAAGACCTCTTAACCCCGCCGGACGCAGTATCGCCCGAGAATGTCCACGTGGAAACGCGACTTCGCGAGCGGCCTCGTCGTCCTCACCCCGCTTCTGGTTATCCTCCTCGTCCTCAACTGGTTCTACCAACAGATCGCCGATCTTCCGATCATCGAGTATCTCGTTGGCCAGATGGAGTACGAGTGGATGGCCGTACTGACGATAATCACCATCTTCCTGATGCTCGTCTTCTCTGTCGGCTACCTCATGCGCACGACGTTCGGCCGTCTCGTCGAAGACGGTATCGACGCAACGATGAACCAGGTCCCGCTGATTCGCATTCTCTACAACGCCTCGAAACTCGCCGTCGAAACCGCTCTCACCGGAACCGAAGAACTCCAGACCCCCGTTCGTATCGAAACGTGGAACGGCCTGCGCATGACGGCGTTCAAAACCGGCAAACGAACCGACGACGGCCGCGTCGTCCTCTTTCTTCCGACCGCTCCGAACATCACCTCCGGGTTCGTGATCGAAGTCGACGAAGACCGAATCGAAGAGACCGACGAACGGGTCGAGGAGGCGCTGACGCGCATCCTCAGCGCCGGATTCGGCGAGAACTCCGACCCCGGTATCGACATCGACGTCATTGACGAAGTGTCCGTCGACGACATCCAGCGGTCGAACGACAACTGAGTGGCCGCGAATTCCTCTCGGTGCGATTTGTGACCAGCGTCGCCGCTCCGTAGGTTGAAACGTGATAGCGGGACAATCCGCCCGCGTGCGTTGACTTATCGCCGCGTCGGGGCCGAGGCGGGTGCGCGAGACACCTCGGCGCGTCACGCGGAGACGGAGACGGAGACGAAGACGACGGCCGTCTCGCCTGTTCGCCTCAGAATCCTCTTCAGACGTAGTCGAACCACTCGTCGTGGTCGTCGGTCCGCCGCTCCACGAGGTCGAAGAAGGCCGACTGGAGCTCCTCGGTTACGGGACCGCGCGACCCGTCGCCGATTTCGACGTTTCCGACCTGCCGAATGGGGGTCACTTCGGCGGCGCTGCCGGTAAAGAACAATTCGTCGGCGGTGTGGAGTTCGCCGCGGCTGATGGTCGCCGTGTCGTCGACTTCGTAGCCGCGCTCGCGCGCCAGTTTGATGACGGTGTCGCGAGTGATGCCGTCGAGGATGCTCTGCGAGAGTCCCGGCGTGTAGATGGTCTCGTCGCGGACGAGGAAGATGTTCTCGCCCGGACCCTCGGCGACGTTGCCTTCCTTGTTGAGGACGATGGCCTCGGCGAAGCCGTTGCGTCGCGCTTCCTCGCCGGCGAGGAGGCTGTTGACGTACAGGCCGGTGGTCTTCGCGTTCGTCGGAATCTGACTGGACGCGTGCTTGCGCCACGAGGAGACCATCACCTCGATGCCGTTCTCCAGCGCCTCCTCGCCGAGGTACGCCCCCCACGGCCACGCCGCGATGGTGACGTCCGTCGGGCAGTCGCCCGGACTGACGCCCAGCGAGTCGTAGCCGTAGTAGGCTATCGGCCGGATGTAACAGCTCTGGAGGTCCTGTCTCCGGATGAGTTCGAGCGTCGCCTCGGTCAGTTCGGCCGGTTCGTACGGAATCTCCATGTCGTACGGTTTCGTGGAGTCGTAGAACCGCTCAAGATGCTCCTCCCAGCGGAAGATGGCCGGACCGTTCTCCGTGTCGTAGCAGCGGACGCCCTCGAAGACGCCGGTTCCGTAGTGGAGACCGTGCGACAGCACGTGAATCTTCGCGTCGTCCCAGTCGACGAACTCGCCGTTCATCCAGATGGTATCAACGTCCATCTCGTCGAAGCCCATAGTGGCCTCATTCGCGGGTGTGCGTATAAAACACCCCGTATTCCTCACGGTCTATCCTCCGTGTATTGTTCCGCTAACAGGACAGACGCTTTGTTTCCGGCGGACGGAGACGGAGCTATGCGCACTCGAACGATCGCTGTCACCGGCGGCAACGGACAGGTCGGTCGCGGCGTCCTCGCACACCTGCGAGAACATGGCTACCGGACGGTGAACCTCAGTCGCGGGTCGCGGCGCGAGTCGGTCGCCGACGAGTACCGCCGCACCGACCTCCTCGACGCAGGCGAGGTGTACGGGTCACTCGCTGCGAGCGACGCCGACAGCGTCGTCCACCTTGGGATGATTCCGCGCCCCGACGCCGGCCCGGGCCACGTCACCTTCGAGAGCAACGTGCTGTCGACCTACCACGTGCTCGAAGCGTGCCAGCACCTCGGCATCGATCGCGCAGCCGTCGCGTCGAGCATGAGCGCCCTCGGCGCGGGGTTCGACCCCGACCCGGTCCGCCTCGACTACCTGCCGGTCGACGAACCGCACCCGGTTGACCCCCGGGACCCGTACGCACTGGGCAAGCGTGTCCTCGAACAGACGGCCGAGGGTATCGCCCGCCGCAACGACGGTCCGCAGACGGTCAGTACGCTCCGATTTCCCATCGTGATGGACGACGACCATATGGAGGAGACGCTCGTCGACGGAGACCGCTCGCTCGACGCGGTTCGCGACGCGCCCTTCTTTCACTCGGCGCGGAACACGCTGTTCGCGTACGTCCACCTCGACGACCTCTCCGACCTCTTTCGGCGCTGTCTCGAAACCGACTTCCGGGGTCATGAGACGTTCTGGGCGGCGGCGACGGACACGACGGTCGGCTGCCCGACGGCGGACCTCGTAGACGAGGTGTATCCGGACACCGAGACCCGGCACGACTTCTCTGACTACGAGAGCCTCGTGGACACGTCGAAAGCGACGCAGATGCTCGGGTGGACGCCGATGCGAAGCTGGCGGAAGGCGGAGTGAGAGGGCCGAAAAAGTGGCGACTACGCCAGTTCGTCGACCAACTGCTGGCCTTCGAGGTAGACGAATCCGCGTCGCTCGGCGTACGCACGCGCGTCGGCGGGCGAGAGCGCCCGCCCGCTCTCGTCGTCGAGCATCTCACAGACGACAACAGCAGCGGGAAGATCGGCCTCGGCGGCGAGCGCCAGGCCGAGTTCGGTGTGTCCGCGCCTGTCGGCGAGCAGCGCCGGCGCGCCGCGAAGCAGGTTGACGTGGCCGGGCGAACGGAACTCCGCGGCGAACTCCTCGGGTCCGTAGCTTGCCGGAACGGTCTCGACGGCGGTCGCCGCCTCGGCGAGTTTCCTGATAGTCAGCGCGCGGTCCTCGTCGGTGACGCCGGTGAACGTGTCGCGGTGGTTCACCGGCAGCGAGAACGACGACCGGCTATCGTATCGGAGGTCGTGGTCGCCGGCGCTCGGATGGTCGAGCGCGTCGTCGAGAAACGGCAGGCCGACGGCGTCGGCGACGGCGTCCGAGAGCGCGGTACAGACGAGACCGCCCGCGTCGTTTCGGAGGTGCGAGACGGCCGTCGGCGTCACCGCGCCTGCGGGGTAGACGATGTCCGTCTCGCCCTCTCGGTCGTCGAAGTCGTGGATGAGAACCGGTTCGCCGCGCCGGAAGGCGTCGACTGCGTCCCGAACGCCGCCGTCGGCGCTCGTATTTGCGTCCGCACCCGGAGTCGAGTTCACGGCGTCGTCGCTCGCGCGTTGGGTCATCAGGCGTCCTCCACGGAGACGGTGACCGTCGTTCCGTCGTCGAGACCCAACGCGTCGCGGAGTTTTTCGGGGGCGATGATCTCCAGTTGGCGCTCGTCGTGGTGGGTTCGTTCGGGAACGATGATGTGGGCCGTCTCGTACGTCGACCCGTCATGTTCGACCGTCGCCGCGTAGCAGGCGGCCGGACCGAACGTCCGCTCGTCGTCCTCCCAACCGTCTATCGGGACCGCGTCGAGATTCGCCATCCCGGCGCGCGTTCGAGCGGACTCGTCGGTGAGTTCGACGTTGAGCGTCCCCGCGAACGGTTCGTAGCCGAGTCGCTCCTTGAACTGCTCCATGTATCCCGAAAGCGAGATGTAGTGGCGACCCTCGCCCATCCCGCCCGTGACGGTTCCCGTCAGGGTGAGTTCGGTGTCGTCTTCGAAGATGCGGCGATAGTCGGCGTACTCCTGTCGGAGCGCTGCCTCACCGTCGTCGGTTATCGACACCCACTGTCCGTCGCTGACGATGTCGCGTTCGACGAGTCCGGCCTCGTCGAGGCGCTGGAGGCGGCGGGACGCCGTCTGGTTCGACGCGTCGAGACGCCCGGCGAGTCCGGCGCAGGACACTTTCACGGGTCCGGCCAATCCGCCATCGAGAGCGACGTGCTTCAACGCGGCCAACTCGTCGTGGCCGACGGCGACTACCGTTTCTGGCATACGTCTCACTCCGGTTGCCGCCCGCATAAGTATGACGAATCTGAGATGCGTCTCAAATGTGTTATGGGGTACTTACCGTGAGAACGCGACGCCTACCGCAAGTAACGACGTTCACCCATCTAAGTTCATCGGTCACGGTGATACGTTAGCGTGGTCCGTGCGACAGCGACGCGTCGGCCCGCGGTTCGGAAATACATTTATCCGACCCTCGAAAACCAACGGGCATGTTCAGACAGTTTCGGAGTCAGGTCGAGTCGGCGCTGACCGACGCGCTGTCGGCACTCGACGCGCCGACCGACGACCTCGGCGTCGAGGAACCGCCCGAAGACGTCGACGCCGTCCTCGCGTCGAGCGTCGCGTTCCGCCTCGCGGGCGAACTCGGCGCGGCCCCGCCGCAGGTCGCCGCTCGGCTCGTCGACGAACTCTCCCTCGACGAGTACGAGTACGTCGCCGACGCGACGACGCAGGGCCCTTACGTCAACTTCACTCCGACCGACTCCTACCTCGCCGACACGCTCGACGCCGCGGCGACCGACGAGGAGTACGGCCGCCTCCCCGACACCGGCAAATCGGTTGTCGTCGAGCACACGAGCGCAAATCCGACTGGGCCGGTCCACGTCGGCCGCGCGCGCAACCCAATCCTCGGCGACGCCGTCGCGCGCGTTCTCGACTACGCGGGCAACGACGTCGAGCGTCACTACTACGTCAACGACGCGGGTCGCCAGGTCGCCGTCTTCACGTGGGCGTACGAGACGTTCGACGAGTCCGACCTCCCGGAACCCGAGCGCGACCGAGCTGACTACGACCTGGTGCGGTACTACCGCAAAGGCAACCAGTTTCTGGAGGAGGGCGACGCCGACGCCGTTGCCGATGCGGAAGCGGAGATCGAGGCCATCATGCGAGGGCTGGAGGAGGGCGACGAGGAGGCGTTCGAGCGCGTCGAGGTCGTCGTCGACCAGGTGCTCGGCGGGATGCGCCAGTCGCTCGCCCGGCTCCCGGCGGTGTTCGACGAGTTCGTCAAGGAGTCGCGGTTCATGCGCGACGGCTCCGCCGACGAGTTAGTCGAGCGTCTCAAAAATTCGGACCAAGCCGTCTACGAGGAGGACGCCTGGCAACTCGACCTCACCGACTGGGACATCGAGAAGAAACTGGTGTTCCTCCGGTCGGACGGGACGACGCTGTACACCACCCGCGACCTCGCCCACCACGAGTGGAAGTTCACTAACTACGACGAGGCGGTGACAGTGCTCGGCGAGGACCACAAACTGCAGGCCGAACAGCTGAACGCCGCGCTCGAACTGCTCGGCAACGACATTGGCCAACTGCGTCACGCCATCTACTCTTACGTCAATCTCCCGGAGGGGAAGATGAGCACCCGCAAGGGGACGGGCGTCGACCTCGACGACTTGCTCGACGAGTCCATCGCCCGCGCCCGCGAGGAGGTCGAGTCCCGACTCGACTCGCGAATCCGCGACGACGACCTCACGGAGAAAGACATCGAACGCATCGCCCGACAGGTCGGAATCGGGGCCGTCCGCTACGACATCGTCTCGAAACAGCCGACGAAGGCCATCACGTTCGAGTGGGACCGCGCGCTCGACTTCGAGGCGCAGTCCGCGCCGTACGTCCAGTACATCCACGCGCGCTGCTGCGGTATTCTCACGGAGGCGGGCGTGAACGTCGCAGAGGGTCAGTCGCTGAACCTCGGAACCATCGACGCGGACCTCCTCGACGCACCCGAGGAACGCGCGCTCGTCCGGACGCTCGCTCGGTTCCCGGCGGTCATCGAAGAAGCCGCCGAGGACCTCGAACCGCACGTCGTCGCGACGTACACGCGCGAACTCGCGGAGACGTTCAACGCGTTCTACCGCGAGTGTCCGGTGCTCACCGCCAAAGGTGAAAAGAGAGACGCCCGACTCGCGCTTGTCGCCGGCGCTCGGCACTCGGTCGCCAACGCACTCGACGCTCTCGGTGTCGAAGCCCCGACGTCGATGTGAGCGCGCGTCGGCTCAGAAAAGCAGCGGGAGCACGACGCCCGCGGAGTCGATGAGACTACCGCCGACGGAGGTGACGGCTATCACGCCCGCACCGAGTGCGAGTGCGAGAAACAACGCGACCCACCAGAAAGGGACGGTTTCGTCTTCGGCCATACCGTTGGTGTGACGGGTCGCCTAAAAGAACTTCCCGTTTTCAACGCAGCAGTCGACCGAGGAAGCCTCTGTCTTTGCCCCGCTTCTCGGTTTCCTCGTCGGCCGTCTCTTCGTCCTCCCCTTCGTCCGCTTCTTCGGCTCCATTAGCTTCTCCCTCGTCGGTCGCCGTAGCGCCGCGGTCGGAGTCGTCGCCTGCGGCCCCGGTGTTCTCCGCCTCCTCGACCAGCGCGGTGTCGAACACGCCGTCGTCTCCGTCAACCTCGTCGTCAGAATCCCCATCTTCGTCGTCGACAGTTGCCTCGTCGACCGCATCTGCTGTCCCTTCGGCTTCGACGATGGCGTCAGTGACGGGGTCGGTAGCGTCGTCTTTGTTGCCTTCGTCGAGTTCGCCGCTCTCGGCGGTTTCGTCGTCGTCGACGCCTTCGGTGATTTCGTCGCCGCCGATGCCGAGTTTTGCCTCCGCGTTGGCGATGGAGAACGCACTCTCGGCTGGAGCACTTCCGCCGTCGTCGAACCCCGCGTCCACCGGCTCTTCGCCCGCTTCGGCGTCGTCGTTCCCTTCGACCGCTTCAGTGTCGTCGTCCTCGTCAGCGCCGTCGTTTTCTTCGACCGCTTCGGCGTCATCGGTCTGAGCCGTCGCCTTCGCGCCCGGCTCGTACGCTTCGACGGTCTCGGCGAGCGCCGCGTACGCCGCGGCGGCGGGACTGTCGGGGGCGTGCGTCGAGACCGGCACCGACGCCGCGACCGACTCGACGACCGCATCGTCGGACGGAATCGCCTCGATGACCGTCGCGTCCAGACGCGACGCGACTTCCTCGGCGTTCGGGTTCTCCGGGTCGACTCGCGTCAGGACGACGCCGGCGACCGTTCCACCCAGTCGCTGGGTCACCTCGCGCGTTTTGTCCGTGTCGCCGAGCGCATCGCGTTCGGTGTTGCAGACGAGAAACACGGCGTCGGCCAGTCCCAACGGGAGGACGGCGTCGTGGGTCAGGCCGCTGCCGGTGTCGACGAGCACGAAGTCGTAGGAGTCGAGTTCCGTAAGGACGGTGTGCAGCGCGCTTGGGTCCGCGGCCGCGAACGCGTCCAGACTCCCGTCGCCGGGGACGACGTCGACGCCCGACGCCGCGCGGTACGTCGCGTCTTCGACGGACGCTCGTCCGGCGAGTACGTCGTGCAGCGTCGCCTCCGAGACGTCGACGCCGACCGCGGCAGCGAGATTCGGCATCGCGAGGTCGCCGTCGACGACGGCGACGCTGTACCCGGATGCTGCGAGCGCCGCGCCCAGATTCGCCGTCGTGGTGGTCTTTCCGACGCCGCCTTTCGCACTCGCGACCGCGTATATCCGAGCCATGATTGAGTTATCCACATCCTCCCGTGTCGGGGATATAAATGTAGCCCCCGGCGGCCGACCCCGCGCTGACGGCCGTGAGACGCGCACGCAGTCGGGGCACCCGCCAGTCAAAGCATACTTACCGGCCGACGGGACTAGTAGTGGTAATGAGTGCTGACGCCGAGGGGCCGAGCGACGACCGCCGGAAGTACGAGTTCCGGAAGGTCATCGAGGAGCTATCGGAGTACGAAGGCTCCGGGACGCAGCTCGTCACTATCTACATCCCTCCCGACAAACAGATCTCCGACGTGGTCGACCACGTCATCCAAGAACACAGCGAGGCGGCCAACATCAAGTCCAAGCAGACGCGGACGAACGTGCAGGACGCGCTCACGAGCATCAAGGACCGCCTGCGCTACTTCGACACGTTCCCGCCGGACAACGGCATCGTCATCTTCTCCGGCGCGATCAACTCCGGCGGTGGCCAGACGACGATGGTGACGAAGACCCTGGAGAGTCCGCCCGAACCCGTCCAGTCGTTCCGCTATCACTGTGACTCGGCCTTCCTGACCGAGCCGTTAGAGCAGATGCTCTCGGACAAGGGGCTGTTCGGCCTCATCGTCCTCGACCGCCGCGAGGCGAACGTCGGCTGGCTGAAGGGCAAGCGCGTCGAACCGGTCAAATCCGCCTCCTCGCTCGTGCCGGGCAAGCAGCGCAAAGGCGGCCAGTCCGCCCAGCGTTTCGCCCGCCTCCGCCTCGAAGCTATCGACAACTTCTATCAGGAGGTCGCCGAGATGGCCAACGACCTGTTCGTCGCTAAGCGCCACGAACTCGACGGCGTGCTCGTCGGCGGCCCGTCGCCGACGAAAGACGAGTTCCTCGACGGCGACTACCTTCACCACGAGATTCAGGACAAAGTCGTCGGCAAGTTCGACGTCTCCTACACCGACGAGTCGGGGCTGTACGACCTCGTCGACGCCGCACAGGAGGTGCTCGCCGACCAGGAGGTGATGAAGGACAAAGCCGAGATGGAGGAGTTCTTCGAGAGCCTCCACGCCGGCGACCTCGCCACCTACGGCTTCGAGGCGACCCGGAAGAACCTGGTCATGGGTTCGGTCGACCGCCTGCTCATCAGCGAGGATCTCCGCAAAGACGTGGTCGTCTACGACTGCGACGGACAGGAGGAGTACGAGATCGTCGACGCCCGCCACGCGACGCCGAACCACAAGTGCGTCGACGGCGGCGAGGCCGAAGTCGTCGAACGCGAGGATGTCATCGAACACCTGATGGAGATCGCCGACCAGCGCGGCACGGAGACGAAGTTCATCAGCACCGACTTCGAGAAAGGCGAGCAACTGTACGACGCCTTCGGCGGTATCGCCGGCATTCTGCGCTACTCCACCGGCGTCTAAGCACACCAGTATTCTAACTGACATATTTTTCTCACGCAGTGAGAATTTATTTCACCGGCTGAGAAAACATTTGTAGAAGCCGGCTTCGAGCCGAACGCGGCGTTCCCTCCTACTCGAACCGGACGCCCAGATCGTGCATATCGTCGTTGTTCATCGCGACGTTCACCAGAAGCGGCGTCACGCTCTCGACTTCCGCCGCGTTGGTGATGCTGCCCGCGTCGACGGCGCGCAGACCGTCGATCGCCTCGGTGAGCATCCGCACCGTCTCCTTCGCGTCCGGGTCGTCGCCGACGAGCAGCACGTCGACGCCGAGGTCGGCGTCCAAATCGGCAAGCCGTCCGGCCGCGAGGTTGTGGAACGCGCCGACGACCGGCACGCCGTTGGGCGCGCTGTCGGCGACCAACTGCGTCACGCTCCCGGCGCTCGGCGGGTGGTAGTGAAACCCGTCGTCGTCGCGTTTCATCCCCGTCGCCGGACTGACGAGCACGTCCCCGTCGTCGAGTTTGTCGGCGACCGCCTCGACGGTGTCTGCGACGTGGTACGGCGGCACCGCGAGGACGACGACATCGGCGCGGTCGGCGGCCATCTCGTTCGCGAACCCGTTTATCTTCACCTCGACGCCGCGGCTGTCGAGTTCCGTCTCGTACTCCTCGGCCTTCGTGCGCGCCCTTTCGGGGTCGCGAGAGCCGATGAGCACCTCGTGGGGTGTGTCGTACGCCCACCGAAGGGCCAGTCCTTCGCCGATGTCGCCGGTTCCGCCGAGTAACGCGATTCGCATGGTGGATGTGTGTCGGGCCGTTCCCTAAACGTTGCGCGAGCGGAGAGAACTGTCGAGAGTCGCCGAGCCCACCTCGAACTCACTCGTCGTCGGCCGACTTTTCGGTCTCCGGCGACCAGACGCCGAGGCGCTCCAACCCGCCGCGGTACGCCAACCAGAACGCGAGCGCCGGAATCGTCAGCAGCACCGCGGCGAACACCATCATCCGCGCCGTCGGGTCCGGTGGTATCACGAACGGGACGACGACGAGCGCCAGCGCATCCAGTGCCAGCATGGTGAGCAGAAACGCCCGGAAGCGCCGTCGGTTCATCGGTTCACTCCAGCAGTGCGGGCAGATCGTTCACGCTGTCGACGACGGCTGCCGCTCCGGTCGTCTCGTACTTCGCTCGTCCCTCCTCGCCGGTGAGACCGCCGGTCAACACGCCGACGCCACGGTACGTCCGCTCGGGGTCGCGTTCGGCGGCGTTCACCGCCGTCCGCACGTCGTCGAGTGTGTCACCGACGAACGTCACCGTTTCCGCCTCGAAGCGCTCGGCGAGCGTCATCAACGCCTTCGGATGCGGTTTCCCCTCCTCCCAGTCGTCCATCGTGAAGCGGTAGTTCTCGGGAACGTCGAGGCCGACTCTGTCGAGCGCGATCTCGGCCTCCGCTTCGGGTCTGCCGGTCAACACGCCGACGTCGAAACGTCCTGTGAGGGCTCTCACGGTCTCTTCGGCGAGGATGACCGGTTCGTCGTGGATGTAGCCCGTCGTCTCGAACGGCGGGTCGCCACCCTCGAACTCGCGGTAGAGGTCACTTCCGAGATACAGCGCCTGAAACACGTCTCGGAGGCGCTCTGGGTCCCACTTGTCGCGGACCCGCGCCTGCGAGATGCTCGGCATGTCGGCGACGACTGACTGCGCGGCGTCGAGACCGCCACCGCGTTCGGCGACGTGCGCCGCGAAATTGTCGGGCGCCATCTTCAGTCCCTCCCGCTGTGCGAGCACGTAGAGCGCGACGGCGTACGTCAACTCCCAGTCGTTGTTGAACCCGCCCGCGTCCTTGAACGCCTGGAGGTTCGCGACCGGAACCGTCCGCCCGTACACCCAGTCGACGGACTCGACGACGGCGCGGCGATAGGAGTCGGCGACGTCGACGAGCACTCCATCTACGTCGAGAACGACCGCGTCGGTCTGCATACGTTTCGTGCGAACCGGAGACCGCAAATGCGTTCCGGATAACCTCCCAACTCGCCGAGTTCTTCGAGTCGTCGGGAGTAGACTCGACGCGCCCTCTCTCGGCCGTTCTCGGGCGGTGCTACGACAGACCGCCCCTCACGTCGCTCTCGGCGACGTACAGCGTCTCGGCGTCAAGCGACTCCCGTCGAACCGGTACTGCGGGTTCGTCGAAGCCGAGCGTCGTGAACAGGCAGTCCGCGCCTACCGCACGCGCCACGTCGCGGAGCGGCCCGTGGAGGTCCGGCGGGGAGTTCAGCGCGTACAGCGCGTCGGCTTGGTAGTGTTCGCCCGGCGCCGCCGCCTCGCTGGCGGCGACGACGTCGTCTTGGACGAACTCAACGCTGTCCGGGACCGGAAACTCGTGGACGTCCGTCGCCGTGACGGCGCACCCCGCCGCCGCGAGACCCGCGGCCACGTCGGGGCGGCGGCCGACGCCGACTTCGACGAGCGAGTCGTACGCCGATAGTCGGGCGACGAGCGCCTCTTCTCTCCGGTCTTTCACGTCGGGAAGTTTATGGCAAGCCCCGTCTTAACCGCTTTCATGCTTGTCGACATCGTGCCCATCGGGGACGTGCCAGCGCAGGTCAAGCGCGAGGCCTCCGCCGCGTTGCGTTCGGTATACAGCTGCGACGTGACGGTCCACGACGAGCAGGGCATCCCCGAGGGCGCGTACGACCGCAGCCGAAATCAGTACCGGGCCGAGCAGTTCATCGAGCTGGCGAGTCGTGTCGGCAGCGGCGACAAGAACATCGGCGTAACGCCGATGGATCTCTACTACCGTCGGCGAAACTACGTCTTCGGTCTCGCGTACCTCAATGGCAACGGTTCGGTCATCTCGACGTACCGCCTGCAGACTTCCTCGGACGGCGGCATCTCGACGAAGCCGGCCTCCGAGGTGTTCGCCGACCGTGTTCGGAAAGAGGTCGTCCACGAAATTGGACACACGTTCGGTCTCGAACACTGCGACAACTCGAAGTGCGTGATGAGTTTCTCCCCGACCGTGCGGGAAGTCGACGTGAAAGAGGAGAACCTCTGCGGCACCTGTAGCCGGACGTTTGGTTGAACACGACGCGCCGCGGCCGCCCGACTATCTTCTCTCTCCACTCAGTTCGGTTCGTACGTTCCCAACAGCAACGCGCCTTCGAGCACGTGGCCATCCATCGCCGCGTCGAGTTCCCGCTGCGTCGCGCCCGCGACCAACGAGAGCTCCCGGTCGAGCGCCCACAGCCGGAACCGGTAGCGGTGCGGGCGGTCCGGCGGGTTCGGGCCGCCGTAGCCCAGTTCACCGTAGTCGTTCTTGCCCTCTATCGCGCCGTTGCGTGCGGGAGACCACGCCTCGGGAATCTCCGACACGTCCGGGTCGACGTTCCAGACTAGCCAGTGGTTCCACAGCTTTCCGGCGACTTGCTCGGCGTCGGGGTCGTCGACGACGAGCGTCAGTGACTTCGTCTCGTCGGGTACCCCTTCGACGCGCAACGGGGGGTTGACGTTTTCTCTCTCGTAGCCGTATTGTTCCGGTATCGCCCCGCCGTCGTCGAACGCCGGACTCGTGAGTTGAAGCGACATACCGGAGGTTGGCGGTGCTCGGACAACATCTTTGTCACTCGTTTTCACACATCGACAAATCGCGAGTACACCGCTGAATCGTGAATGCACGACGAATCGAGAGTGCACCGACGAGTCACGGGGTCTCGATTTGCTCCTCCGGGGGGACGAACGACCCGACGGAGACGGTGTACAGCGTGAGCGTCGCGACGCGGAGCAGATACGACACCAGGAGCGCCACCGGCGCGAACACGACAGCGGCGACGGCGCTCGACACCCACCGCAACGTCGGTGCGGTGAGCGTCGGCGACAGCGACGAGGGACTCTTGTACACCTGCGCGAAGCAGTAGACGACCAACAGCGCCGCGACGCCGAGGTAGATGAGTCGACGCGAGAGGCGTGCGAGGTCCTGCTGGATCGCGAGCGTCTTGAAGAACTGTCGCACGGTGGCGACCGCCTTCAGCAGTCCGAGGATATCGTCGAGTTGTTCGGCGGCGCCGTCGGAGAGACGTTCACCGTGGCGGTTCTCGAACTCCCGCGTCTGGTCGAGATACTGCGCGTACTCGCTGCCGAGACAGATGAGGAGCACGTCGACGGTGCTGTCGTCGGACCGCGCTTCCGTGAGGTGGTCGCCGTACTCGACGAGATTGGTGGTGTACTCCTCGAACTCGTCGGCCAGCTCCCCGTCCTCCCCGGCGAGTCGTTCCTGGAACGACCCCGCCTCTCGCTGCAGTGTCTCGCCGATGAATGCCAGAAACGGCCCCGGCTCGTTCGGACTGCCGGGTGAGTCGGCGATCTCCTCGACCGACCGGCGAAACTCGAGATTGCCGTCGAGTTGCTCGGAGAGACTCGACGGCGACCCAAACACCCGCGAGAGGATGAGCTGGTTGATGGAGAGCACCACCGTGATGAGCGTGAGCAGTCCCGAAAACGCGCCGCTGGCCATCAGCGTCGCGAGGTAACTCCCACTCGCGACGTGGAGCACGCCCGCCTCGGTGAGCAGGCGGACGACGGCGAACACCACGAGAACGACGACGAGCGTGATGACACGCCGACTTCCGGTGAGGTACAGCCACCTCTCGGCGACGTTCAACGAGCTTTCGTCTCCGCTGCCGCTTCCATCGTCACTCATCGCCATCTCATCCTGATTTCGAAGTGCAACGAGCAGTCGGATAAACCGTCCGGCGAAGAACTATGTCGGGTCGACGATGGCGTTTGTCGTCACTCGTGGCGTCGAAAGACCGGCCGCCTCCGTCAGGGCGCGTAGTAGTACTCGCCCTGTTTCTTCTGCTCGCGGTCCAACTGGCTGTCGGGTTTGTTGATGCGCGGACGTCCCGTTCGCTCGTCGCGGCGGAACGTGATTTCGAGGTCCGAGAGGAAGTCGTTCATCCCGGCGCGCATCTCCTGGGGCGTCGACGCGTGACCGTGCTGGGCGGGTTCGCCGTCGAACACCATCAGGCGGTCCGCCAGCAGGTCTATCATGTAGATGTCGTGGTCGATGACCAGCACCGTCGCGTCGTGGTTCTCGGCGTAGCGGCGGATGGCCGTCGTCGCCTGCACGCGCTGTTCGACGTCGAGGTGCGCCGACGGTTCGTCGAGCACGTAGAGGTCGGCGTCCTTCGACAGGCAGGCCGCGATGGCGACGCGCTGGCGCTCGCCGCCGGAGAGGTCGGTGAGGTTCTGCTCCATGATGCGGCCGAGTTGGAGCGGTTGCGCGACTTCGGTGTTCCAGTACGACGAGCCGAACTCGTCGGTAATAGAGGAGAGGAACACGTCGACGCGCATCGGCTGGTCGATCTCGATGTACTGCGGCTTGTAGGCGATGTCCAAGCGGTAGTCGAGCTCTCCCTCGTCGGGTTCGAGCTCTCCGGCGAACATCTTCGCCAGCGTCGACTTCCCGATACCGTTGGGACCGACGACGCCGAGCACCTCACCGTGGTGAATGGTGCCGCTGTCGACTTCGAGCGAGAACTCGCCCTCGCCGTACGACTTGGTCAGGTCGGGATACTCGACGAGCGGCGCGCTCTTGGCCGTTTCCCGCGGCGCGTGCTCCTCGAAGGTGATGTCGTTCGGCCGGATGCGCATGTTCTCGTTCGTGAGGTAGCCCTTCAGATACTCGTTGATGCCGTTCCGGACCGACTTCGGCGGCGTGACGACGCCGAACGCGCTCGGCTCACCGTAGGCGATGTGGAGCGTGTCCGTCAGCAAGTCGAGAATCGCCAGGTCGTGTTCGACGACGAGCATCGAGCGGTCGGCGTCGTCCTCGGCGAGTTCCTGAATCAGGCGGGCGGCTTTCACGCGCTGGCCGATGTCGAGGTACGGCGTGATCTCGTCGAGGAAGTAGAAGTCGGCGTCGCGCGCGAGCGTCGCCGCCAGCGCGACGCGCTGGAGTTCGCCCCCGGAGATGGAGTCGATGGACTGGTCCATCACTGGCGCGATGGAGAGTTCGTCAACGAGGTAGTCGAGTTGGCCGCGCTCGTCGGTGTGTTCGAGCAGGTCGCGGGTATTCCCGTCGAACTGCTTTGGAATCTGGTCAACGTACTGCGGCTTGCGGGCGACGGTGATGTCGCCCTCCATCAGGCGCTCGATGTAGTTCTGGAGCTCCGTTCCACGGTAGCGGTCGAGCACCGTCTCCCAGTCGGGTTCCGCGCCGTAGTCGCCGAGGTTCGGCGTTATCTCCTCGGCCAGAATCCGCACGGCGGTCGACTTCCCGATCCCGTTGGGGCCGAGGATACCCGTCACCTTGCCCGGGTCCGGGACCGGGAGGCCGTACAGCGCGAACGCGTTCTCGCCGTAGCGGTGAGTAGGGTCCTCGGTGAGTTCCTGCGGCAGGTTGATGATCTCGATCGCGTCGAACGGACATTTTTCGACGCAGATGCCGCAGGTCTCGCCGAGACAGATCTCCTCGGAGATGCGAATCTGGTCGGGGTCGCCCTCTTTGGTGTCCTCGCCGCGAACGGTGATGCACTCCTTGCCCGTCCGGTTCGGCGGGCAGTAGTTCGAGCACTCGTAGTTGCAGCGGTCGGGTTGACACCGGTCGAGGTCGACCACGGCGATGCTGTCGTCGGCCATTAGAACGTCACACCCGTACTCAGAAACACGGTGTAGCTGATGAACCAGAGCGCGAACGTCATGAACGCGACGTAGAGGTAATCTTTCGCACCGAACCCGTCCATGTCGACGCCGACGAGGCGCAACAGGGGGAACTGCACGAGAACGAACGCCCCGAACACGGCAAGCGAGAGCGTGCTCGCGGCGTCGTCGACGGTCGTCCCGACGACCATCGCGGAGACGAACGCCGCCCCGATGCCCGCGAGACACGAGAGCGTCGTGACAGTCACCCCCCGCATGTGGCCGGAGAGGCCGGTCGCTGTTTCGGTCGCCATACCCGAACGTGTGATATGAGGCGTCAAAAGCCGTTCGCTCTGGCTGGCGGCGCGGAATCCGTTCCCCCTCGTGATGAGTCCGCCCGTTCGCGTCGGATACGCCGCACCGCCTCGGCCGTCAGTCGGCGACCGTCCGCACTGACGCGACCGACGGTGAACGCGACGACCGACGGCTTCCGAACCCCGGTTTCACCGTCGAAACATCAGTTTCAGCCGCGACTACAGTTCGTAAACGTCGACCTTACCGACGCGATCTGGCGCCCCTCGTTGCACCGAGTTGACGCGTACCATTCCATGAACCTTTATGCTCGTGCACCGTTTCGATTCGTAACGATGGCTGGAACAGAACAGGAGAGTCTCGACGACCTCCCCCCAAGTGCGAAACTCGTTTTCAAAGTGCTCGAATACAACGGCCCTCTAACGCAGAAAGGCATCGTCCAGGAGTCGATGCTCTCCGCGCGGACCGTTCGCTACGCGCTCGAACGACTCGAAGGCATCGGCGTCGTCGACGAGGACGTCTACTTCGCCGACGCGCGCCAGAATCTCTACCAACTCACCGAGAAACCGAAGGCGGCTGTCGACGGCGGGTCGGAAGCCTGCACCGCAGAACAGTAATCGACGGACCGGGCTGAACGTCGATTTCTTCTCTCGTCCATTTTTCTCTGTCTCCCCAGCGACAGCGAGTGCGGAGTTGCGGTGTTTGCTACGCCGGTACGACGGTGGCTCGCGAGTGGTACGAGTGAGGCGTCGTAGTCTCCGTTATGCGGGGACTACAGTGATCTGCTCTTTGCGGTCGATGGCGTTCTCCAGTTCGTCGGCGATGGCGCTGCCGCGCGACACTTGGATGTCGCCGCCGCGGCCGACCGTCGCGGTGAACAGGTACTCGCCACCAGCGCGGACCTCGACCGTCTCGCCGACGTGGCCGTCCATCCGGACGACGATGTGTCGCGAGGTGATTTCGGGCGTCACCACCTCGCCCTCGGGTTCGCCGATCCGGCCGCCTGCGCCGCCGCTACCGTTTCCCGACGACCCTGCCGATCCTCCCGCCGACCCCATCTTCGGGTTCTCGTCGTGGGTTCGCACGTCGATGTCGATGCCGAGTCGCTCCTCGATGTCGGTGATACGGCCGCCGCCTTTCCCGATGACGTAGGAGATGTCGTCCTCCTCGACGTACACCGCCGCGCGGTTCTGGCCTTTGAGTTCGACGTCGACGTGACCACGGGCGATGGAGCGTATCTCGCGCTCTATCTCCTGTTTGGCGATTCGGCCGACGCTCGACTCGTTGCTGCCGCCGTCCTCGCCCAGCGGGACGGTGACGACCTGGCGGTTGAACGTGTATATCTCGAACTCGGGGCGACCGGTCTCGAAGTTTCGCACCTGAATGACGGGGCGCGCGAGGTCCTCGGCGGTGAGCCCCTCGGGCACTTTCACCTGCGTCGTCACGTCGTACACCGTGTGGACCTGCCCGGCTTCGATGTAGACGACGGTGTCGACGACCTGCGGAATCATGCCGAGTTCGACCCGGCCGATGAGGCGCTGGAGCGCGTCGATAGCGCGCGTCGCGTGGACGACGCCGACCATGCCGACGCCCGCCAGTCGCATGTCCGCGAACACCGAGAAGTCGTTCGTCTTCCGAACCTCGTCGTAGATGGTGTAGTCAGGGCGGACGAGCAGGAGCGAGTCGGCGGTCTTCTCCATCTGCCCGCCGAGGGCGGTGTACTGCGTAATCTCGGGACCGACCTGCAGGTCGCGCGGTTTCTCCATCGTCTTGACCGCGTAATCGTTGTTGTTGAGGAACTCCGCGACGGCCTGCGCGAACGTCGACTTCCCGGCACCCGGCGCTCCGGAGATGAGGACGCCGCGCTGGCGTTCGAGCAGGCGCTCTTTCAGTTCGTTGACGAACTCGTAATCTTCGAGGCTTGTCTTCGCGATGGGTCGCACCGCCGTGATCTCGATGCCGTCGGAGAAGGGCGGGCGGGCGACGGCGATGCGGTAGTTGCGGAACTGGACGATCTTCATCCCCGGTTCGGACAGTTCGATGAAGCCCTGGTTGCTGGAGCGGGCGCTCTGTTCGATGTCGTCGGCCCACTCTTTCATCTGCACCTCGTCGGAGACCTCGTCGGAGATGATCTCGTAGTGCATATCGCTGAGCGCGCCGCGCTTGGCCTTCGGCTTCGTCCCCGCCTTCAGGTGGACGCTCATCGTCTCGTCGTCGAAAAACTCCTCGATGGCGAGGCTCTCGCCGCCGCGGATGCGCGGTTCGACGTACTCGACTTCGATTCCTTTCGCGCGTCCGACCTCGGCTTGCACTACGTCGCTCGTTAGAAGCGTCGCGTCGTAGTCGTCGGCGAGGTCGCGGATGAGCGCGTCGACGTCGCCCTCGTGGGCGGCGTTCTGTTCGTCCCCCGAGGGGCGACGACCGACGAACTCGACCTCGATGACGCCCTCGTCGACGTACGTCGCGAGTTTCTGCAACTCTTCGAGACCCTCCCAGCCGCTGTCGTAGCCGGCGTTGGCCTGCGACTCCAGTTCGCCGACCACCGCCTCGGGGACAAGGACGGTCACGCCGTCGTACGCCCCGCTCTCTACTCGTTCGGACACGCGGCCGTCGATGACCGCGCTCGTGTCCGGGACGATGTTCATATCCACACTCCGTCCGGGAGCGTCATAAGAGTGTTTAAGCGGCAGGCGTCGCCGCATCGTCGCCTGCAGCGTTCGTTGTTTTTCGTCCAGTCGTCGCCCGCAGCGTTCGTCGCCCTCGTCGTTTTTCCGACGTGCAGCACGTCTTCGCCTCCGTACGGAGACCGCTCGCGTCCGGCGAATTTCAGGTCCAAACCGTGTTGAATGCACAAGCTACCGTTTGTTGTCACTGCTCGTGGCCCACACCGTGTGTTCTACCACGAGCCCGAACTCCAGTACGAAGTCGAAGTCGAAGAGCCGGACCCGTACTTCGCGAAGATGCTCCAGCAGGCAATCGGCGGCGCGGAGGGAGAGATGCGCGTCGCGCTGCAGTACATGTTTCAGGCGTTCGCCGTCCCCGCCGACAAACAGGAGTACCGAACGCTGCTGATGGAGACGGCCGCCGAAGAGTTGGGGCACATCGAGATGCTCGCGACGGCGGTGGCGAAGAACCTCGAAGGCGCGCCCGAGCACATGCGCGAGGAGGCGCGCGAGAACGACGCCGTCATCGACGCGATGATGAGCGGCGGTCAGCCCCGGCAGGCGCTCTCGGCGGGCCTGCACGCGATGCCGGTCGACAGTAACGGCGTTCCGTTCAATGGCGGCTACGTCGTCGCCTCCGGCAACCTTGCCGCCGACATGTACGCCAACGTGATGGCGGAGTCGACGGGCCGCCTGCTCGCGACGCGGCTGTACGAGATGACCGACGACCCGGGGATGAAGGACATGCTCGCGTACCTCATCGCCCGCGACACGATGCACCAGAACCAGTGGCACGCGGCGCTCGAGACGATGGAAGACCACATTCCGGTGCCGGCGAGCTTCCCGCAGGAGAAGGAGAACCAGGACGTGAACTACGACTTCATGTCCACGTTCCGTGAGCAGCGTGAGGACCCCGACCAGCGGTGGACGCAGGGGCAGTCGCCCGACGGGAAGGGCGAGTTCTCCTTCCGCTCGGAGCAACCCGGCGGCGGGATGCCCGACCTCGAGGAAGTCATCGACGAGATGTACAACAAGCCGAGCGGCGAATAGCGACGAGCGTTCGCCTGCGACGGACTCATTTTTCAGCAGTTTGATATCGTGTCGATTTGCAGACGTAGCCGATGGGTCCCCTCGAAGCAAACGGCTACAGATTTGGTATCGTCGTCATCGCATTCGGTATCTCTCGTCAACTGCTCGACTTAGGGGCGTATCGCGGAGAACTGATTGTGATTCTCGGCGCAACAATCGCCGTCTTCGCGATTCTCATCGACACGATAGCTGTCGTGAATTCGGGCGGTGGCAACCGACGACAGACGAACGCAGAGTAATCCGACGCTCACAATTGCCCGTCGCCCGGCGGCGTCCCATCCTCCTTGCGCTCCGCGCGAACAACGAGCAGGCCCGCGACCAGCAAGACGACGCTTCCGACGAGCCACAGGAGATCGAACACGTCCGGCTGAAGTCCCTGTGTCACGTGGTGCATCTCCAGAATATAGTGGTCGACGATGCCGTCGTAGAGGTTGAATATCGCCATCCCGACGACGACGGCCCCCGCGTACAGCCCGGCGGACCACGGCACCTCCGGCCGCTCGGCCGTCTTCCAGAGCATCCCGAAGCCGACGGCCATGATAGCCAGCATCAGAAGCGAGAACGCCCCATCCGCGAGGAGGTTCAACTGCAGCGCCTGCGGCGTCGTCGGCGGTACCCATCCCGAGATGAGGTGGTGCGTCCGCAGCACGAGATGAAAGATCAGCACGTCGACGAGACCCCCGAGACCGAAGCCGAGTACCGCCCCGGCGCGGAGCAGCGGTCGGTCGGTAGTCTCCTCGACGTTCGCCGCCGTTCGGGCGGGGCGTCCCGTCTCCTCGTGTCGCTCGAAGCGACCGGTGTCCTGCGACTCGGCCACGTCAGCCTTCCTCTGCGTCGTCCGGGTTCTCGTGTTCGGACTCCACCCACTCCTCGTCGGACGCCTCGTCGTCTTCGTTGTCTCCCTGCGCCTCCGACTCGTCCGAACTTTCGTCGCCATCGTCGTCGTCGCCGGCGTACTGGTTCTGGTCGTCTTCGCCGTACTGGGTGTCCTCCTCCCCGCCGTAGTCTCCCTGCGTCTCCTCCTCGTTGTCTCGGTTCTCGTCGGTATGGTCGTCGTCGCTCATGCCGTGGAAACGAACGACGAGGAGTCAGTTAGTGGCGATGCTGGTTCTTACAACGTGGGCGTCTCGACGACGGCACTCCCGTCAGTCGTCGGTCCTACTCACTCGTTCGACGCTCCGACTCGTTCCCCTCGCCTTCGCCGACTTCGTTCCCCTCGTTTTCGTCGTCCTCGCCGACGGACTCGCCGGGTTCGACCGCCGCGGCGTCGTGCGTCTCCGCGTCGGAGTCCATCATCGTCTGTTCGATGAGCGAGTCGCTGCGCTCCTCGCTCGGCGGGTCATCGATTTCGCCCGTCGTCTCCGCTCCTTCACAGTTCTCCCCCTCGTGTTCGTCCGGTTCGTTGTCGGGTTCGTTCTCGGTTCGGTGTCGTCTCCCATATCCGAACTCCCGTTTCGACGTGAATAGCCGCTTTGCCGTTACACACAACCCCTTATTACGTCGTCACCCGCTACCGCACGATATGGACGATACGGGCGGCACGGACGACGTAACGACGCTGACGCGGGAACTTGTCTCGATACCGAGCCACGAGGACGAAACCGCCGCGGGCGACGCCATCGAGGACTGGCTCCACGAACACACCGACGGAAACGTGACCCGCGACAGCGCGGGCAACGTAATCGCCCGCAAGGGACCGGGCGACGGAGACGGTCGCGACGACGCGCCCTCGCTGGCGCTCGTCGGCCACCACGACGTGGTCCCGCCCGCGCCGTCGCAACTCGACGGCGAAGAGTACGTCGTCAAGGAACGCGACGGCCGACTGTACGGCCGCGGGTCGGCCGACATGAAAGGTGCGGTGGCGGCGTCGATGCTCGCGTTCCGCGACGCCGATCCGAGTTGCGAACTCGTCTTCGCGAGTTTCGTCGGCGAGGAGATCGGCGGGACGGGTGCACGAGTGGCCATCGACGAGGGCTTCGCGCCCGACTACGCCATCGTCGCCGAGGGCTCAACGAACTACTCGAAACCGGGCGTCACTGACGTGGTGGTCGCACATAAGGGTCGCCGCGCGAGCACCCTCGTCGCCCGCGGGTCGGCGGCGCACGCCAGCGAGCCCGAGGCGGGCGAGAATGCCATCTACCGGGCGTCGGACGCCATCGATATCGTGCGGGAACTGGAGTTTCCCGAAGTCGAGGTGTTCGGCGAACAGCTACGAGGAACTGTCGCGGTCACCGGCATCGACGGCGGGACGGCGTGGAACGTCATCCCCGACGAGTGCGAGATTATCGTCGACGAGCGGACCGTGCCGGGCGTCCGCGCCGAACTGGAGCGCGTCGAGGAAATCGAGGGCATCACGTGGACCGTCGACCAGGACCTGCCGCCGATGGATTGCGACGACGAGACGTTCGCCGACTCCGTGTTGGAGGCGGCGAAAGACGCCCAAGACGGCGACCCCGAGTTGGTGACGAAACCGCACGCGACGGACGCCGGGTGGTTGGCGCAGGCCGGGACGACCTGCGTCGTCTGCGGCGCGTCCGAACCCGGCGAGGCGCACACGAAGACGGAGAGCGTCGGACTGGACGTGCTGGAGCGGTGTTATCGCATCTACCGGAACGCGGCGGAGTCGGTGTAGCGGTCGTACCGGGGTTAGAGACGGTCACCGACTCTGTATCCGTGGAGCCAAGAAGTACAGCGCTTTTCCCTCCCCGTCGGCGAACTCGTACCCGAGTCGCATCGGGAACTCCTCGCCGAGTTCGAGCGTCACCGCCGCGTCATCGGGAACGACGCGGTTCATCTCGGTGAGGTAGTCGAGCGAGAACAGCGAGTGGGCAGATGCAGGCTGGAAGTCGACGAGGTCGTCCGCGGGCAGTTCGTAGTGGACGCTGTCCACATCACCCTCCGCGTTCACGTACAGCTGTTCCTCGACTTCGTCGACGCCGACGGCGACGTGGTTCGAAACCATCTCCGCGGCATCTATCGCCCGCCCGAACTGCCGACCCTCGACGACGGCGCTGGCGGGCAACTCTATCGAGTCGAGGTCCGGTTCCTGCCGGATGGCGTCGGGGTCGACGAGCGCGAGGGTGTACTCCAGTCCGCCGATTCGAATCCGGAGTTGACGCGTCTCCGCGTCGAGTTCGAGGTGGACGAGTTGGCCCGTGTCGGCCATCTCGACCACGTCGTCGAGTCGGTCTACGTCGACGCCGACGACGCCGCCGTCGGCCTCGTAGGATTCGAATGCACCCGCTTCGAGCGAGAGTTCGACCACACCGACGGTCGCGGGGTCCATCGCCGAGATTCGGAGACCGTCCTCGTCGAGGCGAATCTTGCACTCGTCGACGAGCACGCCGACGGGGTCGAGCGTCTTCGAGAGCGCGTCGGCGCTCGCAACTGCCGTGAACATACGCGATCGTCTCAGACGAGAGTCATAAACGCGAGCCAGCCGGAGTGAAAGTGAAGGTGAACGGACAGTCGGACCCGGCGACGAACCGGTCCCGACGGCCGGAAACATCCGTTTAATTAGTATCGATTCGAAAGGGTAGACCATGGCAACCGAAGCCTCCACGGAGTCCGCGCCGGACGCGTACGGCGAACTCGTCCAGAAAGTCAAGCGAATTTCGAACGTCCAGAACGCGGCGGGCGTGCTCGGCTGGGACCAGCAGGTGATGATGCCCGACGAGGGGACGCCCGCGCGCTCCCAGCAGCTGTCGACGCTGTCGGCTATCAGCCACGAACTGCTCGTCGACGACGGCATCGGCGAACTGCTCGAGGAGTTGGAGGGCGAGGAGCTTTCGGACGAGCAGGCGGCCGTCGTCCGCGAAGTGCGCCGCGAGTACGAGCGTGCCGCGCGCGTGCCGACCGAACTCGTCCAGGAGATCTCGGAGACGTCCTCCGAGGCGCTGCCCGCGTGGAAGGAGGCGAAAGCCGAAAACGACTTTTCGAAGTTCGCGCCGCTGCTCGAACGCCACGTCGAACTCCAGCGCGAGTACGCCGAGCACGTCGACCCGGACAGAGACCCCTACGAGGTGCTGTTCGCGGAGTTCGAGCCGTACCTCCCGCTCGAACAGGCGGAGGAAATCCTCGACGAAGTTCGTGAAACGCTCGTCCCGATGATCGCGGAGATTCGCGAGTCCGAGACGGACCTCGCGACGGACGCCTTCGCCGGGACGTTCGACGAGGACGAGCAGATGGAGCTCTCGCGGAAGACGCTCGACACACTCGGCTACCCGTGGGAGCGCGGCCGCATCGACGTCGCGCCGCACCCGTTCTCCACCGGGACGACGTTCGACGCGCGCGTGACGACGCGCTTCGACGAGTCCGACCCGCTTGGTGCAGTGTTCTCGACTATCCACGAGTTCGGCCACGCGACGTACACCCACGGCCTGCCGGACGAGGCGTACGGCACGCCGCTGGGCGAGGCGCGCGACCTCTCGGTCCACGAGTCACAGTCGCGGCTGTGGGAGAACCACGTCGGCCGCTCGAAGGCGTTCTGGGAGCTGTTCCTGCCGACCTTCCAACAGCAGTTCCCGCAGTCCGACGACGTGACCGTCGAGGAGGCGTACGAGGCGGCGAACCAGGTGTACGAGGACAACCTGATCCGCGTCGAGGCGGACGAGCTCACCTACCACATGCACATCGTCATCCGCTTCGAGATCGAGCGGATGCTCATCTCGGGCGAACTCGACGTCGAGGACGTCCCTGAAGTGTGGAACGACAAGTACGAGGAGTACCTCGGCATCCGCCCCGAGACGGATTCGGAGGGCTGCCTGCAGGACATCCACTGGAGCCACGGCAACTTCGGCTACTTCCCGACGTACTCGCTCGGTAGCGTGATGGCCGCACAGCTGTTCGCGGCCGCTGAGGAGGAGATCGACGACCTAGAGGGGCAGATTCGCAGCGGCGAGTTCGACGACCTCCACGAGTGGCTCACCGAGAACGTCCACAGCCACGGACAGCGCTACGAGACGAACGACCTCGTCGTAGAGGCGACGGGCGAGGATTTCGTCGCCGACTACTTCCTCGACTACGTTACCGAGAAGTACGGCGAACTGTACGACCTCGATTCGGCGTAGGTCGTCTCAGTCGGCTGTTTTCTTTCGTCAGGTTCGGTTTTTCGTTGGTGAACTTGGATTCGGTGTAGCGACTACCGCACGGTTGCCGGGCGCACCGAGATACCTCATTCTCCCCAACCGACTCCTTCGCTCGCACTGTAGCGCTCGCTCAGTCACCCCTCGCACGTTTTTCGCGCCGATGAACCGGCGCTCCGACGCGCGCCAGAGGGCGGCTCTGTCCGCCTGACAAATGCGCGAGGGAGTCGGGCGCGTTTATGCGCCCGACGAGGCTGGGGAGGGCCGAGGCAGGCGGTGGCGGTGCGGTCATCTCATTTCGGCAGCAGTCGTCTGCCTCTCGACTAACCGAACGCGACAAAACGCCTCGCTACAGTCCTCATCCCTCTATTCGAAAAACGCGAACTGCCGGTGCCCGGACGTTCATACGCTCTCCGGACAACCACGGGATATGTCATCGACTCACGAGACGACGGCCGAGGCGTACGACGACCTCCTCGACCAGTACAGGCGCATCTCGAACGTCGACCACGCCTCTGGCTACCTCATGTGGGACCAGCACGTGATGATGCCGAAAGGCGGCGCGCCCGCCCGCGCCGAGCAGCAGTCCGCGCTCTCCGCGGTTCACCACGACCTCCTGACTAGCGACGACCTCACGGAAGCGCTCGGCGCGGTCGACGAATCAGAACTCGACGACGACGAACAGGCCGTCGTCTGCGAGGTGCGACGCCAACACGAGCGCGCCGCGAACGTGCCGAGCGACCTCGTCGAGGACCTCACAAAGGCGCAGGCGGAGGCGCACGAAGCGTGGCAAGAAGCGAAGGAGAACGACGACTTCGACGCGTTCGCGCCGCACCTCCAACGACTGCTGGACCTCCACCGCGAGCGCGCCGAGCACATCGACCCCGACCGCGACCCGTTCGAAGTGATGTTCGAGGACCGCGAACCGCACCTCCCGCTCTCCAAGGTGGAGGAGGTGTTCGACGACCTCCGCGAGACCCTGATTCCGCTCATCGAAAACGTCCGGAAGAACGGTGACGACCTCCCGACGCCCTTCACGAGCACGTACCCCGACGAAGCGCAGCAGGCACTCTCTGAGGCGGCGCTCGACGCCTTCGGCTACCCCGAGGAGCGCGGGCGACTCGACACCTCCGCGCACCCCTTCACCTTCGGCACGCAGTTCGACGCCCGCGTGACGACGCGCTACCACGACGACGACCCGCTCGACGCGCTGATGGCGACCATCCACGAGTTCGGCCACGCCTCCTACCAACTCGGCCTGCCCGACGAGCAGTACGCGACGCCGCTCGGCGAGTCGGTCAGCAGCGGCATCCACGAGTCCCAATCCCGGTACTGGGAGAATCACGTCGGCCGAACCCGTGCTTTCTGGAACTTTTTCCTGTCCGAGGTCAAATCCAACTTGCCCGACGCCGACGACGTAACTGCGGAAAGCGCCTACGCCGCCGCCAATCGCATCAAGCCGGACAATCTCATCCGGGTGGAGGCCGACGAAGCCACCTACCACCTGCATATCATACTCCGCTTCGAGATCGAGCGCCAGCTCGTCGCCGGAGAGATCGACGTGGAGGACGTGCCGCAGGTCTGGGGCGACACGTTCGAGGAGTACCTCGGCATCCGCCCCGACAGCGACGCGGAGGGCTGTCTGCAAGACATCCACTGGTCGAGTTGGTTTGCGTCGTTCCAGAACTATACGATTGGCAGTGTTTTCGCCGCGCAGTTGGACGCGACCATCCGCGAGGAGTTCGACGACGTCGACGGGATGATTCGCGAGGGCGAGTTCGAGCCGCTGTGGGACTGGCTCACCGAGAACGTTCACAGTCACGGGAAGCGCTACCCGACGGACGAACTGATTGTAGAGGCGACAGGCGAGCCGTTGACGGCGGAGTACTTCTCCGAGTACGTGACCGAGAAGTTCGAGGCGCTGTACGGGTTGTAGGTCGTTTACGTCGTTTTAGAGGCGTTGTTAAAATCCTCAGAATTTGATGGGTGTGGCGTGCTGAATAGAGAGGATGAATTCATCAATCCGAGAGAAATAGGAGTGTCTAATTGTGGACTACCCTGTGCAAGCGGCCGGTCTACTCAGGGAGATTGGCGATGACATCGCGATATTCGTCTTCTGTGAAGGCTTTGAGTGTCTCGGTTTCGCCAGCACCGCCCTTCCCGTATGTGAGTGCAAGGTGTGCGGCTGCTTGATCATCAGGTAGCTCAGCGATGTACACGAAGTCGTACTGTCCGAACGTCATGTAGAAGTCCTTGAATTCGCCGCCCAAGGATTCGGTTCTCTCTTTGAGTTTTTCGAGCCGATCGGGACTCTGATCGATGTTTTCTGTGCCTTTCTGAGTCAGGTTGAACAGCATGACAAAAGTTGGCATTGAAAGTCCTCCTATGTGGGCGTCTGAGCCGACATCACTCGTCTCCCGATGGTTCGACGGGCCAAGACGCACCTTGATACAGTAAGTCCGCCACTGCGATAGCAGTTTGCTACACTGTAGCAGACTATACGAAATTCGGTAGATACGCGCCCAGTATTCAGCACGGCCTCAACGGACTGTCAGAAAATGAGAATCTCGACAGAGCGGGTTTAGAGTTTGATTCGGTTTTCGTAGCCGTCTCTGGTCAGGTCGTGACGACACGGTAGCCAGACACACTGAGACAGCCACACCCTCCCCAGCCGACTCATTAGCTCGCGCTCCGCGCTTGCTCAGTCGTCCACCGGAGCGACTCTGTCGCTCCGAGCTACTGACAAACGCGGAGCGTTTGTCGTATCGCAGAAATCGTAGATATCTGCAGACTTCGGCCGCTTCGCTCCCGAAGACCTCGCGCATTCGTCGCGCTCACCGAGGAGCGCTCCGGCGCGCGCCACGGTGCGGCTCTGTCCGCGCCGTTCCCATGCGAGGTCTGCGCGAACGGTGTGAGCGCAGGCTCGGAAGGGGTTCCGCTCTTCCGGTGGAGTCGGGCGCGTTCATGCGCCCGACGAGGCTGGGAGGGCCGAGGTTGTTAGTGCGGTCATCTCGTTGTGACTCGGCAGTCGCCTTCGACTCGCTGGAACCAGTTGGTCGTACGAGAGGACTCCCCCCCATCCACATATCAACGCTACTCCGACCGATACTATTCCGGCTGATACCTCTCCAGCATGTTCTCGACGTACTTCGCCATCACGTCGACTTCGACGTGAACCGAGTTACCGACCGACTTCTCCGAGAGCGTCGTCAGTTCGTACGTCGTCGGGATAATCGCAACAGAAATCATCTCCGGCGTCCGCTCGGCCACGGTCAGGCTAATTCCGTCCAACGTAACCGACCCCTTCGAGACGACGTACTGGCCCATCCCCTCGGGCATCGCGAACTCGAAGCGCCAGTCGTCGCCTACCTGCTCTATCGCAGTCACCTCCGTCGTCGCGTCGACGTGACCCTGCACCACGTGGCCGTCGAAACGCCCATCCGCGGCGAGCGCGCGTTCGAGGTTCACAAGCTCGCCCGCCTCGACTTCTCCCAGATACGTCTTGTCGACCGTCTCCGCGGCGAGGAACACCGAGAACCACGCGTCCTCGCCCGCGTTCTCAAACTCCTCGACGGTGAGACAGACGCCGCTGACGCTGATGGACTGGCCGTGGTGTAAGTCGGAAAAGCCTGGCGCGCGGATGCGGAGGCGACGCCCGCCCTCGGCGTCTTCGACTGCCGTCACTTCGCCGGTTCGCTCGACGATTCCGGTGAACATAGCGCGGGATTGGCGGTAACGGCGTGAAAACGTTGTGTTCGCCCCCCGACCCTCGACCGAACGACGGGTGACGGGCGACGACCGACCCGGCGCGCTTTTGCCCGCGGACCGACACTCCGCGAGTAATGGCGCTCGGAATCTTGGACACGGTGGGACTGGCCGCGACGCTCGTTTTCGCCATCCCGGTGGCGGTGTACGGCGTCGAACAGCTCGCGAGCGGGGAGACGCTCTTCGGTGTCGCCCTCTTGGCCGTCGCCGCCGCGATGGTGCTCGTTCCGCGCTACGTCACGACGCCCGACGACATCCCCGGCAAAGCCGCCGAGAAGGCCGTCGGTACGGCGGTCAAGTCGCCCGAGAAGAGCGAGAAGAACGAGCAGCGCGAAAACCAGGATTAGCGTTTCCGAGGGACGATGTGTGTCGGATACTCGGCGAGAACGTCGTAGCCGTCCTCCGTCACCACGACCAGATCCTCGATTCGGACACCGCCCTGCGTCGAGTCGTAGACGCCCGGTTCCACCGTGACGACCATCCCCGCTTGCAACGCATCGTCCGCCCGCAGCGACGGCGCTTCGTGGAGGCTCATGCCGACGCCGTGGCCCGTCCCGTGGGTGAACCCGGGTTCGTTGCCGACCGAGAAGCCGTAGGCGGCGATTTCGGCGGCGGCCTCCTCGTGGACCGTACTCGCCGCGACTCCCGCGCCCGCGTTGAGTTCGTCGAACGCCGCCCGCTGCGCGGCTTCGACGGCGACGTACGCGCGGCGCTCCCACCCGCCGTCGCCGTCGACGACGAACGTCCGCGTCAGGTCGCCGTAGTAGCCGTGCGGCCCGCGCGGCGAGATGTCGAGAAGCACTGTCTCACCCGGCGCGATGTCGTCTATCCCGGTGAAGTGCAGGTCCGCGCACGACGGCCCCGCGCCGACGACGGTGTTGCCCGCGTCGCGGACGCCGTAACCAGCCAAGGTGGCGTTCACCTGTCGGCGCAGGCGTTCGGTCGACAGCGGCGCGCCCTCCCAGTACAGTTCGTCGCCCTCCGGCGTCGATTCCGCCAGAATCGTCTCCGCCCGCGCCATCCCGCGGGCCGTCGCCCGCTGGACGCGACGGAGGCAGTCTAACTCCTCGTCTGTCTTCACCGCTCGCCCGTCAGCGACGGCGCTCGTCGAACGCAGTTCGTAGCCCCCGCGTTCGAGGTAAACCGCGGCGTCGTGCGGAATCCCCTGTGGGACGAGCACGGTCCCGTCGCCGCCGAGCGCGTCGTCGAGCACGGTGCAGGCGCGCTCGCCCGCCGGGTCGCCGACGCCGGCCATCCGGACTTCGTCGCCGGGGAACTCGCGCTCCGCCTGTTCTTCGAAGAGGGCGGGCGCACAGAGCGTCGTGGTGGGCTCGTCGCCGTCTCCCGCGTCGCCGACGAAGACGAACGCGTAGTCACGGTCGGGTCCTGAGAATCGCGTGAGATAGCGCAAGTCGTCGTCGAAGCGGTCGCCGACGTGAACGAACGCCTCTGTACCGGTTTCGGCGAGCGCCGCTTCGAGAAACTCGTAGTCGGTACTCGGTTGGTCCGGCCACGATGCGGCGGGCGCGTCCTGTCCCGACGTTCGTGCGTCCGGTTCTCCCGACGCGGTTCTCGAATCGTCGGCCATCGCCTACGGTTCGGGTTCCGGCGCCGGCGGCTCCTGGGCCTTTTCCAGCAGCTCCTCGGCTGGTTCGTCGCGAATCTCGTTGTGTAGGAGGACGCTGATGGGGAGCGTCGGCGCACCGTCGACGAGGTTTTCGAGGAGCACGAGGCGCTCGCGCGCACGGCTCATCCCGACGTAGAACACGCGGCGCTCGTTGTTCGTCAGCACCGGGACGGGACTCGTCGTCTTCGTGAACTCCTCGACGCCCTCGACTTCGATGCTCTGCTGTTCGACGGTGGCGGCCATCTGCTCGACCACCTTCTCGGTGAGGTCGGTGGCGACGAACACGTGGTCGGCCTCGCGACCCTTCGCGGAGTGGATGGTGCCAATGCGGACGCGGTTGGGGTCCATCCCCTCGTACTTCCCGCCGAAGTACGCGTCGATGGACTTCCGCTGGAAACTCGTCACCTTCCGAACCATGTCGCTGGCGGAGGTCGAGTCGGGGAGGAACGGCGCGAAGTTCTTCACCTCGTCGAGCGGAATCTCGATTTCGGCGAGGTCGTCGACGTCGGCTTCCTCCTCGTAGTCGTCGATGAGGTCGTAGAGGTCGTCGCGGTCGTTCGACCCGAACGCCGACTCCTGGAGCATGTCGGCGAGGCGGCGCGCCTGCAGGCCGGTGATCGGCTCCTCGTTCTCGATTCGCTCGACGGCGCGGACGTACTGGGTGAGGCGGTCGGTCCACATCCGCTGGTCGGTGAGCACGCTGAACGGGATACCCTCCTTGATGAAGTCGTCGATGAACTGGAACATCTGGTAGCGCGCCCGGAACAGCAGCATGATGTCGCCGTCGTCCTGCTGGACAGTGTAGCGGACGTTGCGGACGAGGTTGAGCATCGACGGACTCTCGACGGCTTCGACGACGCCGCCCTCCTTTCTGGGTTTGAGGTCCTTCTCCTGGCGCTTGTCGATGTGGCGAATTTCCCGGTTGACGACGTTGAGGATGCGCGAGGGGAGGCGGTAGGAGTTCGGCAGCACCTCGTCCTCGTCGCGTTCGGCATCCAAGAGGAGATTGGGGTCCGCGCCCTGCCACGCATAGACGACCTGGTCGTCGTCGCCCGCGATGAGCACGCGCTTCATGTGCGGTTTCCACTCCTCGTACACCTCGTACTGCAGCGTCGTGATGTCCTGGAACTCGTCGATGACGAGGTAGTCGACGCTCGGCAGCAGCGAGCGCTGTTTGACCCGTTCGAGCATGTCGGCGAAGCCGACGAGTCCGTTCTGCCCCTTGTAGTTGCGCCACCCGCGGATCGCCTCGGGGATGTCGACGCGGTCGTCCGAGGACGGCCACGTCGGGGTGTACTTGTTCCCTTCCTGTGCGTTAGGGTCGATCTCGGGTGGGAGGCGGACTTTCTCGACGTTCCACTGGAACGGCACGTCGTACCAGTCGGCGACCTCGCGCTGAGTCCGCTGGAGCCACTGGCTCGTCGCGATGACCTTGTTGCCGATGGTCGTCGAGCGGGCTGTTCGACGCCCTTTGCCGCCGTACTCGTCCTCGTACTCGAGACCGAACTCCTCGCAGAACTCCTTTTTGTTCTTCTCGCCGACGACGTCGCCGCGCGAGAGGTTGAGCAGTTCGTACGCCTTCGCGTGCATCGTGCAGACGTTGCCTTGGAGCGCGCGGGGAGAGACGTCGAGCCGCTCCGCGAGACGCTCTCTGACCTCTTGTGCCGCCGCTCGCGTGTACGAGACGACGAGGATGTCCCTGAACTCCACGTCGTCCTCTTCGAGCAACTCCTCGACGCGATTGAGGAGGGCAGTCGTCTTTCCGCTACCCGGACCACCGAAAAGTCGAGTGACGGTGGGGTCTGTCTCAGCCATTATCCCGGTTCACGCCCTACGGTGTGATAAACCACGTGGCTTGTTTCGGCGGCGTGAACGCGCTCAGCGGAGAGAGAAGACGCGCACCTCGGACGCGACGCTCGGCGCGTCGAACTCGAACCGAACGGGGGTCCGATGCGCTCGCGAAGGTCTCCGTGTCGTCCGCCGCTCGGTTGGCGTTCGTCGCGGTGACGAAAACGCGACGACCGCTCCGCTCTGCACGCTGGCGGGAGTCGACATCCCACGAAAAACGAGAGGGAACGAACTTAGGCGTACGGGTCCCACCCGCAGACGGTACACGTTATCGCGTCGTCGTCGTGTAGCGCCCCGCAGTCGGGACACTGTTTCTTGTTATAGGATCGATCCCAGCGCTGCGGTTCCGTCTCGTGACCACGGTCAGCCAAAAACTGGTCGAACAGGTCGTCGCTGGGTGCGGATGCCATACGGGTCGTGCTATGTCATGACAGTACATATTCTTTTGGGCCACGTCCGACGGAACTGGCGACTTCGGGCGGAAGATGGGCTGTGTCACCCCGATAGCGCCGATTACGTCGACTCCTCGAGGACGCTCTCGTCGCGGACGGTTTTGTCGTCGTGAACCGCCCAGTAGGTGTTGCGGTAGCGTTTGATCTTCCGGTAAAGCAGGTAGCCGAAGAAGCCGTCGTAGAGGATGACGTAGCAGAGGTAGGCGACGAGCTGTGGAACGCTGAACGGCACCACCGTCTGTAGAGCGAGCCAGATGAGGCCCGACCCGAGACCGACGGTGGTGTTGTACGTCGCGTGGATGAACGCCGCGATGAGCAATCCTTTGATGACGATGGGACCGCTGTTCTCACGGTTAAACTTCGCGAGACCTAGATAGTAGCCCGCGAACGCCGAGTAGATGACGTGCCCGGGTCCGGCGAGCGCTCGAACCGCCGTTATCTCGCCGCCGACGCCGATGAGTTCGAGTCCGAAATCCAACCGGGTGAGTTCGACTCCCTGCGTGATGTACAGCGCGTTCTCGATGGTCGCGAAGCCGAGACCGGCCATCGCGCCGTACACCGCGCCGTCGATGACGGCGTCGAATCGGTCGCTTCGGTAGGCGTACAGGCGGACCGCGAGCAGTTTCACAGTCTCCTCGACCGGACCGACGATTATGTAGTAGAAGAACACCATCCCGAGAACAGGGATAATCTGGAAGTACTGCTGGAAGGCGCTGTTGAGGAGCGCCGCGAAGTTCGCCGTGAGGACGCCGAGCAGAAACGTCGCGATGAGCAGCGACAGCGGTTCGCTGCTGGTCACGTCCGAGTAGTACACGTAGCCCGCCAGTCCGAGCGCGGGAATCACCGACAGCACCGTGAGCATCCCCACTTCGGGGGTCGAGATCATCGTGAGTCCGCCGATGGCGATGAGCAACAACAACGCGACGAGGACGATGACGAAGCGGAACACCGCCGTCATCAGTTTCCAGAGGAAAACCGACAAGCCGTCGAGGGAGCTCCGTTCCTCCCACGTCGACACGTCGTACAGATCGAGCGACCCTGCCGACGCTTGTTCGATCGGGTCCCGTTCGTTCGTCATAGCGGTATATCTCTCGGAACCATCTAATCTCTTGGGCCTCTTCGCATCGGTCGTGACTTTTTCACTGGACTGGGCCGCCAACGAGATACGCTGAAAACCCCTCCCGCCAAACGTCCGGTATGCACTTCGACTCGCGCACGCAGGCGGCGCTCCGGGAGGTCGGTCTCGACGGCGAGCAGATTCGGGAGGCGTCGGACCTCGTTGCGGAGGCGGTCGCGGCGGACGCCGACGCGCTGGCGACGTTCTTCGACAGCGAGACAATCTACTCCGACATGGAACTGGCCCACAGCAGCGACGAGATTCAGCAGCACATCGTCGACCACGTGGATCTCTACACCCACGGCGCGAGCATGCGCGGCTACCTCCAGTTCGACTCGTGGGGCGTCCCCATCGAAGGCGGTCGCGTCCTCTCCGAGGAGGTCGTCGAACTGACGTTCGGTCCCACGGTCCACGACCGAGTGCGGTTCGCCCGCGACGCCGACGCGCTATGAACGTCCGCGTTCGCGGTATCTACACGACAGCGTTGACCCGCCTCTTTCTCGACGCGGGCGACGACGTAGTGCAGGCGTCGCCGCCCATCCAGCGGCGCTTCGACGCCGATTTCGAAGCCGAGACGCACGACGTGGCCGTCGCGACCACCGACGACCGTCAGGGCGTCGGCGTCTCCGGCGACGAGGCGGCCGTCGAACGCGCCTGCGCCCGACTCCGAGCGGTCGCCGTCGACGCTTTCGCGTGGACCGACCCTGCGCCCGAGGGGGCGGTGTTCGACGGACGGGTGACCGACACGCTCGGCGGCGGCGCCGTCGTCGACCTCGGCGAGACGGACGGCTACCTGCCGTATCGCAACGCCGACGACCGCGTCGAAAACGGCGACACGGTCCGCGTGCAAGTGACATCGTCGACGCCGCCGTGGGACGACGACCGACCGCGCTTGGACACCGAACTCCGCGCACACGACGGTCTCGTGACGCTCGTCCCCGGTCAGGAGGGGACGACGGTGGCGACGCACGACGACGCGGCCGGTCGGGAACTCGCCGGGATGACGGATCTGCTGGACCCTGACGTCCCCGAGGGGTGGGGCATCCGCTGGAGACACAGCGCGACGGAGGCGGACATGACCGCGCTGCACGAGGCGCTCGACGGCGCGAGCAAGCGCGCTCGGGCGCTGGACGCGACGCTCGACGACCCAATCGGCGACCCCGGCGTCGTCGCTCCCGTCGCCGGGGCGTGGGTGTGGTTCGGCCGCGAGTCGCGCTTCGCGCTTGACGACCTGCGCCGCAAGGTGTCGACGACGATGCCCGGCCACCACCGGACGAAAGCCGCCGCTAATGCGGCGAGCGCGGGCGTCGACCTTGCGGAAGCGCTCTGCGAGTTCCGGGAAGGAGAGTTCCCGTTCGGCGTCGTCGCCGACCAGTTCGGCCCCGTCGAAGGCGACTCCGTCAGCATCGGCCACGGCAAACCGGATGGTCGGCTCATCACCCTCGGCTCGGGCGAAGTCGTCGAGCGCGACGACGAAGGCACGGTCGCGGTCGAACGGACGATCTCCGGCGGCGGTCGGTACGACGCGCTCGGGACGCGTCGCGAGGCGGGCGACACGGCGCTCACGAAGTTCCGCGAGGGCCGCTGGTGGTATCCGACGGTCTACCGGGGTGCCGACGGCGAGCGGAAAGGGACGTACGTCAACGTCTGCACGCCGGTCGAGTGTTTCCCCGACGAGATTCGCTACGTCGACCTGCACGTCGACGTAGTGAAGCATCCGAACGGACGCGTCGAGCGCGTCGACGACGACGAACTTGACGCGGCGGTCGAAGCGGGCCACGTCTCCGAGGAACTGGCCGAGAAAACGCGCCAGGTCGCCTCCTCGTTGGAGCGGGCGCTCTGAAAAATGAAAACTGGCGAACAGACGGAGCGTCGAGGGATGAAGCGTCCTCGGGCGGAACGTTTCCGGATACGAAGCGGTGCTCCGTTTTCGCGTGGCGGTCAGCGCATACGGTCGGTTGGTCACGTTATTGTTCAAAAAGGCGGAGAGCGGACGGTCCGGCGACGGATGGGCGCTGTGAGCGGCGGGTGCTCCGGTCGTTTCAGAAGTGCTCGGCGGACTCGTTGGAGAACTGCAGTTCCCCGCCGCGACCGCCTTCGACTGTGCTGCTGCCCTGGTCGCCGGTGCTCGGGACCTTAACCGTCACGTCGCGGACGTCCTCGAAGTCGCGGATGAGGTCGGCTTTGATGTTGGTCGCGGTGACGTTGCTGATGCCGCACCCGGAACAGGTGCCGCCGAGTTCGACGACGACTTCGCCGGTCTCCGAGTTTGCCTCGCGCACGACGCTCGTCCCGCCGTGCATTTGGATGATGGGCATCTGGCCGACCATCCAGTTCTCGATTTGCTCCTTGAGAGTGTCGTCGCTCATTGACGACACTTGGGTCCCCAGCTATGCGTATGTTGTGGTTCGCGGCGAGCGTACGGTGCGATGCGAGCGTCGTTACCGCCCGCGTACCGTCCCCGCCTGTTTTGTCCCTGTACCACGAACAGTACGGGTACATGGAAGCTCCTGTTGTCGCACTCCGGTTACTTGCCGGACTCCTGCTCATTCTGGCGAACGGCTTCTTCGTCGCGATAGAGTTCGCGCTCACGCGAGTCCGGCAGTTCCCCGAGTCCGAGTTCCAAGGTTCGAAGGCGCTCGAACGAGCGTGGGAGATGACCGACCGCCTCGAAATCTATCTTACGAGCTGTCAGGTCGGTATCACGGCGTCGAGTATCGCCGTCGGTATCGTCGCCGAACCGGCGCTGGCGGCCATCTTCGAACCGGTGCTGGAAGGGACGTTCTTCGCGTCGATAGGGACGGGCGCGATTCTCGCGTTCCTTATCATCAACCTCGTCCACCTCACCCACGGCGAGCAGACGCCGACGTATCTCGGTGTCGAGCGGAGCAAGTGGGTCTGCAAGTACGGCGCGACGCCGCTGTACTACTTCGCGATGTCCATCTACCCGATCATCAAACTCGGCGACGGCGTCGCCAAGTGGACGCTCCGGCTGTTCGGCGTCGAACTCACCCGCTCGTGGACCGAAGCCGAGGAGGACAGCGTCGAGAACCGCGCCGACCTCCGCCGACAGATGGCGTCGATTCTCGAAGCGGGAGACCTCTCCGAGGAGCGCCGTGACGAAGTGATGAACGCGCTCGAAGTCGGCGAACAGTCGATTTCGGAGGTGATGGTTGACAGTGACGACGTGGCGGTGCTGTCGACGGAGCATTCCGTCGAGGAGAACCTGGCAGTCGTCGAGGCGAACCCGCACACGCGGTTCCCGCTCGTCGGCGACTCGCTGTCGGACTTCCGCGGTATCGTCTACGCGCCGACGGTGGTCAACGCCTACGACGATCTCTCCTCCGGGGAGATGACGTTCGAGGATATCGCTGCGCCGTCGTTGACGCTCGACGCGGAGACGACGGTGAGCGAGGCGATCGACCGATTTCAGGAGGAGGCACAGGAACTCGCGCTCGTCGAAGACGACGGCGAGGTCGTCGGGCTTCTCACCGCGACCGACGCCCTCGAAGAGGTGATGGGCGAGATGCGCGACCCGACCGACAAAAAAGCCGACACCGACGTGACGGCCGCCGACTGATCGCCCTCGCGTTCCCGCCGATTTCTCGTTTCTCGTAGTCGGTCGGTCAGTCGCTTCGTTCGCACCGCTCTCGTCGCCGTTTCGACCACCACGCGCCGACGCCGAGCGCCGTCACTGCGCTCCCGACGCCGAAACCGGGTACGACGATGGCTGACGAATCGTCGGCGTCGCCGCCGGTGCCGCTCGTCTCCGTCGCAGAGGCGGTACCGCCGTCTCCCGAATCGGGTGCCGCCGTCGGCGTCAGCACGTCCGCCTCGCTCTCGCCCTCGGACTCGAGCGACGGCGGGTTCGTCTGCTGGCCCGCGTGGTCGGGGAAGACGTACAGTCGCCCCGGGGCGTCGTCGGTTCCCATGCTACTGGCGACGAACGTCTCACCGGGCACGGCGAGGCGGGCGGTCCAGAAACTCGCCTTGGTGGGGTCGCGCCACCACGCGAGTTCCTGCGGGTTCGACGGGTCGGAGACGTCGTGGCGCTTGACGCCGCCCTGATACCACGAAGTGTACAGTCGCCCGTTCCGAAGCTCGAAGTTGTGTGAGGTGGTCCAGACGCCGCCGTACGTCGGGTCCGGGGTCGGCGGCGGTTCGATGGTCGACAGCTTTCGGGGGGCCGTTCGGTCGGAGACGTCCCACAGTTCGACGCCGCTCGGACCGCCGACCAGTTCGCCGTTGCTCGCGCGCACGGCCCACGACTCCTTGCCGACACCGAGCAGCGTCCCCTCCTCGTTCGTCGCCACGTAGTGGTCGTTGCCCGGCGGAAGGGCCGACTCTCGCCGGGGCGTCTGGCCGTCGGAGGCGACGAGTTCCGACGGCGAGGGACTGCCGAGGCGGCCGATCGTTTGCGGGTCCGTCGGGTCCGAAACGTCGAGCATCCACGTCCCGGCGTCCCAGTGGGCGAGGTAGGCGACGTCGTCCTGCACCCACACGTCGTGAACGGTTCGGCGGCCCGCCGCGAGGTCGCCCCACGCGGGGTCTTCGTCCAGTAGCGACCAGCGGGCGACCTCCTCGGGGTCGTCGCGTCGCAGGTCGACGACGACGAGCGGGTTTCGGTCGTACTCGTTACCCGACAGGTAGGCGTAGCTGCCGTCGAGATAGCAGTTGTGAATTGGGTAGTCGGTCTCGAAGAACGCCAGCGTCTCCGGATTCTGCGGGTCCGACACGTCCTCGACGAGCATTCCCGAGAGCGCACCCGGAACGCCGTTGGCGGGACCGACGACGAGCAGTCGCTCACCGGCGTCGTTGAGCTTCACGTCGTATATCTGGCGCAGCGGACCGTTCTCCTGTTCCGAGAGGAGTTGCCGCCGTTCGGCGACCACTTCGGGCCGGTCGGCGACCGACACGTCGACGACGGCGTAGCCGCTACTCGCAGCGACGAACACGGCCCGTTCGTCGTCGGCGACGACGGCTTCCTTCGCCCCCGCTACGTCGACGAACCCGTACGGTCGGTACGGTCCCGGGTGGGCGGCGACTCGGCTGGTCGTCAGGGGCACCGCTGTCGACAGTCCGAGCGCGGCGGCACTCCCGCGCAGTACGTCACGTCTGCGCATGGGTGGTTCTCGGCGCGCAGGTGAATAAACAGCGCGACTGATAGCTCGGGGGGGTTACAGCCGCACCCGGTCGCCCGTCCCCCCTACGCCGCGACGGACGAAGGGACTCGCCCTACATACGAGTCCGGTCGCCCGTCCCCCCTACGCCGCGACGGACGAAGGGACTCGCCCTACATACGAGTCCGGTCGCCCGTCCCGCCGGTCATCGCGCTGGCGAGCGCGCCACGGACGACGACGTCGTCGCCGAGCGTCGTCAGTTGGATGTCGGGGACGTTGATAAACACCATCTCGTCCATCTTCCGGCGGATGGGTTCGAGAATCGCGTCGGGGTTGTTCAGCGCCACCGCGCCGCCGATGAAGACGATAAGCGGCGCGAACGCGTGGATGGTGTTGGCGACGCCCATCGCGTTCCAGTGGCCGACCTGGTCGATGACGTAGTCGGCGAACTCGTCCTCGCCGGCGTGTTCGAACACGTCGATAGCGGAGAAGTCGGGATCTTCGACGGGAAGGACGGTGTCGACGGGGTCCTCCGCGTGGAGTTCCTCGGCGTAGCGCGGGATGTTGTTCCCCGAACAGTACGCCTCCCAGTGACCGTCGTGTCCGCAACCACAGGTGCGGAAACCGTGCGGGTCGATGGTCATGTGGCCGACTTCGCCCGCGTTGCCGTCCCACCCGCTGAGCACCTCGCCGTCGACGCAGACGCCCGCGCCGATACCCGAGGAGATGGTGAGATACACCATGTCGTCGGGGTTGCGGTCGGAGTAGAACCGCTCGCCGATGACGCCCGCGTTCGTGTCGTTGTGGAGGTGGATCTCGTCAGTCTCCAGTAGTTTCGACAGCGGACCGGTGAGCGGGATGCGGTCGATGGTGTTGGGGAGGTTCGCCGGTTGCTCTATCGCGCCCTCGGCGAGGTCCAGCGGCCCAATAGAACCGATACCCGCGGCGACGGCGTCCGTCGGATCGACGCCCGCCTCGCTGCAGGCCTCGCGAACGACGTTCAGCACCTCCTCGGTGACAGCGATACCGGTCGGGCCGCGCGGCGTCCCGTGTTTCGTGTTTCCGATGATGGTTCCGTCGTCGTCGGCGACGACCGCTCGGACGTTCGTCGCGCCGAGGTCGACGCCCACGTAGTAGGCCATTGTATCCACAACCACCTTCCCGCCACTTAACTGCACAGATTCGATACGTCAGATTCCGGTTATCATGTCGGCTAATCTGTCCGTAGGGGGCGCCTACCGTACGTATTGCGCTAGCGAATAACAATGTACTCGGAGTTTAGTTACTACTTCCTGTGTTCGTGTTGTTCGTCGGCAGTTTCGGAATTAGCCACGTGAGCAGCGCGTCCGGACTGCGTGTCTGCGTCCACACCCGACCGGGTCCTTCGAACTCGCAGACCAGCCCCTCGCCGCTGAACAGCGTGGAGCGGAGGCCGCCGATTGCGCGCACGTCGAACGTCGCCGACGACTCGAACGCGACCACGTGGCCCGTGTCGACTGTGTACGTCTCTCCGTCCGCCAGTTCCGTCTCCCGAATCGCGCCGTAACTGGAGAGAAACGCCGGTCCGGTGCCGTCGAGGCGGAGCAGGAACAGTCCCTCACCGCCGAAGAACGACCGCCCGCCGCCGAACTGCGTGTCGAGTTCGACGTCCCTCCCCGAGGCGAGATACGATCCCGACTGCACGAACAGCGTCTCGCCCTCCAGACGGTAGTCGACGATGTCGCCCGGAAGCGGCGGCGCGAGCGTCAGCTCTCCGGCCTCGCGGGCGGTGAACGTGTTCTGAAAGAAGCTCTCCCCGCCGAGCAGACTCCGCTTGAGCGACCCGAAGAGACCGCCGTCCGCGCCCGTCTCGACGTCGATTCCGTCGTCGTAGCTGACCATCGACCCCGCCTCGGTTCGAATCGTTTCGCCGCTCTCCAGCGAGAGCGTCAGCAACGAAAAGGACGGTCCGAACTCGATTTCGTGTTCCATGTGGGTGAGAGCCACACGAAGTGAAATGACTGTTCGCCCCGTCTCTCGCTCCACTCGGTTCGTCGACGTCTGAGCGTCCTCAGGCGGTCAGTCGTCCGACCGGACGAACGTTACCGGACACGGCGCCGACAGCATGACCTCCTGTGCCGTACTGCCGAAGACGGCTTTCCCCGTCGGCGAGCGCTGGCGACCGCCGACGATTATCTGGTCGGCGCCGACGCCCGTCGCCAGGTCGACGATACTCGTCCCGTGTTTTCCCACCGCGCCGCGAATCTTGTAGTCGACGCCGGCCTCGTCGAGCATCTTCGTGAGGTCGCGTATCGTCGCGTGCCGCCCTGCCACGTCGTCGGGCGAGACTTCTTCGGCGGTCCGGTCGAACTCGAGTTTGTCGAGCGTGTCGTCGTACTCGTCGCGCGTGAACACGTGCCCGAGGACGACCGTAGCACCCGCGGGCCCGGCGATGTCGACGGCGACCTCTCCAAGTCGGTCGATGCGTTCGGCGTCTCCAGCACCGACTGCCAACAGAATCGTGTCTACTGCCATAGCTACCCGTAATCGCGTTCGGCACTTAAACGTGGCGAAGAATTTACTCAATAACGAATTAACATTTGGTCAGCCCTGCTGTGGCTCCGCGATGGCAATCGTTCTCGTGGGACATGTAGGTTTCCCCGCCGTGTACATTTTTCCTCGCGGCAGTCGACGTTCGCACATGCTCTCTCCGGATCTCTCGGGTCGCACCGTCCTCATCACCGGTAGCGCGAAAGGAATCGGCCGCGAACTGCTGCTGTCGGCGGCCGACTGCGGCGCGGACGTCGCGGTCCACTACCACTCGAGCGTCGAGGAAGCCGAGGACGTGTCTGCAGCGGCCGAGAACCGCGGCGCGTCAGCGACGACGGTGCAGGGCGACGTGACCGACCCCAGCGCCGTCGACGACTTGTTCGCCGGCGTCGAATCGGCGCTCGGACGGGTCGACGTGCTCGTCAACAACGTCGGCGACTTCGCGCCGAGCCACTGGGAGGAGATCGAGTTCGATACCTGGCAGCGCGTCGTCGAGACGAACTTCTACGGAACGTATCTCTGCTCGAAGCGCGCGCTTCCGGCGATGCGCCACGAGGGATGGGGTCGAATCGTCAACGTCGGCTACGCGGGCAGCGAGAAGGCGCTCGTCTATCCGAAGAACTTCCCGTACTTCGTCGCCAAAACTGGGGTGCTGATGTTCACGCGGATGCTCGCCGCCGACACGCAGGACGACGGGGTCACCGTCAACGCCATCTCGCCGTACGTCGTCGAGAACTCCGACGAGTTCCCCGACGAGTTGCCGCGCGGCCGCCCGGCCTCCTTCGACGATATGCGGCAGGCGATGCTGTTCTTCCTCGACGAGGACAGCGGCTACATCAGCGGCGAGAACGTCGAAGTCGACGGCGGGTGGTTGCCCGAGAAGCTCTAGAACCCCCACCTGTTGCGCTGCGGGCTGCCTTCGGCAGCCCTCGGCAAAAGCTGGACCAAAAGCATTCGTCGCTCACTTTAGCCGCTTCGCGGCTTCCGTTCGCTCCTCAGCCCGCTCGTCCGCTTCGCTCGCTCGCGGCGCAACAGATAGCGACGACCGGTTGTAGAGGGTCGCCGCCAGCAGATTTCACCACGACCGAGGGCGATAGCCCGAGCGAGTGGGCCGAGGAACCCTCGAAGGCGCGTTAGCGCCTGAGGGGGTGACGCTGTGCTTTTGGCCGAGCTTTTACCGAGCGAAGCCGCGAAGCGGCCGAGCGCAGAGTATAAGGCCGTTATACGTCAGGTGTGTCGTCCTCGACGGCGCGCTTCATCGACTCGCGGCGCGACTTTGCGTCCCGACCCGTCACTTCCTGGAGGAAGTCGTTCTTGGCGCTGACGGCGTCCTGTGCGGCGTCGGCGTTGCCCTCGGCGATGACTTCGGCGGCATCGCGTTCTTCGAAGTGGACGGCGAGCTGGTCCTTCTTGCCGCTGAACGTCGCCGCACCCGCGACGATGCGCTCGAAGACGGGGTTGTCCGGTTCCTCGACGACGTACAGTTCGTGACCGTCGTGTTCTTCCGTCCCGGTGACTGGACCGAAGTAGCGTTCGATGGTCGCTTTGAGGTCCGGCGCGTTCTCCTCGAGCGTCTCGCCGCGTCGCATCTTGTACTGCTTCATGCGCCACCGTTTGCGAGGGTATGGTTTACTTGTTTCGTCCGCGCCTGCCCTATATACCCGTGTCAGACGCTGATGGGTGGGTTGTTGCGCTCCTCGCTCCCTCCACCCGCTGGAAAACAAGCTCCGACTACCGCTCGCGTTCGGCGATGTAGCCGCGACGACAGTCCGGACAGATGTCGCCCGCGCGGAGCGAACTGCCGTCCGACGGTCTGGCGAGGCCACACTCGGGACAGACGTACTCCGTCGGGACGCCCTGGCTCTCGGTCTCCAGTTCGACCGAGGCGGTCTCGGCGCGCGTGAACCCGTCGGCGGTGTCGCTCGCGCCGTTGAGTTGCTCGTCGCCGTTTGCGATGAACTCGGCGTCGTACCCCTCGTGGCTCTGGTAGTCGTTGTCGTTTCGTTCCGGCGCGAGACCGCCGAACGTCACGTCCGACGGCGACCCGTCGGACGGTTCGGCGTCGAACCCCTCGTCGTCGCCGTCGACCTCCGGCCACGGCGTCGGTTCGGCGTCGACCGACTCCGTCTCGTCGGTGTCGACGCCGTCGGCGTCGGCATCCGAGTCGACGCCTTCGACTTCTTCGACGGTCGGCATCAGGTCGTCTCTGCCGTCGCCGACGTTCGCCTCGGGCCACTCACCCGGTTGACGTTCGGCCTCCGGTTCGGAGTCGCCGCTTTCGTCGTCGAGGATGATGCCGTCGTCCTCCTCGGCGTTCTGCGGCGGTTCGAAGTCGTCGTCCTCGTCGAACTGCTCTTCGATGGTGTCGCCGCGTATCTCCGCTTCGGAAGCGAATTCCGACGACGCGGCGTCGACCTCGTCGGCGTTGGTTTCCGGTACGGCCGTGACTTCCTTGTTCTCGCTGACGACTCGCGTCTCGCCGCAGCGCTCGCAAGTCTTCACCTCGCGGACGGTGACGACCCTCTCTTCGCCGTTCTCCTCCCGCTCGCGCTCCAGTTCCGGCTCCCCGAAGTCGTGCCCGAGCAGACACCTGAGTCCCATTGGCGGGAGTTCCGACCTCCATAACTAAAAACTACCCCCTCGGCGTCTGACGCGCGGCCGACGTTGCGGCGCGTGCTCTCGGCGCCCGGAGAAGGTCGACCGATCACGAACCCGTGATGACAGTCACGACGATTCGCCGGTAAGAGTAAACCCGTTGGGGTGAATGCATAGGGTATGAGAGCCAAGCGGGAGTATCGCAACAGAGGCGACGTGGACGTCGCGATACTCGACGCGCTCGTCGACCGGGCCGACGAGGGGATGACGGTTCTGGAACTGCGAGCGGCTGTCGACGCGGATATCGACACGCTGGAGAGCGCGCTCGCGGACCTGAAGGAGGACAGCCTCATCACGGTCGACCGACAGGAAGAGCGTGTTCTCATCATGCCCGCCGACCGTGTCATTCCGGACCCGGAGGAAGCCGTCGAAAACGACCGAAGCCTCCTCGATGCGGTTCGGGACCGACTCGGACTCTGAATCGGCTGAACCGGAGAGTGAACTGATCAGACCGTGAATCGACCGGACGCAGAACGATTGGATACAGAACGATCGGACGCAGAACCGACTTGAACGCTAAAACCACCCGGATGCTGCGGTCGGGTGGACACCGTTTTTACGGCCCGCCGACCTACCTCTTGGCGATGACTCTCGTCGGAGACCTCCACGACGACCACGGCGCGACCTACGAGGCGCGCGACGACCGCCGGGTCGTCGCCCACTACGGTCGCCCCGAGCGCACGCACAAAGCGGTGAGAAACGGCGTCGGCGTCGTCGAGATGGGCTACGGCGTCGTCGTCGTCGAGGGCGACGACCGAATCGACTACGTCGACAACGTCGTCTCGAACCGCGTCCCCCGCGAGGACGGCGAGGGGACCTACGCGCTCCTGTTGGACCCGCAGGGCCGAATCGAGGCCGATATGTACGTTTACAACGCCGGCGAACGACTGCTACTCTTCGTCCCGCCGCAGGTTACGGAGTCGCTCGTCGCCGACTGGCGGGAGAAAGTGTTCATCCAGGACGTCGAGATTCGAGACGCCTCGGCCGACTTCGGCGTCTTCGGCGTCCACGGCGCGCAGTCCACCGAGAAAGTTGCCTCCGTGCTCAACGGCGCGGGCGCGCCGGAACCGCATCTCTCGTTCGTCCGGGGATCGATGGGCGACGCCGGAGTGACCGTCGTCGCCGCCGACGCGCCGACCGGCGAGGAGGGGTACGAGGTCGTCTGCGCCGCTGCCGACGCCCCGGACGTGTTCGCGACGCTGCTCGTCCACGGACTGAACGCCGTCCCGTTCGGCTACCGAACGTGGGAGACGCTGACTGCGGAGGCCGGAACGCCGCTGTTCGACACCGAACTCGACGGCCGCCTGCCGAACGTTCTCGGCGTCCGCAACGCGCTGGACTTCTCGAAGGGCTGCTTCGTGGGACAGGAGGTCGTCTCGAAGGTCGAGAACCGCGGCCGGCCGAGCCAGCGACTCGTCGGCCTCTTCCCGGACGCACTGCCCGACTCCGGGGCAGCGGTGTTCGACGGCGACGCTTCGGTCGGCGAAGTGACCCGCGCCGTCGATAGTCCAACGCTCGACCGTCCTGTCGCGCTGGCGCTCGTGGATTTCGACCTCGACGAGAACGCCGATCTCACGGTTCGCGTCGACGGCGAGTCGACCCCGGCGACGCGCGCGGACCTGCCGTTCGTCGACGGGAGCGACCGCTCGGGGCGGTTACCGACGTACGAGGCGCTGACGCAGTAACCGAGGCGGCCCGAGACGACCGTGTGCCGCCGCACGTCGCCGCGCGGCGACGCGCGATAGCCACGCAGCGCACCTGACTACGACGAGAAGAACGCCCGCAACTGCTCGGCCGAGAACAGCGACGACGGCCGGTCCATGTGGACGCCGATTTTCCCCGAGAGCGCCCGTAACCCCGCGCGCTGGACGGGTTCCGGCAGCGAGTACGCCCGCCGAACCCAGTGGCCGAGTCGAATCTCCGTCGAGAGGTCCGCCCGCCACGCGTTCTCGTACACGCCGAGCGTCCGCGGTCGGTCGGGATCGATTTCGCGGGCCGCGTGGTCTGCGGCGGTCATGCCGTAGAGGATACCGCCGCCGGTGAACGGTTTCGTCTGCGCGGCGGCGTCGCCGACGAGGAACACCCGCCGCGAGGTGACCGACTCGGGCGGGCCGATGGGTATTGCGCCCGAGCAGAAGTGGTCCGTCTCCACGTCGTACGTGTCGGTCAGCGCGTCGAACATCTCCCTGACTTCTTTGCCTGGCGGCGCGGCGAGTCCGTACTCGACGCCCGCCTCGCCGCGGGGGATGCGCCACGCGAAGAAGCGCGGGACGGTGAGGTGGACATCGACGAAGTCACCGTGGTCCGGTTCGTCGTCGAACGCGAGCACGCCGTGAAGCAACTCGCCCGGTTCCGGCAGGCCGACGTCGCGCCGGACCTTCGAGACGGGACCGTCGCATCCGGCGACCATCTTCGCCTCGAACTCCTTCTGCTCGCCGCCGACGCTGGCCGTGACGGTGACGCCGTTGGCGTGCTCTTTCACGTCGGTGACGGTGTGGCCCTCGCGCACGTCGGCCCCGGCGTCGCGGGCGGCCTCGGCGAGCGTCCGGTCGAGTTCCACGCGGTCGATGACGTTCGATATCTCCTCGTCCTTGTAGAAGGGGTTCGCGTCGCTGTCTGGACCGCCGACGCGGAAGTTCGCGCCGTAGATGCGGTTCTGGAACAGTTTCTCCTTCGCCGCGTCGGGGACGTACGCCCAGATGTCGGTGCTGACGTGTCCCGAACACGCGAGCGGGGTTCCGACCTCCCCTTTTTCGAGTGCGAGCACGTCGTACCCCGCCTCGGTGGCGCGTCGGGAGAAGCGCGCGCCGGCGGGACCGACGCCGACCACGACGAAATCGTACATCGGTCGTGAGTGACCGGTCGAACGCGTATATACCTTCTCGGTTCCGCCGACGTTCGGCCGACTCTCGAAGAGATCGATCGGATTCGGAGCGGCCGCGCGGGAGGCGGCCGAAGCGATCCCGTCGAAGAGCGCGTTCTCCCCACCGCAAGCGGTAGTGGCGCATTACGACTTTTATCACGGTCATTACAATACAGACGTACTGAAACGTACGGTCTATGGCTCCACCACTCTCGGACGGCCTCTCGCGCAGGTCCTACCTTCGTGCGACGGGCGCTGCGCTCGTCGGTACCGCCGCCTACTCCGGAACCGCCACCGCCTGGGAGACGGGTCCCGAAATCGACGTCTACTCGAACGCGGGCATCGCCGGCGGTTCCCCACCGGACGGCGCCGAAGCGAACACCGTCGACCCCGCTGCAACGGGACTACTCGAGGTCCAGTTGTTCGGGACCGAGGAGTTCGACCCAACGGAGCAGGTGATAACCGACATTTCCGAGACGTGTTCGGGAACGCCGCGCTTCGGCGTCGGTTACGACGTCGAGGGAAATCCGCTGAGCGACTACTCGGTTCGACTGGAGGGCGCCCAACCCGTCGGCCGACTCGACGAACTGCCGACCTCGGAGTTCATCTTCGCAGAACCGGTGTACGCGTCGACGCGCTGTGAGCGGCTGTTACTCGCGAACGCGTTTCTCGAGACCGAAGTCGACGTCACCGTCGAAGTCGTCGAAACCGGCGAGACCGAAACGTACGAGCTCCCAGATTTCGGAACGATGAACGAGTTCGACGACGGGGTTCTCGAAGTCGAGTTCGACGTTCCCGAGGACGAGACGCGGACGCTCCGCCTCTCTGCCGAAGCCTCGTTCGGGCAAGTGCCGGTGAACGGCCGACCGACGGATGAGCTGGTCGTCGGCGACTGTAACTACGAACGGGACGACCCGCGACTCGCCGTCTCGACGTACGGGTGCGACACCCTCGTCTTCACGAACGTCGGTGTCGACCCCGCAGTCGACGCGACGGTGACAGTCGAGGAGACGGGTGAGGAGTTCCGCATCACCGAGATCTCCGGCGGAAGCGTCGATGAGGTGAACGAGGCGTTCTCCGGGCAGACGCTCCGTATCCGCGCGGAGCGCGCGGACAACTCCCAGTCGGTCCACGTCGTCGACGACTCCTTCGACCCGTTTACCCTCGACGAGACGGTCGAAATCGACGTTCCCGCCTGCTCCGACCTAAAATCGGTCCGGGGGGTCGGGACGTGCGGCGGCTTCGTCCTCCACAACCCGAACTCGTTTTCCGTGCTCGTCAACGCCTACATCGTTGAGAGCGGGGCCGCCGACTCCGAGCAGTTCCGCCTCGACGCCGGTGAGACGCGATACATCGCGAACGTCGGCGTCGAGAGCGTCGATTTCGCCGCGAACGCGCTCGTCGGAGTTCGAACCGATCGCATCCCGAACGTCGGCGTCCCGTCCAACGGCGAGAACGTCGGGACGGTCGAAACGCGTTACCGAAACGTCGACGAGGCCTGCGACCCAAACGACCCCAACGGCGACGGCCACGACGACCTGGTCCTCTTCTTCGACATGCGGGAGTCGTTCATGGGTGACCGCTACTCGGACCTCGAATCGATTCTGGCCGAGGAGAATCTCGACCGGGTGTTCGGTAAGCTGCTCGTCGAGACGCGCGACGACTACCCGGGCGTCGATAAACCCGGGACGTACTCCTGCGGGACGCTCGACGACGAGAGTGACGACGTGCCGAACACGCGCCTCCTCGGGGCGACTCAACGACTCGAAATCGTCTTCCCCGACGACGAGGAGCGGCGACTCTCCTTCCCGTCCGCGCCGTCGAGTTCCGAAGACGTGCCCGCCTCCGAAGCCGACGCCGATGTGTCCTTCTCGTCGGAGAACGTTGCCGAGAGCATCCGCGCCGACCCGGCGTCCGGTGACGGTATCTGACGACCGTCGACGCAGACGACCGTCGACGCTGGCGGCTGCCGACGTTTATCGATACGGACCGACGGTACTGCCGACGCTACGACTCTGTGACAACCGCTAACCCGCGCGCCGTCTGTGACTCGTACGCCTCCGGCCACGGGATGTCGACGCGGTTCCACGACTTCCCGCTGTTCTGCGACCGATAGATTCCGCGGTTCGACAGCGCGTAGAACGACCCGTTTCCGTCCGACGAGAGCACGGGCCGCGTCACGCCCTCGCCGGTCGGCAGCCCGTCGAGGCGCTCCCAAGCCTCGCCGGGTCGACGCCGGTAGACGTACGAGTCGGCGGAGTCGGCGTTGTGCGCGGTCCGCGCGCCGCTGGCCGCCGACACGAGGACGTTCTTGGCCTCGCGGCCGACGGCGACGCTCCAGCAGTAGCGGTGGCCGAGGCCCTCCTGGGGGTGGTCCCACGTCTCGCCGCCGTCGTCGCTCTCGGCGTAGCCGTCGCCCGCCGCCGACCATACCCGATTCGGCGCGTCTGCATGCGTCGTGAGGCTATGGTTATCCCGCCGCGCCGAGGGCACGCGGTCCTCCCACGTCTCGCCGCCGTCGTGGGTTTGCACCAGCGCACCCGCCTCGATGCCGACGTAGAGGTGGTCGGACTCGGTGGGATCGACCTCTATCCAGCGGACGTGGTGGGTGTCGGGTCGCGGCGGAAACGACCACTCCTTCGCGGAGGGGAGGTCGGTCAGCCCGTCACACTGATCCCACGTGTCGCCGCTGTCGGTCGACCGATAGACCGCGCTGGGTTCGGTCCCCGCCCACACCACCTCGGAATCGGTCGGGTCGACGGCCACCGACATCACGGGGTCGGTGAGCGTCTCGTCGCCGACGCGGTGCCACGTCTGTCCTTCGTTGTCGCTCCGCCAGAGACCCGCGTCGAACGTCCCGCAGAACGCCGTTTTCCCGTCGGGTGCGACGCCGAGACACTCGATGTCGCGGTCGTTCAGGCGCTTGTCGACGAGCCACTCGCCCGGTCCGCCGCGAACGACGAGGAGGACGTTCCGCAGCGCTGCGTACTGTGTTGTCATACCACGCGGTTTGACCGCGGTGTAAATAAGCGCGCTGGCGACTATCCGAACCGTCAGTCGGACGAGAATTTATCACTGAGAAGGCGGTCAGTCCGCGTCGATGTAACGACGTACCGCGACGGGGTTAAGGGGGGTGTCCGGCGAACCCCTCGCGAAGAGCGCAGTTCCGCTGGCTGTTCGCCCCTCTCGAGCGTCGCCGATCCGGCGTTTCCGGCATCTCCGCCGCTCAGTCGTCGGTCGTCGGCTTCGCGGGTTCGCGCTGGTCGGCGCGCGGCCCCTCGATGTCGACGGCGGGGAGCATGTCGCGGAGGTAGCGCCCCGTGTACGACGTCTCCTTGCGAGCGACTTCCTCGGGCGTTCCAGCGGCGACGATTTCGCCGCCGTGCTCGCCGCCCTCGGGACCGAGGTCGAGGACGTGGTCGGCGTTCTTCACCAGGTCGAGTTCGTGCTCAATGACGGTGACGGTGCTGCCGTTGTCGACCAGACGGTGCAGCACGTCGATGAGCTTCCGCTCGTCTTCCTTGTGCAGGCCCGTCGTCGGTTCGTCGAGCAGGTACAGCGTGTCACCGGTGTCCTTCTTGCCCAACTCCTCGGCGAGTTTGATGCGCTGGGCCTCGCCGCCGGAGAGCGTTGTCGACGGCTGGCCGAGCGTCATGTAGCCGAGACCGACGTCCTTGAGCAACTGCAGGCGGCGGCGAATCTGGGAGTTCGCCTCGAAGAACTCGTACGCCTCGTCGACTTCCATCGCGAGCACGTCGGCGATCGTCTTGCCCTTGTACGTCACGTCGAGCGTCTCGTCGTTGTAGCGCGCGCCGCCGCACTCCTCGCAGGGGACGTACACGTCCGAGAGGAAGTTCATCTCGATTTTTACGTCGCCCTGTCCGCCGCACTCCTCGCAGCGGCCGCCCTTGACGTTGAACGAGAAGCGGCCCTTCTCGTAGCCGCGCTGCTTCGAGAGCTTCGTCTCCGCGAACAGTTCGCGGACGTAGTCGAAGACGCCGGTGTACGTCGCGGGGTTCGACCGCGGCGTCCGACCGATGGGCGACTGGTCGATGAGCCGCACCGTCTCGATCCGGTCGATTCCCTCGATGGCGTCGTGGTCGCCGGGGTCGACAGAGGTGTTGTTGTTCATCTCGCGGGCCAACCCCTTGTAGAGGATGTCGTGAATGAGCGTCGACTTGCCCGACCCTGAGACGCCGGTAATCGCCGTGAACGTGCCCAGCGGTAGCGACACGTCGAGGTCTTTCAAGTTGTGCTGTCGAGCGCCGCGAACCGTGAGTTCGCCGTCGCGCTCGCGCCGTGTCTCGGGCACCGGGATCTCCTTGCGTCCCGAGAGGTAGTCGGCGGTGATGGAACCGTCGGCGGCGCACACGTCATCGAAGTCGCCCTGGACGACGACTTCGCCGCCGCGTTTGCCCGGGCCGGGACCCATGTCGATGATGTTGTCCGCGCGGCGCATCGTCTCCTCGTCGTGTTCGACGACGATGAGCGTGTTGCCGAGGTCGCGGAGGCCGCAGAGCGTGTCGAGCAGCTTGTCGTTGTCGCGCTGGTGGAGGCCGATTGACGGTTCGTCGAGCACGTAGAGCACGCCGACGAGGCCCGACCCGACCTGCGTCGCCAGCCGGATACGCTGGCTCTCGCCGCCCGAGAGCGTCGACGCCTCGCGGTCGAGCGTCAGATATTCGAGGCCGACCTCGGTCATGAAGCCGAGGCGCGCGCGAATTTCCTTGAGAATCTCTTCGGCGATGGTTCGCTCGCGGTCGGTGAGGTCCGCCTCTAGGCTCTCGAAGTGCGAGAGCGCGTCGCCGATGCTCATCCGGTTCACCTCGGAGATGGCGGTGCCGTCGATATACACCGACCGCGACTGCGGTTTCAGGCGCGTGCCGTCGCAGGCCGGACAGGTCGTCACGGCCATGTACTCCTCGATGTGCTCGCGGGTTCCCTTCGACTCCGTCTCGACGTGGCGGCGTTCGAGGTTCGGGATGACGCCCTCGAAGCGCTTCGTCTTCCGGCGGACGCCGTTTCGGGTCTGGCGTTCGAAGACGACCTGTTCGTCAGTACCGTAGAGGAACTGTCGCTGCACGTCGTCATCGAGTTCCTCGAACGGGGTCGAGACGCTCACGCCGAAGTGGTCGGCGACGGAGTCGAGTCGCGTCCGGTAGTACGACCGCTTGTAGCTCCACGGCTCGAAGACGTTTTTGACGGGTTTCGAGGGGTCTTCGACGACGAGGTCCGGTTCGATCTCTTTGGTGTTGCCGATGCCCTCGCACTCGGGACACGCGCCGTGCGGCGAGTTGAAGGAGAACGACCGCGTCTCGATTTCGGAGAAGTCGATGCCGCAGTGCGTACAGGCGAGTTCTTCGGAGAACTCGACGACGAGTCGCTCGTCGCTACCGCCGGCGAGGTCACCCGTCGCGCGGGCTTCGGTTCCGAGGTGGAACTCGTCGGCCGCGGGCGGGTCGGGGACGATGATCTTCAGCACGCCGCCGGCCTCTTCGAGCGCCGTCTCGACGGAGTCGGTGATGCGCGAGCGCGCTTCCTCGGATATCTTCACCCGGTCGACGACCACGTCGACGGTGTGGTCGTAGTTCTCGTCCAACTCAGGTTTCTCCATCGCGAGGTCGAACTCCTCGCCGTCGACCTCGACGCGAGAGTAGCCCTCCGAGACGAGTTCGTCGAACAGGTCCTCGAACGCGCCTTTCTGGTCGCGGACCACCGGCGCAGCGACCTTCGCGCGCGTCCCTTCGGGCAGTTCGAGGATGCGACGTACCATCTGTTGGGCGCTCTGTTCGCCGACCTCGCGACCGCACTCTGGACAGTGCGGCGTGCCGACGCGGGCGTACAACAGCCGGAGGTAGTCGTGCAGTTCGGTGACGGTCCCGACCGTCGAGCGGGGATTGTTGGCGGCGTTCTTCTGGTCTATGGAGATGGCGGGGGAGAGCCCCTCGACGGCTTCGACCTGCGGTTTGTCCATCTGGCCGAGGAAGTTCCGCGCGTACGCCGACAGCGACTCGATGTACCGGCGCTGTCCTTCGGCGTAGATCGTCTCGAACGCGAGCGACGACTTCCCGGATCCCGACAGTCCCGTGACGACGGTGAACGTCTCGCGGGGGATGCGTACGTCGAGGTCTTTGAGGTTGTGTTCTTCGGCTCCCCGAACCTCGATGTAGTCCTTACTCATCTGGAAGCACGGTATGTAGGGAGCGCCTGAATACTCGTCGGTTCTGCGAGGCGTTCACACGCAGGGTACGCCGGCCATACTGCCGTTACGTCTTCCCTTCGGTTCGGATTGACGGCGTTCTCAGCGACTGTACACCCTCTCCCGCGAACTCTCGCATTTCATACAGTCCACCGTTTCGAAACAATCGTTCAACGGTACATACTCCGATTCCGGTCAAACCTATCGGAAGAACGATGGGATTATACGGATATTCATCGGCGCGTACTTTTGGTGTGGAAGCCCGTGGACAGTTCCATGTTGGTTCGGCACGTCAAACGCGCACGGCAGAAGTCGTTCGAGCTCGCACCCAACTGGGTGCGGCCCGCGGTGCGGAAAGCGTTCTACGTCCTCCACCCGGAGGCGTCGTGGGAGACGTTCAAGGAGAAAGAGCTCACCCGCCAAGAGTTCATCGACCGATTCTTCGACAGCGAGGCGGAACTCGAGGCGTACGAAAAGGAGTTCATGACCGGCGTCATCGCCGAGAACCTCAAACGAGCGTATGACGACCTCGGCAACGAGACGTTCTACGACATCCACAAAGACGACTGCGTTCGATACTACGCGTACATCCGGAAGTACGAGCCGCAGACCATCGTCGAGACGGGCGTTTTCCACGGCGTCTCGACGCTGGCGATACTCGCCGCACTTGACCGAAACGACTCGGGACGACTGTACTCCATCGACTACTCGTCGCTTCTCGACCCGACCGACGAGGCGGAGCTCAAACGGTACGAACGTCGACGCCCGTCCTGCTCGCAGCGCGACAGCCACCTACTTCCGGAGGGGAAGGAGCCGGGGTGGGTCGTCCCGGAGGAACTGCACGACCGGTGGGAGTTCGTCGCCGGACGCAGCCAGCGAAAACTGCCCAAACTGCTGTCGGAGCTGGGTGACGTCGATATGTTCGTCCACGACTCCGAGCACTCGAAGACGGGAATGCTGTTTGAGTTCGACCTCGCGTGGGAGCATCTCTCCCCCGGGGGAATGCTCTTTTCGCACCACGTCGCCTGGAACGACGCGTTCGACACGTTCGTCTCCGAGCGTGCGCCCGACGCAGACCACGGCAAGACCGCCGTTCACTACGTCCATTTCGACAAACACGCCGAGCCGGGGTGGGGCAAGTACGCGCGCAAGCCGGACGCCTCCTCGACAGTCGAATCTGCCCCCTCGACGGCCGAATCCGCCTCCTCGACAGCCGAATTCGCCTCCTCGACGGCGGAACCAGCCCCCGAAGAGGAGGCGTACGCTGTCTCTGACGACTAACCTCCGGCGTACTCTCCTCGTCGCAGTCTCGGACGACTAACCCGGACGACCGGCCCGAGCCTTTTTCGACAGTTTTCCACTCCTACCCGTGGTTAGTGCGTCGATACGCGCGCAAGCCGCTCGGCGCGTTGACTCGCGAAGGGACCAGCAGCCTCCGACCGGCACGAACGCCGTCGAAACCGGTCGACGACGACTGACTGGGGCGTTCGCGCCTCAGTCCAGTTTCTGCCGAGCGATTCGCACGCCCGTCGGCGCGAGGATGAGTTGGTCGTCGCCTTTCTGGACGATGTCGCCGTCGACCTCCTGGGCAACCTGCTGGAGTTCGTCGACGATGTGTTCGACCGTCCGGTCCTTCGTCCGGAGACGCGTGATGTCCGCGATGACGAAGTCGCCGTCGTAGACGGCGTCTTTGATGGCGATGACGTCCTGTTGACCGGCGATTTCGGCGATGTGAACCGTCATCCCCGCCTCGCCCTGTGCGGTGTCGAAGTCGTCGAGGTCCAGTTCGACGTAATCCTCGGTGGAGCGCTGCCCGTTGCCGAGGATCTTGCTCATGATACCCATGCCACCTACAGCGGCGGGTTCCCCAATAGTTCTTACGTCAGACGCGCCCGTACCCGTCGGCTCGCCGACTAGTCAGGAGACGTCCGCCCAGTTCGGTGACCGTCGCTCAGTCCGGTGACCGCCACCCAGTTCGGTGACCGCTGACCACTCCATGACCGCCGTTCCGTCGACCGCCGACGGACCAAACGTCTTTCTGTCGCCTCGTGGTCCTCACCGTGTGAGTTCCTCGTCTTCCGACTCCGTCGACCGCGCCGCGGACCGAACAGACCGTGTGTTTCGAAACCATCCGCTCGTCACCGGCGTGTGGGCCGGTGCCGTCGCAACCGCAGTGATGACGCTGTTTCGACTCCCCGTCGCACGTTCGCTCCCGCCGACGGGCGCGTTCTGGGAACAGTACGCCGGCGGCGACCCCGACGCGCTCGGGCCGGCGTTCCTGCTCCACTTCCTCTACGGCGTCGGCGGCGGCGTCGCCTTCGCGGTCGTCGTCGGTCGGACGCTGCGCGACCGAGGGCTGATTGCGACGCTCCTCGGGGGCGTCCTCTACGGCCTCTTGCTCTCGGTGTTCGGGACGCAAGTCGTTCTGGGACGCCTGCTGGACATGGATCTCGACGCCGACGAGGCCATCGTCTTCCACGCGGGTCACGTCGTCTACGGTCTCACCGTCGGCATCTGGTTCGGTACCCGCAAACCGTACGACCGCTGATGCGGGTTGCGACGCCCGGTGACGGCGACAGGCGGACGCTCGCGACGACGACGGCCGCGCTCGGTCTCGCCGCGGTACTCTGCTCGCCCGCGCTCCTAGTCGCGTGGTACGCGCCGTCGATCGCCGCGCTGTGCGCTCTCGCCGGAGTGGGGGCGACGGTGCGAGCGATTCTCGCGACGGGGGTCGCCTTCGCGCCGAACCCGACCCCGCCGCCGCTGCCCTCGGACCCGCCGACGGTGAGCGTCGTCGTCACTGCCTACAACGACGCCGACCGCCTCCGTGAAACGCTCGACGCCTGCGCCGCGCTCGACTACCCGTCCGACCGCGTGAGCGTCCTCGTCGGCTACGAGGCGGCGTCGACCGACGGAACCGAAACGGTCGCGCGGCGCGCGGCGGCCGGCGACTCGCACGTCCGCGCCGTCGAGCGCTCGGAGCCACCGGCGGGGAAGGCGGCAGCGGTGAATCACGCGCTCTCGCACGCCGACGGCGACGTCGTCGCGAGCCTCGACGCCGGGCAGCGGCTCGCCCCGGAGGCGCTCTCGCGGGCGGTCCGATGGCTCGTCGTCGACGAGGAGACGTGGTGCGTCAAGGGGCGAAGCTACGGCTGCAACTCCGGGGAGTCGCTCATCGCGCTCTGTGCGACCGTCGAGCGCCACCTCGCCGAACGGGTGGCGTTCGTCGCCCGCTCGCGCCTAGGCTGGTTCTCGCTCTTCACCGGCGGGCAGGCGTTCTTCCGTGCCGAGACGCTGGCGGCGCTCGGTCCGTTCGACGAGGAGGTACTGCTCGAAGACGTGGAGATGGCGACGCGAATCCACGCCCGCGGCGGCCGCATCCGCGTCGATCCGGCCATCGTCGCCACCGAGCGCAATCCGGCGACCGTGTCGGCGTGGGCGGGCCAACGCCGCCGGTGGGCGCGCGGCGGGATGCAGGTCGCGCGGCGGTCGCTCGCCGGACTCCTCCGCAGTCGCGATGCCTCCGTGCCGACGCGCCTCGACGCCGCGTACACCTTCGCCGCGTTGCTGTCGGTGCCTGTCGTCGTCCTCCTCTCGCCTGTCGTCGTCTCCGAGGCGGTCACGGCTGTCGAATCCGCGACGTCCGGTTCCCTACTCCGCTGGCTCTCGCTCTCGTCGCTGTTTTCGCTCGCGGTTCCGTACGCGCTCTTTCTTCGGGACGGCGTCGACGGTCAGCACCACGACGCTCGCGAGTACGCGGCGCCGCTGGTGTTCCCGGCGTACTTCGCGCTGCAGAGCGCTGTGGTGCTGGCGGCGTTTCTCGACGAGTTCGTCCTCCGTCGGCCGTCGGTGTACGTGACGAGTCGGCGCAACGACTGAGGTGGATCGATGCGGCCCGACACCCGCGACGACGGCGACGACAGCGAAGGCAAACAACCGGCCGAGATGCCGGTAAACGGAGCTTTTTGCGACGACGACGCGACCCGTCCACCGTGACGTTCAGCATCTGCGTTCGCGAGGAGTACGAGGACGACGACGGCGACGAGCAGTTGCGCTTCGGCGTCGCGGTGACGACTCGACTGCCCGGCGTCGGTACGCTCTGTCCGTTCGCCAGCGAGAACGGCGCAGTGGCGACGCAGAGCCTCGTCAACGTGGAGTTGGGCCGGAAGGGACTCGAGTACGTCGACGACGGACTCGCCGTCGACGACGCGCTTCGGGCGCTTCTGAACGCCGACGAGGGGCGCGACCAGCGCCAACTCCACGGCGTCGACGCCGACGGAACGTTCGCGTTCTCCGGCGAGGAGTGCAACGACTGGTACGGCCACATCGAGGGCGAGAACTACACCGTCGCGGGCAATCTGCTGGTCGGCGAGGAGGTAGTCGAAGCGACCGCGGAGGCGTACGAGTCGAACGCCGACGGCGACGCGCCGCTGGCCGAGCGACTTATCGACGCGCTCGAAGCAGGGCACGAAGTCGGCGGCGACAAACGCGAGGAACTCCCCGTTCAGAGCGCCGCGCTGCTCGTGAGACGCACGGAGGAAGACCCCGGCGGCTTCACCGACGACCTGCGCGTCGACGCCACGGAGACGCCCGTGACCGACCTCCGGACGACGTACGAGGAAGCGAAGCGGGGCTACGAGATTATCCTCGAACAGCACGAGGAGGATACTGAAGAAGTCGACGAGAGCGACGAGGCGTCTGGCGAGGAGTGAGACGCCCGAACGCTGGAACGCCGGCGCGACTCGCTCAGACGTTCGACCCGCGCTCAGGCCCGCTCAGACGTTGAACTGGTACAGGTCGTCGCCGACGTAGTGGACGGATTCGACGACTTTCCCCGAGTCGCCGACGAGGTCAGCGCCGTCTTCGAGCGCTCGCCCGACGGCGAGCACCTTTCCGTGGGTCTCCTCGGCTATGGCCACGAGGTCCCCCGCTTCGATGTCCACGTCGGCGTCGACGATACCCGGTCGCATCACGTCAGCCCCGCCGCTGACGAACGAGACGGCCCCGGCGTCCACGGTGACGACGTGTTTCTCGGGCGGATACTCGTTGGCTCCGTGGACTGTGAGAAACGGTTCGTCGTCCAGATAGAACACGGCCGGAGAGCCGTCGACCAACACGAGGTCGAACTCGGTGCCGGTGAGTTCGACGAACTCGTACGTGTCGCCGTCGAGGTCGACGCCGAGCGCCTCCGAGAGCGTCGTTTCCAGCGATTTGATGTCGTCGCTCCGGAGGTGGTGGCGCGATTTGACGTTCATACGCCCTCCGTGACGTTCCGAGAGAATAAATCGCCCGCTCCGCGTCACGTGGCGGTCGAACCGCTGACTGCGGCCGGCGCGGCCGTCGCGTAAACCTCCGGTTTACTCCGGTCGGCGATTCGGACTATCTCAGCCGTAGACGGGCGTCTGACGCCGCACAAACGCTAAGTAGACACCGACCAACCTCTCATCCATGTGGCGCTCCCGCACGGGTCGGGACCGGAAGACCGTCGTCTGTATCGCCTGCGGTTCGTCGGTGCTCCGGTCGGAGGCTCGCGAGTACGACAAGGAGGGTGACCGCTGGAACCGCCACGGCAAACAGTTCGAGTATCTCTGCAAAGGCTGTCACCGAGAACTCTGCTGGCAACCCCGGGGCGAACTCGAGTCGCTCATCCTCGACATTGAACAGGATGGACTCCCGCAGTCCGAGTTTCTCTCGCGCTATCTGCACGCGGTCGAAGACCGGTACGGACGGCCCGAGGAGTAACTCGCTTTCGGGGTTTCGGCGCGAGGAAACGCGTCGCCGGACCCCGACACGACTAACTACCTCTCGCTCTTTTCCTCGCGTATGTCGAACGACGCGCAAGCGCAGGCTGGCACCGCCGAGGGGCAGGGTCCCGTCGAGATCGACCCTGAACTCGCCCGCCACCTGCAGAACAAACGCGAGGAACTGTTCGAGGAGTTCGGTATCCGCGACGAGTTCCCGCCGGAGGTCCGCCGCGAAGCCAAGGAGCGAACCGAAAACGTCACCGAGGAGATTCGCGACGCCGTCGACGAGCGCCGCGACCTCCGCGAGATGACGACGTGGACAACCGACCCCGCCGACGCTCAGGACTTCGACGACGCCATCAGCATCGAGGAGGACGACGAGGCGTACACGCTGTGGGTCCACATCGCCGACGTGAGCCACTATGTCCACCCCGGTTCGGAGATGTGGGCCGAGGCGGTCAAACGCGGTAACACGGTGTATCTCCCCGCGTACACCGTCCACATGCTGCCGCCCATCCTCGCGGAGACGGTCTGCTCGCTGGTCCCCAACGAGGAGCGACTCGCCCACACCGTCGAGATGCGACTCGACAAGGAGAATCTCGGCTACGAGTCCATCGACATCTACAAATCGGTCATCGAGAGCGACGAGCGCCTCACCTACAGTCAGTGCGAGAAGCGCCTCGAAGACCCGGACGCGCCGCTGCACGACGAGATTACGCTCTCCTACGAACTCGCCGACCGGATGCACGAACAGCGCAAGGAGGACGGCTCGCTCGTGCTCAACCCGAGTCGCGACCACGCGCACACCATCATCGAGGAGTGCATGCTGAAGGCGAACAAAGCCGTCACGCACGAACTGATGTGGGGCCGCGGCGTCGAGGCTATGTACCGCGTCCACCCCCAACCGACGCCCGACCAGTGGGACAAGGCGCTGCGCGAGATCGCGGAACTCGACAACGTGAACATCCCCGGGGGGTCGTGGGACGACCCCCGGAAGGCGGTGAACGCGGCGCTCGAAGAAGCCCCGCCGCGGATGCTCAACAAGATTCAGCGCGCCGTGCTGAAGGTGATGCCCCGGGCGAAGTACATGAATGACCCCTTCGGCGGCCACCACGCGCTGAACTTCGACATCTACGGCCACTTCACCTCGCCCATCCGCCGCCTCTCGGACCTCATCAACCACTGGATCGTCCACGAGAACGACGTGCCCGAGGATCTCGTCGAACTCTGCGACCGCGCCTCCGACAAACAGAAAGACGGCGAGACGGCCGAGCGTCTCTACAAGCAGTTCATGCAGGAGGTCGGACTCGATCCCTACGCCGTGAACAACCGCGGTCTCGTCGTCGTCGACGACGAGGAAGACGAGAGCGACGAGCAGACCGCCGAGTCCGACGCCGAGTAGTCGTACCGCGACGACCTTCGGTACTTTTCTACTCCCGACACGTTCAGCGGCAACCCGTCGTCGACCCTCCACCCTCTCTATCACACGCTCGACAACCTATTTGCCGGTCGCACCCTTCACTGTCGTAATGAAGGCACTCGTCGCGTTTCTCACGTGTCTCCTCCTCGTAATATCCTCCGTGCCCGTCGATGCGGTCCCGTCGGGACCGGAAGCGTCCTCGATCGGCGCCGCATCCGGCCCGTCGCTGACGCCGTTCACGCAGGCCGAGGGGTCCTCGCTGCAGGTGGCGGGTCCGACGCTACAGGTCGCCGGACCGGCCCCCCAGATCGAACTCAACGCCACCGGTTTCGTCGCCGAAACGGAGAACCGCGCGACAGTGACGCTGTCGAACCCGACGACGACGCCGATGCGAAACGTCACCGTCACGGTCGGGATTCAGAGCGGCGACGCCGTCGTCGTCCGCCAAACCGTGCCCGTTCTCGCCGCCGGAGCGACCGAAGAACTCCCATTCGTCCTCTTGCCGCGCGAGACCGGCGACCGGCGCGTGACCGTTCGCGCATCCTACACCGTCGACGGCGAGGCGGAGACGACACGGTACCGCGAGCCGGTGTCGGTCGAACCGCTCGAAGACGACGTGGCCGTCCGCGTCGAGTCGGTGCAGCGCGGCGACGCCGAAGGCGGTGCCGAGGGACAGCTCGGCGACCTGCTCGGCGGTGGCGGCGGACAGGGCGCACTCGAGGGGAGCGGCGACGATGAGGCGAAACCCGGGCAGATAGACGTCGTCGTAACGAACTTCGGGAACGCCCCGATACGGGACGTCGTCGTCGTCCCGGTGAGCAACGGGACCGAACTCCCGCGCCAGTCGGTTCCCGGACCGCTCGCGCCCGGCGACTCCGCTCGGACCACCGTCGACCTGAGTTTCGTCGGCCAGCAGGACGACGTGACGTTCGAGACGCGGTACCGCGTCGGCGAGCGCGACGGCACCGCACGAACCGAGTTCCCCTACGACCCCGCCTCGGGGTCGGTCGTGCTGACGAACGTCGACCTCTCGATGGGCCCCGACGGCGTGGTGCGAATCACCGGCAACGCGGGCAACCCCGACGAGGGTTCGGTGTCGGGTCTCACCGTCGCCGTCGGCGACGCCGCCCACGTCTCGCCGACGTACCCCGTCCGAGACTACTTCGTCGGCACCGTCGACGGCAACGAGTTCGCGCCGTTCGACCTCACCGCGGAGGTCGATAGCGAGAACGTGACCGTCGTCCCCGTCGACGTGACCTACGTCACGAACGGCGTCCGGTACTCCGAGACGGTCGAACTCCCGTACGACCGGTCGCTCTCGCCGCCGGAGCGCGAGCGCGGTATCCTCGCGCCCCTCTGGGACAACGCGGGAGCGCTCGTCGCCGTCGCGGGGGTGAGTCTCGCGGCGGTGGCGGCGCTCGTCGTCGTGCGCCGTCGACGATGACGGAGCAGTCGCAGTCTCTCGGGACCGCTTTCGCCGAGGCGGCCGTCGCCGCCCACGACGGTCCCACGCTCGAACTGAGGGGCGTGAGAAAGGAGTACGAGACGGGCGGCGAGACGGTGGTCGCGCTCGGCGGGCGCAACTCGCGAGATTCGTCCTCGCCCGCCGGGATCGACTTCTCGGTCGAACCGGGCGAGTTCGTCGCCATCGTCGGCCCGAGCGGAAGCGGTAAGTCTACGCTCCTCAACATGCTCGGCCTCCTGGACGAACCGACGGCGGGCGAGCGCTATCTCCTCGGTCGGGACGTGACGACGCTGGACGACGAAGCGCAGACCGACGCCCGGAAGGAGGCAATCGGCTTCGTGTTTCAGGACTTCTACCTCATCCCGACGCTGACGGCGACCGAGAACGTCGAACTGCCGACGATCTTCGAGCATGACCCCGAGGCGACCGAGCGGGCGCGCGACCTGCTCCGACGCGTCGGACTCGGCGACCGTCTCGACCACACGCCGAACGAACTCTCCGGGGGACAGAAACAGCGCGTCGCCATCGCCCGCGCGCTCGTCAACGAACCCCGGGTGGTGCTAGCCGACGAACCGACGGGCAACCTCGACCAGGAGACGGGCGCGCAGATTCTCTCCGAGTTCCGCCGCGTCTGCGAGACGGGCGTGAGCGTCGTCGCGGTGACGCACGACCCGCAGGTGACCGAATTCGCCGACCGGACCGTCCGCCTCGTCGACGGTGTGATTCGTGACCACGATTCTGATGACGCCGACGTCGCAGAGGGTACCGTCGTCGACGCGCGCCCGACGGATGGAGACGACCCGGGAATCGAACCGGGCGACGACCGATGAAACTCGACCGGCGGTTCCCGTCGCTGCTCATGGCGTGGCGCAACCTCGACCGGAACCGCCTGCGGTCGGCACTGGCGGCGCTCGGCATCGTCATCGGCGTCCTCGCCATCGCGACGCTCGGTATCTTCGGCAACGTGCTGCAATTGTCGGCGACGAACGAACTCGGCGCTATCGGCACTCAGGTGGTCGTCGGCCCGAACCAGGACGCCGGAGTAACGTCGCTTTCCGCCCGCGACGTGGAGACGATACAGCAGCTCACCGCCGGGCGCGGGACGGCGGTGCCGCTCGTCAGCGACGGCGCAGTCGTCTCGAACGGTCGCGGCCAGTCGTTCGCGACGTTGTACGGTATCTCGACGCCGACGGCGCTCTTTACGGCCTCGGAGGGGACGCTCCCCGACCGGCACAGACAGGGCGCTATCGTCGGCGCGGAACTCGCCGACATACTCGACCTACAGGTGGGGAGCATGGTCGACATCGAGGGCAACGAGTACCGCGTTATCGCCGTGCTCGCGCCGACCGAGGACATCTCGCCGGTGTCGCCCGACGACGGCGTCGTCCTCCCGCCGGAGGAGTTCGTCAGCGACGAGTACAACCAGGTTGTCGTCCGCGCCGACTCCGGGGAGGCGGCGAGTCAGATCGCGGCGTCGGTCCGTGAGCAACTGAACGCCCGCGAAGAGCGTGTCACCGTGTTCGAGTTCTCGACTATCCTCGACCAGATCGACGAGTTCTTCGCGCTACTCAACTCGTTTCTGCTGGGCTTGGCGGGTATCTCGCTCGTCGTCGCGGGCGTGAGCATCTTCAACGTGATGTTGATGAGCACCTCCGAACGCCGGGGTGAGATAGGAGTGTTGCGGGCCGTCGGCGTCCAACGCCGCGACGTGCTGCGGATGCTCGTCGTAGAGGCAGCGCTACTCGGAACCGTCGGCGGCGCTATCGGCGCGGCGCTCAGCGCCGTGGTCACCGCGGGACTCTACTACTTTACGCCCGTGACGCTCGACGTCGCGCTCGACCCGAGCAACGGGCTGTATCTCGTCGGCGCGTTCGTCTTCGGCGTGGTCGTCAGCCTCGTCAGCGGGCTGTATCCGGCGTGGAAAGCCGCCAACGAACCGCCGGTCGAAGCGCTTCGCGGCTGAGTCCGGTCGTCGAGGGCGCTCAGCGCGCGCTGCCGCGACTGTCCTCGACGATGAGACGCGCGACGAGCGCGATGAGGATGAGCGGGATACCGATACCGGAGACGACGAGCAACAGGAGCACGACCGCCTTCATCAGCGTCCCCTGTCGGTCCCAGACCGTCTGCGTCACGTTGTCGATGCTCCGTGCGACGTTCTGTATCGTTCCCATGGCTGTTAGTACGGCGTTCGGCAGGATTACTCTTGGGGCCGCGCAGGTGGCTTGTGGCCCGCAGGTGTTTCGAGTTGAGCGTCGATGCGTCGAGCGTGGCGTCGGCGTTCGGAATGCGTCCGCCCCAGCAGTTACCTTACTCGGCGTTGGTCCAGTATGTATGCGAACGAGTACAATCGTGCTGATCGTTGGTATCGTGCTGCTGTTCATCCCTATTCCGCCGTTCGCGACCATCGCGGGGATTCTCACCATCCTCCTCGCGCTGGGGATGCGCTTCTTGGGCGACAGCTAAGCGACGACTGACCCGCCGGGGTGTCGACTTCCGTTCGACAGACGCTGCCGACTATCGAGTCGGTAACGAGACTGCGACTCCGGTCGCTGTGCGACCGAACGCCTCTGCAGTGATTGTCACTGTCTGAATCGCTAAGTAGCCGGTAGAGCCTTACCGAGATGTGCCGAAAGAATCTGCGAATAGGTTAGTCGCTTTTCTCGAAGAGCAGGCCGGTGAGTATCTGCGAAGTGCCGTTCACTACTCCGACGACAGGTGTCAAATATTATACATGAGGTCCGACGTGGATGCGCTCTACACGGAATCGAGGATGGAGGAGCTGTTCAAGTACTACAGACGAAAGAACCGAGAAGAAAGGAACGACACGCCGTTCGAGCTGGGCAACCTCCACTGCACGACTCACTTCTACGATGACGCGCTCATGTTCCACTTTACGCAAGGTGAGGCGGTGGGGACGGTGATTACGCTCGCTCCCGAAGCGGGCCGGAATATCATCCGCTTCATCACCGAGTGTCTGAGAATTCTTCACTCCGACTCTCCGCAGACGATCGGCGCTGCCCCAACTTGGATTCGGGACTGACCACCCGGCCCGAGCGCGCCGGTTGGCTGCGTGAGAGAGAGGAAGCCGTCGTTCTCGATGGCTCGGGCGTCGAACGGAGACCGTTCCTCTTTAGCGGTCCACCAGTCCCTGTATCCGACTCCGGACGTCGTCGGCTGACGTGTACGTCTCGTCGTCGACCGGGATGAGTAGTTCGTCGACGGAACGCCACCCCTCCTCCGTTTCGACCTCGCGGTCGCCGAACGCGTCTCTCAGGTCGTCCGTCGTCGTTGGATACTCGTGGTTTTCGAGCGCGTCGTCCAGGTCGTCGAGCCTCTCACCGGCTTCGTCGGCCGGTTCGGCTTCGTCGGCACGGCTGCGCGCCTCTTCCAGCTCCCGCTCTCGCTGGCGTCGTTCCTCGTCGTCGGCCTGCTTGTCTCGACTTTTCTTGGTATCTGCCATCCGCTGTTCTACGCGACTAACCCGTATAACGCTGTGGCCGCCCGCCAATTCGGTGTCTCGAACGCGCCGAACGACCGAGGGTGGCGCCACTCTCGGACCCGAGAACCGCGTAATCGCGGTTACCTGCCGCTTCGGAGCCACTGTCGCGTACGCGCGTCGCACTCACCGGTGCTGTCGCGGTTAATCGCGTGGTATCGAGTTGCGCCTTCTCCAGGTTCGACCGTGGTACCACGACCCTCGGAACACCTATACGGGCACCCCGTATACGTTTGTTTGTAATGGCGAACGGTAAGGTTGATTTCTTCAACGACACAGGCGGCTACGGTTTCATTTCCACCGAGGATGCTGACGACGACGTTTTCTTCCACATGGAGGACGTCGGCGGTGAAGACCTAACGGAAGGTACTGAGATCGAATTCGATATCGAACAGGCCCCCAAGGGCCCGCGCGCGACGAACGTCGTCCGCAACTAACACCTGATTCAGACGCCGCCTCCCGGCGGCACCTGACGACGGCTTCGTTTTTTGACACGCGTACTCACACTCCGAGCCGCGTCTCCGGGTTTAGCGGTCATTTCGGGTCTTCTACTCCTGCGTCGGTTGCGAACGGAGACACAGTTACTCTCACACCCGTCGTTGAGATCGTTGGAGAAGTGGCTGGGACCTTCATCGGTGCGCTCAACCGATTGGTCCTCGTGTCGCTCACACGCCTGTCACGGGTATTGCGCTCGAAGTTGAGGCGGGTAGTCGGCAACGGGGACGTATTCGCGTACACCTACAGCAGTTCGTCCACTGGTGATGCGAACACGACATTCGAGATGCAGTCAAGTGGTGGACGGCAATCAGCAGAAATCCCGATTATCACCATCACATCGACAGAATCCACCAAAGAATCGTGAAGAGGGTCGGCACGCGGTTTCTGACACCGATTGGATAGTTCATAAATATCAAGGACCGATTTTTTACCTGTTCCCCTTGAAACTCCTGTTAGTGGATGTGTCATCTAGGATGACGGATGGCCGTGATCGAGTGGATTCGGGTCTTCCACCAGCGATTCTAGAGATGGACCACGTCTTCGAGGTGTTGGCTCATCCCCGCCGACGATACCTCCTCTACACGCTCCTCGAAGAGACCGAGTGGGGACTCCGGGAATTGGCGGAGAAGATCGCCACCTGGGAGAACGACGTGCGCGAATCAACCGTCTCCGATGACGGGGTCGAGCGCGTGTACGTTTCTCTCTACCACAATCACGTCCCACTGCTCGTCGAGGAGGGGATCATCGAATTCGAAGAGACAACCGAGACGATCGGACTTGGTCCCCACGCCGATCAGGTCCTCGCCGTGTTGGAGAACGCCGGCGGGAGCAACGACAGCGATCAGGAAACCCACGCACGGAGTGATATCAGGTGACGAACGCCCCCGAAGACCAACCCGACGACCGCCGGACAGCCACTAACGAGTCCCGAACTTATGAGAACGTACCTGAGGATGCCGAGTGGGAGGTAGTCACCCAGGTCCCTTACGACCCATCTGAAGCCGATGGACTGACGACCACGATTGTCTACGCGGTTGCCGAAGCAGAAGATGTCTCACCCAGCGACATCAAACAGCCCCCGCTGTATGAGGTGGTCGATACCGCCGCCCTCGAGTCGGCGTTATTCGGCTCGGAGTCAAGTATTCGTGCCACGCAGTGCTCGACTGAGTTCATGTATCGTGGTCGTCGCATCGTCGTTGAGACCGATGGCTGGGTCATCGTCCACGAACAGGCCGAGCGGTAGCTGCTCGTTCACGCAAAACCCGTCCTATGAGTGGTCTCGCGGGGGTCACGCGAACGAGCGGAGCGAGTGAGTGTGACCCCCGCGAGTTAATCTCGTCTTCGGAAATCGACAAGGGTAAACCAATTCTAAGATATTGACTGACAGAATGAGCCATGGTGGGCAACACTCTATTCACGCAGTGATAGGAGAAGTCACTCGAGCATTAATCCCGACCACCAAAAACGAGATACGACAACGCATTTGTGAGCAGTTCGTAGCATCGGAGTTGTACTCCTTTGCGTGGATCGACCGCTATAGCCCAGAGAAGGAGGAGATGATTCCGACAGCCTCCGCCGGAATCGCGAAAAATACGCTCAATGGATTGACCATTAACGAGGAGTTTCCTCAAGCGGAACTGACAAACGAGGCAGTGCAGACACGGGAGGTCACGGTTGTACAGAATCTCGTTGACGACCCGCCTTGCGAGGAATGGCGCGATCACGCCCTCAAACACGATTACCGAACCTGCGCGGCCATTCCCCTCGTTTACGAGGAGGCTATGTACGGAGTCTTGCATCTGGCTACCAACCGGTCGCAAGGATTTGGCGCGCTTGAGCGAGAATCGCTCGCAGAGTTGGGAGTGACAATCGCATACGCCTTCGAAAATGCGGAGTCGCCTGCGAATACTGATAGCACCGAGCGCACGGAAGCTGAGACAGAGATGATGAAAGTAACCGCTGAGTCCGAGCAGGAGCGGCGGCTTTACGAGACCATCATTTCCAGTACTCCCGACCTTGTATACGCGTTCGACCTCGACTACCGCTTCATATACGCCAACGACGCACTGCTAGAGATGTGGGGTCAAACCTACGAAGAGTCCATCGGAAAAACCCTACTGGAAAATGGCTACGAGCCGTGGCACGCGGAGATGCACGAACGCGAAATTGACCAGATCGTGGAGACGACAGAACCCATCCGCGGCGAGGTAGCGTTTCAACACGCCGAGCTCGGTCGCCGAATCTACGACTACATCTTTGCACCAGTACTCAACGACGAGGGGGAAGTCGAAGCCGTCACCGGAACGACGCGCGATATCACCGAGCGCAAGGAAGCCGAAGAGGCGCTTCAGGAGAGCAAGGAGCGATTCCAGGCGTTGATCAACGCTAGCTCAGATGTAGTATATCGCGTGAGCCCCGATTGGGGCGAAATTCACCGCCTTAAAGGCAAGGAGTTCATCGCCGATATACATGAATCGACTAGCAATTGGCTTGATAAATACATCCATCCGGACGACCAGAAGCACGTAATGGAGGCCGTTGACGAAGCTATCCGGACCAAAAGCGCCTTCGAGCTGGAACATCAGGTCGAACAGGTCGATGGGAGTCTGGGCTGGACGTTCTCTCGTGCAGTGCCGATGCTGGATGAGGACGGTGACATCGTCGAGTGGATCGGTATGGCGAGCGACATCACCGAGCGCAAACAGTACGAGTGGGAACTCAAACGGGCGCTGGATTTGCTCGAAAAGACCGAGCAAATCGCTGACGTCGGCGGTTGGGAGATTGACGTGGATACAAAGGAAGTATTTTGGACGGATTATCTCTTCGACATCTTGGAAGTGCCCTACGATGAGGAACCGCCATTGGATGAGGCACTCGATGTCTATTACGAAGAGGACCGGCCGATCGTCGAGAGTGCAGTTGAGGAGGCACTGGACACCGCCGAACCATTCGATGTAGAGGCTCGAGTTCGAACCCCCAGTGGAGAGATACGCTGGCTCCGGGTCCAAGGCGATCCGGAAGTTGAGAAGGGGGAAGTCGTCTCGCTCCGCGGGGCAGTCCAAGACATCACCGAGCGCAAACACCGAGAGCAGCGGTTAGGAGAGTTAATCGAGGAACTTGGGGAATCGAACGAGCGTCTTGAGCAGTTCGCCTATGCCGCCTCTCATGACCTCCAGGAGCCGCTCCGGATGGTGTCGAGCTACCTCCAACTTATTGAGCGCCGCTACGACGACGAACTCGACGAGGATGGGCGTGAGTTCATCGAGTTCGCGGTGGATGGCGCTGATCGGATGCGTAATATGATCCAAGGGCTCCTAGAATATTCCCGAGTCGACAGGCGTGGTGAACCCTTTGAACCAGTTAGTCTGGATGACGTCCTCACGGACGTCCGTGCCGACCTTCAGGTGAAAATTGAGGAAATAAATGCTGAGATCACCACTGAATCCCTCCCTCACGTCGAGGGGGATCGAGGACAACTCCGCCAACTGTTTCAGAATCTCCTCGACAACGCATTCGAGTATAGCGGTGACATGCCGGCGCGAGTGCATGTCGCCGCGGAGAAACAGGGACCGAAGTGGGTCATCTCGGTGAGCGACGAGGGAATCGGCATCGCTCCTGACGACAGTGAGCGAATCTTTGAGGTGTTCCAAAGTCTCAATGGTTCCGACGAGCATCAGGGAACTGGCATTGGCCTCGCGCTCTGCGAGCGAATAGTAGAGCGCCACGACGGCGATATTTGGGTTGAGTCCGAGCCCGGAGAAGGGGCAACTTTTTCGTTTACGCTTCCCTCGGTGAGAACTTCTGAGCTTCAACCCTGACAGCATACTAAACAGTATTTCCGCTGCGACCCTGCTGTCGTATGTGTTGGGCGAGCGTGGTAGCGGTGACTTTATTCGATCGCTGTCTATCAGTTAGAACTGTAGCTCTCGGGAATTGTAGTCCTTCGCGAGAAAGTCGAAGTGGGATGGACTCGCGGGGATTTGAACCCCGGGCCTCTTCCTTGCGAAGGAAGCGATCTGCCACTGATCTACGAGCCCTCGTCTGCAACCCAACTAACCCGTGCGCCGTACTTGTAGCTTCTGTTTTCGCGAGCCTCCGCCACGGGTTCACACGCCGAGCAGTCGGAGTCGCCCGGCGAGGAGTCCGAGCACGAACCCGGTGCCGTGGGCGACGATGGCGACGTTCGGCCCCGCCCCGAGCGCGGCGACGAAAACCGCGGCACCGACGAGCAGCGCGATCTGCGTCCGCCCGTTCAGATTCAGGCGATCGAGAACCGAATCGGTCACCGGGTTCGCCGCGAGGAGGTAGCCCGCGAGCGCGAAGATCGCGCCGCTCGCGCCGATAACGCCGACGGTGCGACCGAACGCGGCGTCGAACCATATCTCTGCGAGTCCGGCGATGACGCCGGTCGAAAGGAAGAACGCGTGATACCGCCATCGGGTCGTCCCCTGTTCGACCAGGAAGCCGATGACGACGAGCGCGACGGTGTTGCTCAGCAGGTGGCCGACGCTCGCGTGGGCGTACACGCTCGTGACGAGCGTCCACGGACGGACATCGACCGGGGGAGCGAGTGCGAACAGCCCGACGGCGCTTCCGAACAGTCCCAGAACGCCCTGGGCGAGAAAGACGATACCGAAGAGGACGAGCGTATCGAGTGTCGGGCTGTTCGAGCCGCGGACCATACGGACGAGACGGGCTACTTCCGCAAAAGCGTACCTCCGGCTCTGGAGGCGGAAAAAACGAAAGAGAGGTGGTGCGGACACCGTCGGTTGGCGACGGGCCTTAGCGCCGGTCAGTCTTCGAGAACGATCTCGATGCTGACGTCGTTGGGCACTTGAATGCGCATGAGCTGGCGAAGCGCGCGTTCGTCCGCGTCGATATCGATGAGACGCTTGTGAACTCGCATCTCCCAGTGCTCCCACGTCGCGGTGCCTTCTCCATCGGGCGACTTCCGACACGGAATCTCGAGCGTCTTCGTCGGTAGCGGAATCGGACCGCTGAGGTTGACGCCCGTCTTGCTCGCGATTTCGCGGACGTCGTCACAGATGTCGTCGAGGTCCTCGGGGCTCGTGCCGGCGAGGCGAACGCGTGCTTGCTGCATTTATCGCTCGTTGACCTCGAGCACCTTGCCGGCCGCGATGGTCTGACCCATGTCGCGGATGGCGAAGGAACCGAGTTCCGGAATCTCGCCGGACGGCTCGATGCTGAGCGGCTTCTGCGGACGGATCGTCACGATGGCGGCGTCGCCGGACTTGATGAAGTCCGGGTTCTCCTCGGCGACCTCACCCGACGCGGGGTCGAGTTTCTGGTCGATGGACTCGACGGTACACGCGACCTGCGCCGTGTGGGCGTGGAAGACCGGCGTGTAACCCGCGGTGATGACCGACGGGTGCTGCATGACGACGACTTGCGCCGTGAACGTCTCGGCGACCTTCGGCGGGTCGTCGGCCGGGCCACAGACGTCGCCGCGGCGGATGTCGTCCTTGCCGACGCCACGCACGTTGAAGCCGACGTTGTCGCCAGGCTCTGCGCGCGGCACTTCTTCGTGGTGCATCTCGACCGTCTTGACCTCGCCGGAGATGTCCGACGGCTGGAACGAGACGTTCGCACCCGTCTCGAGGACACCGGTCTCGACGCGGCCGACCGGGACCGTACCGATGCCGGAGATGGTGTAGACGTCCTGAATCGGGAGTCGCAGCGGCGCGTCCGTCGGCGGCTCGACCTCGGGGAGGTCGTTGAGCGCCTCGAGGAGAGTCGGGCCGTCGTACCACGACGTGTTGTCGCTGCGGTCGGCGATGTTGTCGCCCTCGAACGCCGAAATCGGCACGAACGTTGCGTCGTCGGCGTTGAAGCGTACCTGGTTCAGCAGGTTCTGGACTTCCTTGCGGACCTCCTTGTAAGAGTCCTCTGCGTAGTCAACGACGTCCATCTTGTTGATGGCGATGATGAGCTCGTTGATGCCGAGCGTGCGGGCGAGGAACACGTGCTCGCGGGTCTGGGGTGCGACACCGTCGTCGGCGGCGACGACGAGAACCGCGTTGTCAGCCTGCGAGGCACCCGTGATCATGTTCTTGACGAAGTCACGGTGGCCCGGGCAGTCGACGATGGTGAAGTAGTACTTGTCCGTGTCGAACTCCTGGTGGGCGATGTCGATGGTGACGCCGCGCTCTCGCTCCTCGGCGAGGTTGTCCATCACGTAGGCGAACTCGAAGCCGCCTTTGCCCTTCTCTTCTGCTTCTTCGCGATGCTGCTCGATAACGTGCTCCGGGACCGATCCTGTCTCGAACAGGAGTCGGCCCACGAGCGTGCTTTTTCCGTGGTCGACGTGGCCGATGATGGCCAAGTTCTGGTGCGGTTTGTCTTCGCTCATTGTTTAGCTCACGCGCTAAGGCGCTATGTGGCGTTTCCTTTGGTTGAGGACCCTAAAACGATTTCGATACGGAGTACGGGACACCCCGACGCCGTCTTGCGGTTTGACACTGCCTACCGTGCGGTAGTCGGTGACACCGACTACTCGAGTCGTCGAACGTCCGACAGCACCGCGCTGGCCGTCTCGGGACCGCCCGCCCCCCGGCCGCTGATGTTCAGTCGCCCAGCGTGGGTCGTCTCCAGTTGGACAATGTTCTGCGTGCCGGTCACCGCGAGCGTTCCGTTCTCCGGGACAAGTCGCGGCCCGACGCGAACGCCGTTTGCGGTCGCTTCGCCGATGAGTCGGACCGTCTGACCGTCCTCGGCGGCGAGTTCGAGCGCGCTGCCGGGGATGTCGCGGATGCCGTCGACATCCGCGTCGGCCAGCGAGTAGCCGCCGTCGTAGAGCACGTTACCGAGGATGACGCATTTCAGCGCGGCGTCGGTCCCCTCCACGTCGAAGGAGGGGTCCGCCTCGGCGACGCCGAGGTCCTGGGCCTCCGCGAGCACGTGGTCGTAGTCCAGCCCTTCGGCGGTCATCCGCGAGAGGATGAAGTTCGCCGTCCCGTTCAGCACGCCTCGGGCGGCGGTGATGTGGTCCGGACCGAAGTCGTCAATGGCCGACAGTACCGGAATAGCCCCGCCGACCGTCGCCTCGAACAGTACGTCGCCGTCGCTGTCCCGTTCGAGCGCTCGGAGGTCCGCGTACCGCTCGGCGACCGGTCCCTTGTTCGCCAACACGACGTGACGATTCGATTCCAGCGCCGCCCGCACGTGCGAGAAGCCGGGTTCGGCGTCGCCGAGCGTCGTCGGCGTCGCTTCGACGAGCACGTCGTACTCCGCCGCGAGCGCGTCGCCGATTGCCGTGTCGCCTACGCTTCCGTTCTCTTCCTTCCGGTCGAGCGCCGCGGCGACGTCGATACCGTCGGTGTCGACGACCGCACCACGCGAGTCGGCGAGCACCGTCACCTCTTGACCGTAGTCGGCGGCCAACTCGGCGACGGAGCGACCGACCGCTCCCGCGCCGACGACGGCGACTCTCACGCCGACACCTCCGCGAGCGGCTCGACGACTCGAAGGTTCTTCCGGTCGGCTATCTCCCGGACAACAGCGAGCACGTCCGTGCGTTTGCCCGCCTGCGTCGCCAGTCTGACGCGGGCGCTCGACTCCTCGTTTCGACCTTCGGGCGCCGACACCGAGAGATCCGCCAGCGCCGCGTTCGCGCACTCCTCGATGCTCCGCAGCGTGTCCGAGAGGTCCGTGTCGACGAGGTGGCCGACCAAGAGGACGGTCAACTGCTCGCCGTACCGCTCCGCGCCCGCCTGAATCACGTTGACGCCGTTGTTCCGGAGCGCGTCGACGATGGTGCCGAAGCGGTCCGGCGGGCACTCCAGGTCAACTTCGACAGGGATGTGTCCGCGCGGCGTGAGATTGCCGCGTTCGTGGTAGATGGAGAGCAGGTTCCCGCCGTTGTCGGCGATAGGTCGCAGCGCCGCGAGCAACTGGCCGGGTTCGTCGACGAGTTCGAGGCGCACCGTGTGCGGTTGCGGCGTCTCGCTGTCGCTCATCGACTCACCTCCGCGACGCGCCAGCCACCTGTTGTCGACAGGGAGCGGTCGCTTTCTGGCTCCGTGTCGATACTCCGCGGCTGGTGTGCGCCAATCCGCATACTACGCCTCTGACGCTACGAGGGTTATAACTCTTCGTCACTCGCAATTCTGTCCGAGGGTCGCTCGCCGACGGGAAGCGAGAAACGACTCGCAAGCAGAAGCGTCACCGACGAACGAGAGACTGTGTTCTCCCGGCGAAGGACGGTCTCCAACTGAACCCAACCGAATGGCGGACGCTCGGGCCGCGAAAGAACAGAAAAACGAGCGTAGAGGCTCGCGGTTAGATGTAGTCGATAGCGGGCGAGAGTTCGAGCTTCATGCCCTTGCGCTCGCGGATCTCCATGATCTTGTCGCGTTGGAGGCTGTCGGAGAGCACGCGGAAGCCGGCGTTCTCCGTGTTCCAGGAGGCGCGACCCTCGGTCGCAGAGCGGATGTCTGAGGAGAACCCGATCATCTCTTCGACGGGCGCGATGCCCTCGATGACCATGAGGTCGCCTTCCTGGTACATGTCGTCGACGCGGCCGCGTCGACCCTGAATCTCGCCGGAGGCAGAGCCCATGTAGTCGGAGGCGACGTCGATGCGGACGTTCTGAATCGGCTCGAGCAGTCGAATCTTGCCGTCGATGAGCGAGCGGTGGACCGCCTCGCGGACCGCGGGGATGACCTGCGCGGGACCGCGGTGGATGGTGTCTTCGTGGAGGCGGGCGTCGTGCAGACGCAGCAGCGCGCCCTGGACGGGCTCTGCGGCTAGCGGACCGTCGTCGAGCGCCTCTTCGAGACCCTCGATGACGAGCTCCATTGTCTCGTTGAGGTGCTGGATACCTTTCGTATCGTCGATGAGGATGTTCGTCCCGAAGATGTGTTCGACGTTCTGGGAAGTGTCCTTGTCCATACCGGCTTCCTGCAGCGCCTCACGGCGCTCCAGTTCGGGCATGTCCATCGCCACTTCGCCGAGCTTGATGGCGTCGACGATGCTCTGGTCCATCGGCTCCGCGGTGATGTAGAATTTGTTGTGGCGGTTCGGCGAGACACCCTCGACCTCGCGGGAGGCCTCCTGCGGCTGCTCGCGGTAGACGACGATGGGCTCGCCGGTATGCACCGGGATGCCCTGGTTGTCGCGGATGCGCTGGGTGATGACCTCGAGGTGGAGTTCACCCTGACCGCTGATGAGGTGCTCGCCGGTGTCCTCGTTGATCTCGACGCGGATGGTCGGGTCTTCCTTCGCGACCTGCTGGAGCGTCTGGATGAGCTTTGGCAGGTCGTCCATGTTCATCGCCTCGACGGATTTGGTGATGACCGGCTCGGAGATGTGTTCGATGGACTCGAACGGCGTCATCTCGATGCTGGACACCGTGGAACCGGCGATGGCGTCGCGGAGGCCGGTGACGGCGGCGATGTTGCCGGCCGGAACCCGGCTCACTTCCTCGCGGGAATCACCCATGAAGATGCCGACGGACTGGACGCGGTTCTTGCCCGCGGTGCCGGAGACGTACAGCTCCTGACCCTTCTCCAGCGTGCCGGAGAACAGTCGTCCGGTCGCGATTTCGCCCGCGTGGGGGTCCATCGAGATGTCGGTCGACATGAAGACGACTTCGCCCTCGTCGTCGACGACGCGCATCTGCTCTGCGAGTTCGGACTCGGCGTCGCCGCGCCAGATCGTCGGAATACGACGGGGCTGGGCGTCGAGCGGGTCCGGGAAGTGCTCGGCGACCATGTCGAGGACGACGTCCGAAAGCGGCGTGCGCTCGTGGAGTTCCTCGCGGTTGCCCGACTGCTCCATCTCGATGATGTCGGCGAAGGAGATGCCCGTCTCCTGCATCGACGGGATGGAGACGCCCCACTTGTACAACGCGGAGCCGAACGCGACGGTCCCCTCTTCGACGGAGACGGTCCAGTCGTACTCTTTCTCCTCGGTCATCCCGCGGATGAGCTCGTTGACGTCGGTGATGACGTCGAGGAGCCGCTGCTGCATCTCCTCGGGACCTTCCTGCAGTTCGTTGATGAGGCGGTCGACCTTGTTGATGAACAGCGCCGGCTTGACGCCCTCGCGGAGCGCCTGCCGGAGCACCGTCTCCGTCTGGGGCATCGCGCCCTCGACGGCGTCGACGACCACGAGCGCGCCGTCGACGGCGCGCATCGCCCGCGTCACGTCGCCACCGAAGTCGACGTGGCCCGGCGTGTCGATGAGGTTGATGAGGTGGTTCTCGCCTTCCCACTCGTGAGTCATCGAGACGTTCGCGGCGTCGATAGTGATGCCGCGTTCCTGTTCGTCCTCTTTGGTGTCCATCGCGAGCTGCTGTCCGGCAGTCGCGTCAGAAATCATGCCCGCTCCGGCCAGCAGGTTGTCCGAAAGTGTCGTCTTCCCGTGGTCGACGTGAGCGGCGATGGCGATGTTCCGGATCTGCTCCGGTTGGTCCATCAGTTTCTCACATTCCTGTACGATTTTCTTTCGTCGGCCCATTATGAGTGCCCCTACCGGCAGGAGGGTCAAAAGGGTAGTGTTTTGCCGACGCCGAATCCGCCGAAAACGGCCGTTTGATACGGTCCCGTGTGGGTACGTACCACTTGGCAAACCCTCGCAACGTTGCATTGGCCAACCTGCCGAAACGCCGACGTAACCCCGTTCGCCCGTTGCGACGCGCGGCACAAGAGTCATACCGTCCCGAACCGTGTCACCAGTACGCATGGACCTTCGCGTGCAGGGGTCTGCCGCCCCGGACGCCTTTCTCAGCGCGGCAGACCTGTTAGAGACGGAGTTCGAGTTGTCGTGGCCGGTCCACGTCCGCGTCAGAGACGACCCCGACGAGCGGACGTGGGCGGGCCACTACAGCAACGCCGCCGGTGACTACCACGTGTTGAACATCTCGCGACAGGCCGCGACGAGCGCGATGGCGCGCGAACTCGCGCTCCACGAGTTCTCACACATGGCCCGCTACGAGCAGTCGCACCCCTCCCACGTCCAGTCGACGGAGGAGGCGCTCTACCTCGCGCTGACGGGACGGAGCGTTGAGCGCCGCAAACTTGCGCACTGCTACCAGATCGCCAACCACATGAAGGATATCTACGCCGACGACATCACCATCTCGGTCGCCCCGGCGGAGAAACTGGTGTACTTCCTCGAATCCCAGTTGGCGGCGGCGCTCGCCGACCAACCGACGGCGGTCCCTCGCGCCGACTGGACGCGGACCACCGCCGCCTCCGACCCCGAGATAACGGCCGTCAACGCGGCGTTCGCGCTCGCGCTCGTCGAGCGCCACGGTCTCGTCGACGACGACCACCGACTGTACGACCTCGCGCACGCCGCCGACGACGACGCCCCGAACGTCCGCGTCGACGAGTTCAGACGCCAGTTCCGGTCGCTCGCCGTCGAGACGACCGCCAGCGACTACCGTAAGGCGCTCGTCGACGTCACTCGGGCGTATGCGGTCGGCAGCGGCGGCGGGCCGCAGGCGGCCGACTGAAGCGGTTACGCGACCGCTTCGGCGAAACGCTGGTCGCACCGCTCACCGGGCGGAAAAACGAAAGAGAAAGGTCGCAGATTAGCGGGCCGCGGCGGCGACGCGCTCGCGCTCTTCCTTCTGGCTGATGGGGTACGACTGGACGTCGTACTCCGCCGCACCGAGAAGCTGCTGTGCGAGCGCCTCGGGGGCCGAGGTCGTCGACTTGTAGCTCGTGGAGGCGACGCCGTCGGCGATGAACTTCAGCGCCTGGTCGACGCGGCGCTGCGGCGCGACGTCGACGGCCTTCGGGACGGAGATGCCGCCGTACTTCAGGCGGACGGTCTCCTCACGCGGGGCCGCATTCTCGACGGCACGGACGAGAATCTGAACGGGGTTCTCGTCGCTGCGCTCGTCGATGATTTCGAAGGCCTCGCGGACGATACCGAGGGCCTTCTGCTTCTTGCCCGTGTTCTCCTCGGTCTGCATCAGGCGGTTGATGAGACGCTCGACGACCGAAATCTCGGACTTGCGGAACTGCTTCGAGGCGTGACGACCCATCGTGTGCGCGATGGGCGTCACGTTGAGGTAGCGCTGGGTGCTGGGGTCGCTGTACTCGATCTCGGAGACGTCCCAGACGCCGAACAGCAGCGCGTTCGTCTGCGCTTCCTCGCTGTCTGCGGGCGCTTCGGGTTCGGGGGTTTCGTTCTCTGTCTCGGACATCTTAGCGCACCGGTTTCTCTGCGTTACCGCGCACGAGTTCGAGCATCGCGACGCCGTTGACTTTGTCTACCTTGTAGTTGACTCCGGAGAGGTCACCCATGGCGCGACCCTTCGCGCCACCGATACCCGCGATGGTCACCTCGTCGTGCTCGTCGATGAACGAGATGGCGCCGTCGCCGGGGCAGAACGCCGTGACCTGTTTACCGTTCTTGATGAGCTGGACACGGACGCATTTCCGAATCGCCGAGTTCGGCTGCTTCGCTTCGATTCCGACCTTCTCGAGGACGATGCCCCGCGCCTGCGGCGCACCCTCGAGCGGGTCCGATTTTTTCCGGAGACCGCGTTCGCGCCGCGCGTACTCGGAGTCGGACCATCGTCGCTTCTGACGGTCCTTCTTGAGTTTGCGTGCGGCGTATTTGCCGTTCGCCATAGTGGACAACCCTACTTAGTCGAGCTACTTAAGCGTCCTCTTTTCTCCTCGACGAGACGGCCTCAGATTCCGTTTCGGACCCCGCTACTCGAATCTGCGTCCGTTTCACCGATTCGAACGACCGGCTCTCAACGCGCCGCAGGTCGAAAGCGGTGCGGAGAAGTCGTCGTTTCTCGCTCACCGCTTCCGAGAACGCGTCGGTCCCGGCGAGCGCTCGTCGTCGTCGTTCAGCCGTCGGCGCGGTCGACCGCGAGGTCGCCGCCCATATCCACCGCGGAGGTCGCCCCGAGCGTGATGTCGGCGCCGTCACATCGCGCCTGTACCCGTCGGGCGTAGTCCGAGAAGGTGTCGAGCACCGTCTTTCGTGACGGGTCGGGCACCCAGAACAGCACCTGCACCCTGATGTGGTCGCCCTCGAAGCTTCGCACACGAATCTTCGGTTGTGGGTCGTTCAGGATGGCCGGGTCGGTGACCGCTTCGTCGCGCAGGATCTCTATAGCCCCCTCCAAATCCTCCTCGTAGTAGACGCCGAGTTCCTCGTTGACTCGAAAGCGGTTCTGGCCGTACGGCTTCGTGATGACGTTGGTCGTTAGATGCGTGTTCGGGACGCTGATCACCTCGTTGTCAACGGTTCGCACGCGCGTGACACGGAAGCCAATGGACTCGACGATTCCCTCCGTGTCCCCCCAGGCGACGTAGTCGCCGACGTTGAAATTCTGGTCGGTGACGAGGAACAGTCCGCCGACGAGTGTTCCGAGCACCTCTCGACCCGCGACACCGACGGTGAGCGTGATGATGGCGACGGCGATGGTCGACCCCGTCAGTAGGCGAGTGTAGCCCGCGGCAGCGAGCGCGGCGGCGACGGCGAAGACCATCACCGCGATGTGCAGGTAGAGTTTGACCGCGCCGACCACGGTCGGGTTGTTCTCGTTTCGAACCCGCACCGCCCGCATGACCAGCGGCTCGACGATACCTCGGCCACCTCCGTAGACGACGAGGAACACGCCGACGAACTTCGCCACTCGGGCGAGGATCCCGTCGCCGTCGAACAGCTCCGCGAACGGTCCGAGGAGTTGGAGCGCTACGACGTCAGCCATGGCTCGACCTACGACGTCCGAAGTGAAAGGTGTCGAGGGCGTTTCCTGCGGTCGCCGTGGCGTAAGACGACTCTGTACTCGGCAGAATCTCGAGGACTCCTCGATCCGCTCGCTCTCTCTCGGTCGCTCGCGGTGAACACCAATCGACCCGCTAAGCGGATCAAATCGACGTTACGGTGTAGTGGTCCGAAACGATTCCCGGCGAGACGATGGTGAGGGTGAACCGGGTGTGGAAACTATCGATGAAGTTCACTCTGTTGGGCGAAGGTGTGGAGACTCTCCGTTCCCCCGAGTCATCGCGGTCACTCGGGGTAGAACAACAGTTCGAACGCCTCGCCGCAACTCCGACAGTGGACTGACTTGCCACAGAGTTCGTCTTCCGGGTTCGAGATTCCGCCGTCGGACGAGAGGAGCGAGTCCGACGAAGTCCCGCTCGTTCCACTCGCGAGACCGCCGTCTGTCAGTGCCAACGCCGCAGAGACGTCGTCGCCGCACGACGGACACGTCACCGAGACAGAGGGCGGGCTCTCGGTGGTTGGGAGGGAGTCTTCGGGTTCGGAGAGAGAGGTGCGGTCCTCGGGGGAGGAGGGTACGTTCTCGGTGGCAGAGGGTACGTTCTCGGTGGCGGAGGACTGCCGCTTCGACGCGGATGGCGATCCTTCGGAGATGGACCGCCGCTGCTCGGACTCGGACATGCACTGTGTGGTCGAGGTTCGGAGGGTTAGTTATAGGGCTTGTAATCTCGCGGGTTCGGTCCGCGGAAACCGGACGACTGTGGCGATGTTCCCCGAGTAGAGTCCCGTTACGGGTGTCACCGCGGTCGGCGACCGGCTACGTCAACTGGATGTCGTCGATGTCGTAGTGACGGCGGGCCAGCGTCCGCGCCGTCTCGATGTTCTGGCCGCGCTTACCGATGGCGACGCCGCGGTCGTCGTCGTCCACCTCGACATAGGCGACACGGTCGTTCTGGTCGCTGATGGTCACGTGGCGGACCGTCGCCGGCGCGAGCGCGCTAGCGACGAACGCCTCCGCGGTGTCGGCGTCCTCGACGAGTTCGACGTTCCGGCCGAGTTTGCGTTCGAGTCGCTTCACCGTCTTCCCGCCGGGACCGATGGCTTTGCCCATCTCTCCTGCGCCGACGAGCACGACGATTCGGTCGTCGTAGACGAGGCAGTCAGTGGCGCTCGCGCCGGTCTCCTCGTCGAACGCGCCGAGGTAGCGGCGGGCGTCGTCCGACAGCGTGACGCGCATCGGTCGTCAGTCGTCCGACGGCTGTTCGGTGTTCGCGCTGAACGAGCCCATCCGGAGGTCGACGTCGCCGGTGCCGATAGCGACCGGCTTGCCGACGATGACGTTCTCGATGACGCCGTTGAGGTCGTCCTCCTCGCCGTGGATGGCGGCGTCGAGCAGGTGGTTGACCGTCACCTCGAACGCCGCGCGCGCGAGGACGGACTCCTTCGACCCCGAGATGCCGTGGCGGCCGATGGACTCGATGGTGCCGCGGTTCGTCATGATGTCGGCGACGAGCATCAGGTGGCGAACGTTCACGTCGTCGAGACCCTGCTCTTCGAGCGTCTCCATCGTCTCGTTGATGATGGCCTCGCGGGCGGCCTCGACGCCGAGGTTACGGTGAATCTCGTGGATGTTGTTACACGTCGTCCGCGAGGCGTCGACGCCTTCGATAGCGAGTACGTCGCCGAACGCGGAGCCCTCGGTGTAGAGGACGAACTCCTCGCCCTCGTCGGTTTTCTCCTTGCGGATGACGACGCGGGTGACCTCCTCGATGCCTTTGAACACCACGTCGCGGAGTTCCTCGACCAGCTGCAGCAGTTTCCGGTAGCTCGGCTGGTCGGGACCGAACTCGACGACGGTGCCGACCTGCTGGGTCGTGACGCCCAGCGCGTCTTCGATGGTCTCGGCGATCTCGCCGGCGACCTCCTCGACGTCCGAGGCGCGTGGCCACCGCTCCATCAGCGTTTCGTCGTTGAGGTCGACCTGCACGATCATGTCGGCGACGTTCGTCGACACGTCGCCGAGCGCCAAGATTTTGGACGCCTCGATGCTCCAGACGACCTCGTGGGCCTTCTCGCGGTCCTCGGCGTACTCGTCTTCGAGGTGGACCGTCATCATCGGCGTGTCCGGCGTCTTCCGCGCGTCCACGAGCTCGATGAGTCGGGGCAGCCCCTGCGTCACGTCGATCTCGGCGACGCCCGCGTAGTGGAACGTGTTCATCGTCATCTGCGTCCCCGGCTCGCCGATGGACTGCGCGGAGACGGTGCCGACGGGGTCCAGCGGGTCGACGCGCGTGTCGAGGTAGCGGACCTCGACAGCGCGGGCGATGTAGTCCGCCTGTTCGACGCTCACGTCGTCGCGTTCTTCGATGGTGCGGTACACCCGGTTCTTGAGGCGTCGCGGGAGCTCGGTGTCCTCGACGACGGCCTCGATGTCGTCTGTGATCTCAGTCATCGGATTCTACCTCTCTCGTCTGCGCCTCGCTGAGCCGGGGCTCGGCGTGTTCCGACAGATTCGTCGCGGGTTCTTCGCGCGAGAGGAACTGCGCTCGGGTCGCCTCGTCGTCGAACTCGGCGTCCAACACGCGGTCGGCGATGCCATCGACGTCGATGTCGTTGTCCTTCGAGGAGGACACCTTCACCGGCGAGGTGCCGTCCTCGCCGAACTCGAACTGGACGATGGTGCCCGAGGTGTCTCGGACGGTACCGTCGTACTGCGTCTCCAGTTCGGAGAGCGCGTTGATGAGCCGACGCTGCAGGTAGCCGGACTTGGAGGTCCGGACCGCCGTGTCGACGAGCCCTTCGCGGCCGCCCATCGCGTGGAAGAAGAACTCCCGCGGCGTCAGGCCGCCGCGGTAGGAGTTTTCCACGAAGCCGTGCGCCTCCGCCGAGAGGTCGTTCGGCTTGTAGTGGCTGAGGGTGCGGTCCTCGTAGCCGCGGTTGATGCGCTCGCCCCGAACCGCCTGCTGGCCGACGCAGCCGGCCATCTGCGTGAGGTTCAGCATCGACCCGCGAGCGCCGGAGCGTGCCATGATGACCGCAGGGTTGTCGTCGCCGAAGTGGTCGTCGGCGATCTCACCGGCGGAGTCGCGCGCCTTGCCGAGCGTCTGCATGATCTTCATCTCCAGCGTCTCGTCGACGGTGCGGCCCGGCAGCGATTCGAGTTCGCCCGCGTCGTACGTCTCGATGAGTTCCTCGATGCGCTCATAGGCGTTCTCGATGGCTTCGTCGACCTGCTCTCCCGCCTCCTCCGGAATCGACTCGTCGTCGATGCCGATGGAGAAGCCGAAGTGCATGATGGCGCGCATCGCCAGCGCGGAAATCTCGTTGACGAACACGCGAGCACGCGTCTCCGAGTACACCTTCGTGATCGTGTCGACGATCTCGCCGCCGAACGCGCCGACGGCGTCCTCGTCGATGGTGCCGCTCACGAGTTGGCCGTCCTCGATGACCACGTCGTCGCCCGTCGAACTGCTGAACTCGAGCGAGAGGTCGTCCGGCAGCAGTTCCGAGAAGATCGAGTGGCCGGTCCAGTACGCCTCGCCCTCTTCCTCGCCGTCCGGTTCAGGCAGTTCGTCTACGCGGGTCGCACGCAGCAGGTCCAGCGCCTGCGTCTCCGTGAATCGGGGGTTCTCGTGGGTCAGCAGGTAGGTTCCGGAGATGTGGTCCTGAATCGCGCCGATAATGTTCTCGCCGAAGCGCGGGCTGAGCATCTGCTCTTGGACGCGCATGAGGACGCGCGCCTCCGCGCGGGCCTCCTCGTTCTGCAGCGCGTGCATGTTCATCTCGTCGCCGTCGAAGTCGGCGTTGTACGGCGGACAGACGACTGTGTTGAGCCGGAACGTCTTGTACGGCATCACGACCACCTCATGGGCCATGATGGACATCCGGTGCAGCGACGGCTGTCGGTTGAAGATGACGATGTCGCCGTCGACGAGGTGGCGGTTGACCTCCCAGCCGAGTTCGATCTTCTCTGCGAGTTCCTCGCAGTTCTTCTCGGTCACCTTCAGCCGGCGACCGTCGGGGCGCTTGACGTAGTTCGCACCCGGGTGGCTCTCGGGGCCGTTGCGCACGTACTGCCGGGCTTCCTCGATGTTGCGCTCGGTGACGTTCATCGTCTGTGTCATCTCCGAGGCGACCCGGTCGGGGACGCCGACTTCGTTCAGAGAGAGCGTCGGGTCCGGCGAGATGACGGTACGCGCCGAGAAGTTGACGCGCTTCCCGGAGAGCGACCCGCGGAAGCGACCCTCCTTCCCTTTCAGGCGCTGGCTGAGCGTCTTCAGCGGACGGCCCGAACGATGTCGCGCCGGGGGCGTCCCCGAGATTTCGTTGTCGACGAAGGTCGTGACGTGGTACTGCAGCAGTTCCCAGAGGTCCTCGATAATCAACTGCGGGGCGCCGGCCTCGCGGTTCTCCATGAACCGCTGGTTGATACGGATGATGTCGACCAGCTTGTGGGTGAGGTCGTCCTCCGAACGCTGACCATTGTCGAGCGTAATGGAGGGGCGCGCCGTCACCGGCGGCACCGGAAGCACCGTGAGAATCATCCACTCGGGGCGCGCGCGCTCGGCGTCGACGCCGAGTGTCTCCATGTCGTCGTCGGGGATGTCCTCGAACCAGTCGCGGATGTCCGAGGGCATCAGCTTGTTCATGTCCTCGACAGTGAGGTCGATGCTGAGCGCTTTCTCGATGGCCTTGCGGTCTTCCTTGCGCGGACGAAACTCGCCGGAGAGAATCTGGTTGATGCGCTGGAGGTCGATGTCGGTCTTCTCCGCCAGTTCCTGCGGGGCCATCCCCTCGCGCTCTTCCTCCTCGTCGGGCTGCATCGCCTCGGCGATTAGTTCGGAGTACTCCCCCGAGAGCACGTCCTGAACCTCGTAGTACGTCGTCGGCTTCTCGTGTTTGATGTCGTGCTGCGGTTCGCCGCAGTGCGGGCAGCGCTTGGCTTTCCGCGCCTGTCGAACCGCGGCCTTCATCACGTCGCTCCAGTCCTCGCTGAGTTCCTCGGCTCGCTGCATGCGGGTGCGGAACTCCGCTTGCTCCTCGTCGGTTAGCGCGAGTCGCCCGCAGTTTCGGCAGGTCGAGCGCAGGAGCCGTCGGATGAGTTTGGTGAACCCGACGTGGATGACGGGAGCGGCCAGTTCGATGTGGCCGAAGTGGCCGTTACACGACCCCGAGTGCTGCCCGCAGGTCCGACACTCCAGACCGGGGTCGATGACACCCAGTCGGGGGTCCATCAACCCCATGTCGATGGGGTAGCCGTCGTCGTCGTAGGTGTCCGCGGTGATGACCTTCGTCGCGGACATGTCGCGATACGTCTCCGGGTCCATCAGCCCGAAGCGGATGCCGCCGATCTCTTTCGGTGTTTGCAATGACATTTAAACTGCGTCCTCCAGTTCGAGTTTCGGTCGAATGCCGAGCGCCTTCATCTCGTCGAGCAGGAGTTTGAACGCGTAACTCACCTCGACGCGGTGGATGTCGTCCTCGTCGCCGGTGACGGGGTCGTAGATGCGGCGCTGTTCGCGGTCCTCGACCGCCACCATCCCGGTGTCCGCCGAGATGTACACTTCTTCGCGGTCAGAGGAGTCCAGTAGCCGTTCTTTGAGTGCCATCGCCGCACCGTGACCGATGAGCACCTCGCGCTCCATCTCGCCCACGCGGAGCCCGCCCTCGCGGGCGCGACCCTCGGTGGGCTGGCGGGTGAGCACCTGCACTGGCCCGCGCGAGCGGGCGTGCAGTTTGTTGCTCACCATGTGGTACAGCTTGTGGTAGAAGATGACCCCGACGAAGATCTGCGCCTCAATCTTCTCGCCGGTGACGCCCGAGTACATGACCTCCTTGCCGGAGGACATGAAGCCGTGTTCTTCGAGCGCGCCGCGGAGTTCCTCCTCGCTCTCGCCCTGGAACGCTGTCCCGTCGACGCGTCGACCTTCGAGCGCGCCGACTTTGCCGCCGAGCATCTCCAGCACGTGGCCGACCGTCATGCGTGACGGGAGCGCGTGCGGGTTGATGACCAGGTCGGGGACGACGCCGTCCGCGGTGAACGGCATGTCCTGCTGCGGCGCGAGGTGACCCACGACGCCTTTCTGGCCGTGTCGCGACGCGAACTTGTCGCCGAGTTCCGGAATCCGCTCGTCGCGGACCGAGACTTTCGAGAGCTTCGAGCCGTCCTCGCCCTCCATCAGCGTCACCGTGTCGACGACGCCGTCTTCGCCCGAGCGCATCGTGACACTCGTCTCGCGGCGCTTCTGCGGCGAGAGTCCGCCCATGTCGTCGGGCTCTTCGAGGAACCGCGGCGGCGACGTCTTGCCGAGAAGCACCGAGTTCTCGTCGACGACGGTCTCGGGGTTGACGAGGCCGTCCTCGTCGAGGTGCGTGTACGCGTCTTCCCCGCGCGCACCGCGCACGTCCTGCGACGGAATCTCGAAGCGGTCTTCCTGACCACCGGGGTACCGGCGTTCCTCGCCCTCGTAGGTGCGGAAGAAGTGCGACCGAGCGAGCGCGCGGTCGACCGACCCCTTGTTCATGACGAGCGCGTCCTCGATGTTGAACCCCTCGTAGCTCATCACCGCGACGACGAAGTTCTGCGCTGCTGGACGCTCGTCGAAGTTGATCTGCTCGGTCGTCTGCGTCTTCACCATCGCCAGCTGCGGGTAGTGCATCAGGTGCTGGCGCGTGTCCGGGCGGATGCGGTAGTTCGCCGACGGAATACCGAGCGACTGCTTCATCATCCCTGCGCCCATCGTGATGCGCGGCGAGGCGTTGTGTTCGGGGTACGGAATCATCCCCGCGCCGATGCCGAAGATGAGCTGCGGGTCGATTTCGAGGTGCGTGTGGTCCGCGGTGAGTTCGTCCTCGTCGACGCCGACGTAGATGTCCTCCTCCTCCTCGGCGTCGATGAACTCGATGTAGCCGCGGTCGACGAGGTCCTGAAACTCTAGCTCGCCGTTCTCGACAGCCTCGATCTCCTCGTCGCCCAAGAGCGGTTCGCCGTTCTCGACGACGATGAGCGGGCGGCGAGCGCGCCCCGCGTCAGCGTTGATGATGACTTCGCGGGTCCGTTCTTTCACCGAGACGTTGACCATCTCGCTGACGTCGCCGCGTCGTCGCGCTTCCCGAATCTGTGCTGCGAGCTGGTTCGGGTCCGGGTGGGTCCCGACCAAGCTCCCGTTGACGTATACTTTCGCCTCTCGTGCCTGAGCCATGGTGTTAGTCGTCCGCCGTCGTCGGTTCGACGCCTTCGAGTCCGGGCATCCCCTCGACACCCATCGACGCCAGTTCTCGTTTCAGTGCCTGTTCGTCCTCGACGTTCTGCGAGAGCTCCATCGCCTGCGCGAAGTTCTTCACCAGCCCGCAGTTCGGCCCCTCCGGCGTCTCGGAGGGACAGATGCGACCCCACTGGGTCGCGTGCAGGTCGCGCGCCTCGAAGTGCGGCTGCGAGCGCGACAGCGGCGATCGGAGGCGGCGCAGGTGAGAGAGCACGCCCATGTAGTCGGTCCGGTCGACCAACTGCGAGACGCCCGAGCGTCCGCCGACCCAGTTGCCCGTCGCGATGGGGTGTTCGAGCCGTTCGGTCAGCACGTCGGAGCGGACGACGGTGTTGACCGTCAGGTTCCGGTTCCGCATGTTCGCGCGTTCGAGCTGGTACTTCACGTCGCGCGCGAGCTTGTTCAGCGCCGTCCGGAACAGGTCCTTCATCAGGTCGCCGGAGACCTTGAGGCGCTTGTTGGCGTAGTGGTCTTTGTCGTCGGCCTCGCGGCGCTGCAGCGCGAGTTCGAAACACGCCTCGGCCATCCGACAGAGGTAGAACGCCTTGTTGATGCGGACTTCCTCCTCCTCGACGCCCTCCTCGTGGAGGTGCGGCAGGAGATAGCGGTCGATGACGTAGTTCGCGCGCTTCAGCTGGTAGTTCTTTCCTTGACCACTCGCGACGCGCTTGCCGAGGGTCTCGATGGCCTCCTCGGTCGTCTGGACGTCGGCTTCCTCCAGATTCTCCAGCATGAACTTAACGATCTCCGGGTCGTCGGAGACGCGGTGGACGATCTCCTCGTCGGATTCGAGGCCGAGCGCGCGCACGAGCGTCACGAAGTTCACGGAGCCGGAGACCGAGGGGAACGACACTTCGAGCAGGCCGTCGCGGCCGCGCTCGCAGAGCACGAGCGCGCGGTAGCCACGACGCTGCGAGAACGTCTTGGCGACCTGGATCTCGTCGCCGTACTTCGTGTCGTACTCGGCGAGAATCTTGTTCGGCGCGAGGTCCTCCGAGGTCATCAGCACGCGCTCGGAGCCGTTGACGATGAAGTAGCCGCCGGGGTCGACGGGGTCTTCGCCGATCTCGACGAGTTCGTCGTGGTCGAAGCCGGAGATGTTACAGCGCTCGGATCCGACCATGATGGGCATCCGGCCGACTTTCGTCTCCGTGGAGTCGACGACGACCTCCTCTTCGTCCTCGCCGCCGCGGACGATAGACATCTCCATGAACACGGGCGCGGAGTAGGTGATGTTGCGGAGGCGTGCCTCTTGCGGGTACAGCAGCTCCTCGCTGCCGTCGGCCTCTCGGACGCGCGGGGTGACGACACGGACGTCGCCGAGTTCGACGTAGACGGGTTCTTCGCCCTCTTTGTCGCCGATGTCGGTGTCGATGGTCTCTTTCTCGTCGACGACTTCCTGCATGCCGCGGGAGAGGAAGTTGTTGAACGAGCGGAAGTGGTGCTCTGCGAGTCGTTCGTCCGAGAAGTACTGTCGGGAGATGGTGCGTCGGTCTTCTCGATTCATTCGATCACTAGTCGGTATACGACTGCTTGGTCGGTGGTTCGCGAGTTGCGAACGATTCTGACGACGTCACCGGGTTCGGCTTCGTCCGGTAGCGCCGGATCTTTGCGTTTGATCTTGGGCAGGTTCGTCCGTTTGACGTTGTACTCCTGTAGCACTTCGTCGACGGCCTCCTCGTCGACGAGCGTGTGTTCCGGGACAAGTTTGTGTTGGCTTACGTCTACCATGGGTGGGGCTTGTGGGAAGAAGCTCTCACGAGATACTACAGCGGCATTAACGACCCACCCATATAACACTTTTCAACCGCGCGGCGCACCGCTAACCGGCCGTGGCCGCATCCACAGCGGGAACCTGCATTACACTCCACCTGAACGTAGCTGATTATATGCTTTCCGGCCACGCGGGTCGCGGTATCTCGGCACACGGCGCGATGGGATGGCAAGCGTTATTTACGACACCGAGAAATGAAGGAATGCAGGTTGCCCGGGTGGTGTAGTGGCCCATCATACAACCCTGTCACGGTTGTGACGCGGGTTCAAATCCCGCCTCGGGCGTACTTTTGCCGCGAACAACTCCAACGAGCACCAGTCAGTTCTCTCAAGAAGATATTACTCTCCTGAAGCAGAGTTTCCAGATTAGGTTCACTTATACCGGGTGTTCTCATAACAGATTATCAGACGTGAGCAACACGAAAGATGTCGGCGACGAGACCTAGGCAAAAGTCCTCGCACATTTCGTTGCCAACGGATACAGCGTCTCGGTACCTTTCGGAGACAACGAGAAGTACGATCTTATTATCGACGCTGGGATCCAGTTATACCGTGTGCAGTGCAAGACGGCGTGGCAGAATAAAGATCGGACGATTCGGTTTAACACGCATTCACAGACTACCAAAGAAGGCGAATATCACGAACAAACGTATCACAATCAGATTGACGCGTTCGTTGTAAGATACCCTCCAGACGAGACGTTGTACTGGATACCGGTTCACGAAGCAACGACGCAGAAGATGGAACTCCGATTCGATGCAAAAATCAACCATCCCTCTATCAACTGGGCTCACGAGTACGAACTCTCCGAAGAGATACCACAGTAAGTTGCGAATATAGGTCGCACATCAGGCGAGGCCAACTGAAAAGGTTTAAGCGTCTCTCACAAAAACGAAGGAGTACAGGTTGCCCGGGTGGTGTAGTGGCCCATCATACAACCCTGTCACGGTTGTGACGCGGGTTCAAATCCCGCCTCGGGCGTTTCTCTGAATTTCAACTCGTGAGCGAGTCGCTTGTGACGAGCGAGCGCTGAAAATCAGTGTGCGACGTTCGCGGATTTGAATCATGGAGTGAAGCGAGCGAAACGACTCCGGTTCAAATCCCGCCTCGGGCGTCTTCTGATTCCGACTGTCGAGCGAGGCTTCTCGTCGCCGAGCACACGTGTGCGCCGAGAATTCGGCGACTCACCCGAACACGTACAGCAGACCGCCGGCGAGGAAGAACACCGAGAGGAACACCAACAACACGACCATCAGCGCGAGAAACGGACTCCCCGCCGCACCGTCGACGAAGCGAGCGAACACCGACCGGTTCGTCGGGCCGTCGGTCATGCTTCGACGTTCGTCCCCCGGACGCCTGTAGCTGTCGATGTGACGGGCTCAGAACACACGGCCGGAGGCGACGAGCCACGCCACACCGAGAGCGAGGCCTGCCCCGACCAGGTTCACCGTCGCGTTCGCCACGGCGCGTCGTTTCTCGTCCATCTCCCAGAGACGGACCGTCTCGAACGAGAACGACGAGAACGTCGTGAACGACCCGCACGCGCCCGTGCCGACGAGGAGCAGGGCGCTATCGCCGACGCCCGCGAAGGTGACCACGCCGAGGACGAAGCTCCCGAGAACGTTCACGGTTAACGTCGATAGCGGAAACGACCCGTCGTCTACGAGTTGTCCGACGGCGTACCGCAGCAACGCACCGATAGCCCCGCCAGTCCCGACGAGATGCGCCGGTTCGAGCGCCATCATCGACTCCACCTCCGGGCAACGGCGTTCACGAGCGAGCGGCCCGTCAAGACGCCTGCGAACCCGAGCGCGTAGTTCGCGACGACGTTCGCGACGAGGAGTACCGGTCCGGCTTGCATCGACTGGAGCGCGAACGTGCTGTAGGTAGTAAACGAGGAGAGAAAGCCCGTCGCGACAGCAACGCGCGTTTCGGCGGCGACGACGCCCACATACATCGTCTCGTAGAGGACGACGCCGAGCGCGAAACTGCCGAGCGCGTTCGCAGCCAACGTTCCGCCGAGACCGGGGAGTGCGTCGGCGAAGAGAAATCGGAGGTTCGCTCCGGCAAATCCGCCGATAGCGACGAGGGCGAGCGTTTCGAGTCGAACGAGCGGGTGGTCTGCGGTCATTTCGTCGTTGCGTGGTCGGACGTGTGGGCGAAGTCGGTGAAGTCGACCCCGAGTCGGTCTGTCGACTCACAGGCGAGCGGGCTACAAACGCTCTCCGGTCTCTCTCGTCGGCCGTTTGTCCGCCGCGACGGCGACTCGACTCGCCCGCGGGTTTCCGCCGCCGTGTGGCGTCTCTCGCTCCCGGATTCGAACCGCGTGCGCCGATTCGGTCGCGTCGTCGACGACGAGTGCGTCGCACGTCCGCGTCGGCAGTCGCTCGCGTATCGTCCCGGCGAGGTACGTCGGCTGTGCGGCGGTCAGCGCGTCCACGTCCGCCTGCATCGTCAATCGGTGAGCGACGAGGAGGTCCGCCTGTGAGACGGCGACCGCGGGAAGTGCGCTCGGGCGTTGCGTCGCGGCGACGAGGCTGTCGCCGACGCGACGCTCGTCGTCAAAGGCGGGACGGCCGACGACGTCGAGACGGCGACGACCGACGCCGACGGAGAAGCGACGGTGACCGTCGACCCCTCGCTCGGGCCGAATCAGGAGGACGGCACGCTCGTCGTCGAAGTGAAACCGCCCGCGTGAAGCGAGTTCGTCGACCGGCGAGCGAACACGAAGATACTGGTGATTCGCGGCGGGTGAGCCCCGGCGTTCGGCCGGTGAGCTAACTGCGTCTCCGCTCAGAGGTGTTCGTCCCAGTCGACCCACTCCTGCTCCCACCCGGTGCGGGCGTGCCACCCGCTCTCGTGGTACTCGCGGTCCTCTCGAACCGTCCGGTTCCGCGCCACTCCGTCCGGTTGCTCGCCGTCGACGAGCATCGGCGCGAACTGCACCGGTCCGTAGCGCTCGACGACGCCGTCCGGTCCCGCAGCGTCGCAACCGGGTTCGACGGCGACGAGTCGCTGCTGCGGGCCGCCCATCGGAAAGACGAGTCTCCCCGAGGGAGCGAGCTGGTCGACGAGCGAACGCGGCGGCCGAATCGCCGCCGCTTCGAGGAGAATCCGGTCGAAGGGGGCGTACTCGGGGTAGCCGCTCACGCCGTCCCGACAGTCGACGAGCACTCCCTCGTAGCCGGTCTCGGCGAGGCGCTGGCGCGCGTAGAGCACCATCCGCCGCGAGATATCGATCGCCTGTACGTTCGCGTCCCCGACCAGTTCGGCGACGACGGCAGCGGTGTAGCCGACGCCCGCGCCGACGACGAGGACGTTGTCGCCGTCGGCCGGGCCGAGCACAGAGAGCAGTCGCGCGACCGTCGACGGAGCGAGCACGCGGCTGCCGTTCTCGGTCGTATCCTTGTTCGCGTACGGGTGGTCGTCGACGAACTCGTGGCGCGGAACCGTCCGCATCGCCACGTCGACGTCTTCGTCGAGGTGGTCGCCCAGCGCCCGTTCGAGGCCGTCGACCATGTCCTCGCGCAGTACCGCGGGGTCCATACGCTCTATCCGAGACGACTGCTAATCAACTCGGCGCTTGTACCCCCCGACGGCCTGCCGGTCGGTCCCCGGCACGTCGTCGACGCGGACGCGCTCAAGTTCGGCCTCGGCGAACCACTCGCGGTACTGCGTTTCGCGGTACGCGCCGCCGCTCCCGGTGGCGAGCGCTTCCGTCGCCGCCCGAACCGCCCCCGACGAACGCCCCCGGACGGGTTCGACGAAGACGGCCGCGCCGCGCGGCGACAGCGCGTCTTCGACCGTCGACAGCAGCGTCCGAATCTCCGCGACGCCGAGCGACCGACAGAGGTTCTCGCCGAAGACGAGGTCGTATGTTCCGTCGGCTATCGTCGTCAGCGACCGCTCGTCGAGCGTCACGTCCTCGTGTTCGAGCGCCGGGGCGACGAACTCGACGACTTCGGCACCGTCACACATCGTCACCTCAAAGCCGCGGGCGACGAACTCGCGGGCGTAGACGCCCGACCCGCCGGCGACGTTCAGTACGCGCTCGGCGCGCGGCGCGAGGCGAACCGCGGCGGTGACGCCCGCTCTGACGACCGCTTCGTCGGTCGCGGCGTGCGCGCCGAGTCGGTTGACCGTCGACTCCTCGGACAGTTCCGGAGGTCGCCCCGTCGCCATCGTCTCGGGGAGCGCAGTGTAGGCGTCGAGCACGTCGAGCGCGTGCGGAAGACGACCGATGGAGCGCACGTCGCGCTTCGCGAGGAAGCCGAGCGCTCGGTTCGTCACCTCGTACTCGTCGCCGACGCGTTCGAGAAAACCGAGGTCGGCGAGCGACTCGACGACGACGTGCGCGGCTTCAGGCGTCACCTCGGTCTCGGCGGCGACGGCGTCGGCGGTTCCGGCCCGACTCGTCAGCGCGTCGAGTACCCCTGTCTCGCGGGCCGTCCAGAGCAGAAACAGCGTCTCGGTGTCGAACCCCGAACGATGTACGGTCGGCATGGAGGGAACGTAGCGGACGGGCGAGAAAAATCGGTCGTTGCCGCCGGCGTCTCGGTTCTCGGGGGTCGGTCGTCGGACTCGGCTCAATCGTCGCCGCGACGCATCGGAACGAACCGAACGCCGCCGTGAGTCTCGCGGTCGAGAGCGCCATCTTCGCGTCGCCACGCCCGAACGAGCGTCTGTCGCCCCCGGCCGACTGGCCCGACCACGCAGCCGCCCGGTCGGACCTGTTCGACCACTCGATCCGGAAGCGACTCGGGCGCGCAGGTGAGGTACGCGCGGTCGTACGGCGCGTGGTCGTCCCACCCCTCGTAGCCGTCGCCGGTGCGGACGTCGATGTCGTAGCCGTGCTCGGACAGCGTCTCGCGGGCGCGATCGGCCAGTTCAGGGTCGTACTCGACGCTGTAGAGTTCTGCGTCGTCGCTCTCGTCGCTTCCGCCATCTCGTTCGATCTGTGCGAGCGTCTCGGCGGTGACGGCCGCGTGGTAGCCGCGACCGGTTCCGATTTCGAGAACCCGGTCGCCGGGGTCGAGCGCGAGCAGGTCGGTAACGATGGCGACCATGTGTGGCGCGCTGATCGTCTGTCCGCCGCCGATGGGCAGCGGTCGGTCCCAGTAGGCGGCCCCCTGTCGCTCCGGCGGAACGAACTCATGACGCGGGACAGTTCGGAGCGCGTCGGCCGTCGCCTCCCGTTCGATTCGGTCGCGTTCGACGAGTCGGTCGACCATCCGCTTACGGGCAGTTTCGAAGTCCATGGGGGTTCTCCTCCGTCGTGTTAGTCTCTCGTATCGAGTCGGCTTTGGGTCTGTTCCGCGACTATCTCACCGTCTCGACCGCGTCCGCAGCGCCGACTACAGCCTCACTCAGTACCTCGGCTGTGCTCTCACTTGTCTCCGTTCTCACTACGTCTCCCACTCCTTATTACGTCGCCCACGTCCTCACCACGTCGCCCGCGTCCTTACCACACCGACCACGCCGAACTCGTCTCGTCGCGACCGTAGATGCGCTTTACGTCCTTGGCGAACACCATGTCGCCGTCGCGGTCGAACTTGTCGAAGCGGTAGTTCGTCGCGTTCTGGCGGACGTGGATGCCTTCTATCTCGAACTCCTCGTCGTTCAACTCCTCCGTCTCGCCGACGACGAACTCGTAGTCTCCGGGGACGCTCAGCTTGAAACTTCGCGTCTCGTCGCGGCGGCCGTCGCCGGGGTGGAGCGTGACGGGGACACTCACGTTGTCGACGACGCGCGTCCAGACGGTCGAAACGTCTTCGGCGACAGCCTCGTCGACGCGCTGGTCGTCGCCAATATCAAGCGACGTGATGCGGACGAGCATGATGGCTTCGGGCGTGTCAGCGATGAACTCCTCGCCGACGGCCAGCGTCTCCTCGGCGGGGGCGTCGACGGTCGTGCTGAACGACTCGCCGTCCTGTGAGACGACGACGCTCAGTTCAATTTCGCGTTCCTCTTCGATTTTCGTCTTGTGGGTGTGTCCGCACTCCGTGCAGCGGACGGTCGTCTGTCCACCGGGTTTGAGTACCTCGTGGACAGTCTCCGTCTGCGGTGAACAGGAGGGACAGACCACCGCGACCCGTTCGCTTTGGCTCATACGACGCCGTAATCCATCTGGCCCTAAAAGTCCGCGCTTCTGCCGACGAACGCTCTCGACTGGGGGCCGCGTCGGCTTCGACGCCCACGCCACTCGGCGTCGTCCAACGACAACACTAAGGGTGTCCCCCACTCGAGATTCAAATATACACGAGTCGCCGTCAGGAACCACCCACACTGGTTCCGCGGCAGTTGACGAGTTCGGTTCCAGGGGGAGTCGCGCTCGATGGGGGACACAAAATGGAGGACGACGCACCCAACGATCCGCCGACCAGAGGCGAGGGGGACACCGACAAGTTCGACCAATTTCCAGACGGCGTCCGCGTCGACGACGCGGACGCGTTCCCGCTGGACGCCGTATTTCGCGTGCTCGAAAACCCGCGTCGTCGGTACGTGCTCTATCACCTCCAGACCTGCCGGTATCCTGCGACGCTGTCGGAAGTCGCAGAACAGGTCGCTCTATGGGAGACCAGAGAGACCCCGGAAACGCTCCCGGAGGAGACGCTCGAACAGATTCACGCCGACCTCCACCACTCGCACCTCCCGAAGCTGGCCGACGCCGGTATCGTCGACTACGACGCCGACGCGAACGTGGTGACGATGGCGGAGTGTACCCGGCCGCTCGACGAGTTCCTCGAATTCACCCGACAGTACGAACAGTACCAGCTGCGGTGACGACAGGTGGCCGCCTCGCAGCCTGTCACCGTTCCGGAGACACACAGAGCTCGTGTCGGTCAGTCACGGGCGGCGAGATGCCGGCCTCGAGATTGAGAGAGCCTCTTCGTTCAACGGACGATCTCGAACCGGACCGCGATCGCCGGGTCATCGATACCCCAGTAGACGAACCGGTATTTTCCAGTGGACACGTCGCCACACATCGTGTGATCGAGCGAGAACCCATCGGTAGTGACTGGGAACGTCCACGAGAATCCCTCGCTCGGTTCGTGCGTCGTCACGATGCTGGAATTGCCAGTCGAATCTGTGGAGAGGAGGTCACGATACCCGGAATCAGTCTGGTGCTGGAAGGTGTACGCGTATTGAGAACCCGCTTGCTGCTCTTCGGTCGTAACGTTGACGAGGCGGAACTCGATGACGCCGTCTCTCGGTACACTCTCGTCCTTCACTCGTAACTCAAAACCGTGGCTTGTGTCGTATGTAATCTTGGAAAATTGGTCCGAGAGGGGGATACGCTGCTTGCATCGACTGTCCGGTCATCCAACTCCGAGACAGCCAGCTAACAGGGCCGAACCCGGAAGCGCCATTTTCACGAGGGTGCGTCGAGTGATCATTTTGAACGACTAGTGGAAGCGGGAATTTTCGCTCGACCGTCGGGCGGTCTACGACCTCCCCTGCTCGCGACTTCGTCGCTCGCTACCGCGGAAGTTCCACTTCCTCTCCGTCCGCGTACACAGTCGGCTCCCGGATGATGCCGTCGAGGTGTAGCGGCGCGACGGTGTCGCCGCCGATTCCGGCGTCGTCGCCGATGGCGATGTGAACCGTCCCCGCCGCCTTCTCGTCGAGCAGCACCGAGCCGACGAGTTCGTCGACGCCGACGTTCGTGCCGATGCCGAGTTCGGCGAGGTTGTAGGCGTCCCGCCCAACCTCCTCGGCGCCCGCTTCGACCTGCTCTCGTACTTCGTCGTCGGAGATCTCGGTCACGTAGCCGTCTTCGACCTCGAAGCGGAGTTCTCGCCCTTCGTCAAGCAGTCCGTACGGCATCATCGTCCCGTCGACGACGTACGTGCCGTCGACGGTCTCGGGGCTGACGAACACTTCTCCCGCCGGGAGGTTCGAAAACTGCCCCGAGTCGTGGACCATCCCGGTATCCGAGAGCCACTCGCGGTCGCCGGGGACGAACGTGATGTCGGTGCCCTTCGGCGTCGTCACGCGAACCTCGTCGGCGTCGACGACCTGTTCGAGAACGGTGAGGCTGTGGCGCGCGATGGCCTCGTAGTCGGCGTCGAGACCCGCGAGCATCACCTCCTCGGTGATTCCCGGCATCGTCGCGCCGCGCGCGCCGGCGTCGCATGCCTCGCTCCGCGCGCGAGTGTGGCTCAGGCTCTTCGTCGTCGGCGCGATGAACACGTCGGCGTCGCGCATCGCAGCCGCCACAGGCGCCGGCGGCTCTGCGCCGTGTTGCGGTCCCGGTGGATACCGAACGAGTGCGGCGTCGTCAGAAATCTCGCTCGCGACGCCGTACAACGCTTCGCCGATAGGCACTCGCTTGTCGTCTGTGATCACTGCACAGGACTCGTCGGGCTGGAGACGCAGACACTGTTTGAGCGCCGTCTCCGCCGCCGCGCGGAGTTCGTCGGAGTTGCGGTCGGTCATATCCGAGATGCCGTCCGGCGTCGGGTTAGGCTTTGCCACATCGCGTGCTCGCGGTCGGTCGGCGGCCGAATTTCCTCGCCTTCTTTTCGCCTACAACACCGGATATTCCGACTTTCGGGGGGCTGAAACCGAAACATGGTTACTCGCCTTGGAGTTAATTTCTTGGTGTTAATCTTCGAAATAACTATGTCCTTGCCGGTAGCAGACGCGAGTATGCTCAAGGTGGGCGTCAATGGCTACGGAACAATCGGCAAACGCGTCGCAGACGCCGTCTGCGCCCAACCCGACATGGAACTCGTCGGGGTGGCGAAGACGCGGCCGAACTTCGAAGCCGAGACAGCAGTCAGAAACGGGTACTCCCTCTACGCCGCGCTACCCGAGCGCGTCGACCAGTTCGACGACGCGGGCGTTCCCCTCGCTGGCGTGGTCGACGACCTGGTTGCCGAGAGCGACGTCGTCGTCGACACCACTCCCTCCGGAATCGGCGCGCAGAACCGCGAACTGTACGAGCGCCACGACACGCCGGCAATCTTCCAGGGCGGCGAAGACGCCGACGTCGCGGACGTGAGCTTCAACGCGCGCGCCAACTACGACGAGGCGACCGGCGCGCAGTTCGTCCGGACCGTCTCCTGTAACACGACCGGTCTGTCTCGACTGCTCGCGCCGCTCGACGAGACCTACGGCGTGAAAAAGGCGCGCGTGACGCTTGTCCGCCGCGGCGGCGACCCCGGCCAGACCGGTCGCGGGCCGATTAACGACATCCTACCGGACCCCGTGAAGCTCCCCTCGCACCACGGTCCCGACGTGCAGACCATCTTCCCGGATCTCAAAATCGACACGCTCGGCCTGAAGGTTCCGGCGACGCTGATGCACACCCACAGCGTCAACGTGACGCTCGAATCGACGCCGACGGCCGAGGACGTGCGCGACCTGCTCGCCGGCGAGTCGCGCCTGTTTTTCGTGCCGAAGCACGCCGGTATCGACGGCACGGGCAAACTCAAGGAGTTCGCGATGGACGCCGGGCGGCCGCGCGGTGACCTCTGGGAGAACTGCATCTGGGAGGAGTCCATCGCCGTAGAGGACGACGATCTCTACCTCTTTCAGGCGATCCACCAGGAAAGCGACGTGATTCCCGAGAACATCGACGCCGCCCGCGCCATCGCCGGCAGCGCGAGCAAATCCGAGAGCATCGCGCTGACGAACGAGTCGCTCGGCGTCGGTCTCGAAAGCGTCTTCGGCGGACAGAACCAGCCGTTCGTCGCCGCCGACGACTGAGCGACGGCGAGCAGACGGACGGAAGACGCTCCCTTTTACGCGACTTCGTTCGACGACACCTCGCCGGTTTCGGTGTCGAGGACGGCGACGTGGAACGCGTCGTCGGCCCCCGGTATCGGCAGGCCGCCGGGGTTGACGCGCACCGTCCCGTCGCGTTCTTCGACGTCACGTTGGTGGGTGTGGCCGTGGAGGACGTAGTCGTAGTCGCCGCAGTCGACCAGCGCGTCCACGAGCGTCCCGCTCGTCCCGTGGTAGACGGCCACGTCGAGGCCGTCGAACGCGAGCTCGCCCGCTTCGCCGAGGTAGGTGCCGAACGATTCGACGGCTGACTGGAGGTTCCACTCGCCGTCGTTGTTGCCGCGGGTGGCGTAGAACTCGAAGGACGAGTCGAACGGCGTCGCCGAGAACGGCGCGACGATGTCGCCGCAGTGGACAACGGCGTCGACGGATTCGGACTCGAAGCGGTCGACGGCCGCCCGCACGCAGTTGAGGTTGTCGTGGGTGTCAGAGACGATTCCGACGAGCATACTCCGTGGTTCGTCCGAGTCGGGTAAGAACGTTCGTGAGGTTCGTCCCCGTCGCCGTTCTCCGAAGAGATTTGTGGGACGACTACGGATTCGGACCGTGAACATCGACGCCCTCCCGAAACTCGTCGTCGGCCTTCTCGTCCTCGCGTGGCCGCTCTACCGCGTGTTCAACTATCTCAGCTACGCGCGGTCGCCGACTCTCGTCAACGGCGTCGACAGCGCGCTCTGGTGGGGACCCGCCGACACAGCGGCGGTCGTGATTTTCCTCCCGCTCGGTCTCTACCTCGTCGGAACCGGGTTGCGAGGACTCAGTCGACGTCGCGCCGGCTGATCTGCCCGCGTCTCGCTCACCTCTCGGCCTGTTCTTCCAGCACCTCGACCGCCGGGAGCGACTCGCCCGTCAGCGCGCGGATGTACGCCCCGCCCGCGATGGAGACGTGCGAGAAGTCGTCCTCGTCGAGGCCGTACATCTCGATGGCGCGGGAGGTGTCGCCGCCGCCGACGACCGAGAAGCAGTCCGTCTCGGCGATGGCGCGGAGCACGCCGACAGTGCCGTCGGCGAAGCGCTCATCCTCGAACATGCCGAGCGCGCCCTTGACGAACACCGCGTCGGACTCGTGGACGGTCGGTGCGTAGGCCTCGACGGTCTCGGAGCCGACGTCGAGGTAGCCAGTCTCCTTCTCCTCGATATTCTCGACGGGGATTTCGGCGCGCTCGCCGCTGTCGTCCTCGTACGCCAAATCGACCGGGAGTCGAATCTGGCCCGTGCGGCGCTGGAGCACGTCCTCGATGACGTCCTGATTGTTCTCCCACTGGTCGTCGAAGAGCGCCATTTCACCGACGTCGCGGCCGACCGGATAACCCTCGGCGCGGAGGAACAGTTCTCCCGCGATGCCGCCGACGAGGAAGTTGTCCACCTTCTCGCCGATGGCGTCCATCACGCCGATGACGTCCGTCGCCTTCGTCCCGCCGACGACCATCGTCACGGGGCCGTCGAACTCTCGGGTGGCGATGCTGGAGTTCGCCTCGTACTCGGTCTGCATCACCCGCCCGGCGTAGGCGGGCAACACGAGCGGGAAACCGACCAGCGAGGCGTGTTTGCGGTGGGCCGCCGAGTACGCGTCGTTGACGTACGCGTCGAACGCCGGCGCGAGCGTCTGCACGAACTCGGTTTCGGCTTTCGTCTCGGGGTCTTCCTCGGGCAACTCGTCGTCGACCATCCGGACGTTTTCGAGCAGCAGCACCTCGCCCGCTTCGAGCGCGTCGATGGCGTCCAGCGCCTCCTCGCCGTACGTGTCGGCGACGAAGTTCACGTCCGTATCGACGTGCTCCGCGAGGATGTCTGCGTGCTGCTCCAGCGAGACGAAGTCGTCGTCGCCGGGGCGACCCTGGTGGGCCATCAGCACGACGCGGTGGTTGCAGTCGACGAGTTCCGACACCGTCTCGGCGTGTCGCTCGAAGCGGCGGTTGTCCTGCACGACGCCGTCTTCGACCGGCGAGTTGAGGTCGAGGCGGACGAGTACCCGTTGTTCGGCGTCGAGGTCGTCGAGCGTGTTGAACGAAGCCATCTCACGTTGGAAATCGGGGGACTGCTACTTAGTCGTGGGCGGATGCGGTCGAAGTTGCACGACGGTTCGGGCGCCTCCGCGAAGCGCTCCGCTAGCGTCCTCTGGCGCGACCAAAAAAATGCGGACTCAGCCGTGAGTGCGGCGTTACTCCTCGGTGATGTAGCGCGCGACGTCGAGCATTCGGCAGGAGAAGCCGTACTCGTTGTCGTACCACGTAAGGATCTTCGCGAGACCACCGTTTTCGAGCACGTTCGTCGAGTTCAGGTCGACCGTCGAGGAGAACGGCAGCTGGAGGATGTCCGAGGAGACGACCTCGTCGTCGGTGTAGCCGAGCACGCCCGCCAATTCGCCGTCGGCGGCGTTTCGGAACGCCTCGTTGATCTCGTCTGCACTGGGGTCGCCCTGCAGGTCGACGACGAGTTCCGTGATGGAGCCGTTCGGCACCGGTACGCGGATGGCCATCCCGTCGAGTTTGCCGTCGAGTTCGGGGAGAATCTCGGTCGTCGCCTTCGCCGCGCCCGTCGTCGTCGGGATGATGTTCTCGGCGGCGGCGCGCCCGCGGCGCGTCTTGCCTTTTGGCGCGTCGATGAGGCTCTGCGACCCGGTGTAGGCGTGCACGGTCGTCATCAGGCCGGAGTTGATGCCGAACTCCTCGTTGAGCACCTTCGCAACCGGCGTGATGCTGTTGGTCGTGCAGGAGGCGTTCGAGACGACGTCCTCGCCGTCGTACTCGTCGTGGTTGACGCCGTAGACGATTTGCTTGACCGGCTTGTCGCCTTTCGGCGGCGCGGAGATGATGACCCTGTCCGCGCCCGCCTCAACGTGGTCGTGGGCGTCGTCGTACGTGCGGAAGATGCCCGTGCACTCCAGTGCGACGTCGACGTCGAGGTCGTCCCACGGCAGTTCGGCGGGGCTCTGGACGTTGAGCACCTCCGCCGACGTGTCGCCGATGGAGAGGCGGTCGTCCTCCAGCGTCACGCCGTCGAGGCGGCCCATAACGGTGTCGTACTTGCTGAGATACCGCATGTCCTCGCCGTCCATCACGTCGTTGATGGCGACCAGTTCGATGCGCGGGTCGTCCATGACGGCGCGGAAGACGTTCCGCCCGATGCGCCCGAAGCCGTTAAGCGCGATGCGTACGACTTCCGATTCGTCGACTTCTTCCCCGCGACCTAGGTACGATTTTTCACTCATAGCTGAGTTAGTGCCTGTGTAGTATTTAAACCCCGCCTCGTATATTGGTTTTGGAACGTCTCTTTTAGCCGTACTGTTCGGGACGGATTCGGCGCACCCGACATCGACAGAAGGCTTTTGAGCGCATACGACATAGCCTGCCGCATGAAGCGAGACGACCGTGATGACCCGTTCGGCGACATTTTCGGCGAAATCGAGCGCATGATGAACGAGATGACCGGCGGGTTCGAGGACCAATCGGGCTTTACGACCGAGACGCACGTTGACGTCATCGACGAGGGCGACCATATTCGCGTCGTCGCCGACCTCCCCGGCGTCGACAAGGACGACATCGACCTGAAGTGCGACGGCGAACGCCTCACTATCAGCGCCGCGAGCGACCGCCGCGAGTACGACGAGCGCATCCAACTGCCCACCCGCGTCGACGAACACTCCGCGAGCGCGACGTTCAAAAACGGCGTCCTCCAGGTGACGCTTGACCGTATCGAGGACTCCGCCGAAATCGACGTGGAGTAGCGCAGACGCGCCGACGCCGTCGCCGCTTCTCTCCGAGTTTTTGACGCACCCGACGTCCAGCGACGCGACCGCCGTTTGCGGATAGTCCTCACTCGATCTGCCGTCTTACGAGCGCCGCCAACCGGTCGTAGAAACCCGAGTCGTACTTCGCGTCGTCGTCGATGGTCGGGCGGGCGTTCGTCTCGCCGACGAGGAGGCGGTCCTCCGTTTCGAGCAGGTCGACGCCGAGGTACGGAATATCGAGCACGCCGGCAACTTCTTCGGCAAGTCGACGGTGCCGCTCCGGCAGTTCAACGGCTGCGGCCTCCGCGCCCCGGTGGACGTTGTGCTTCCACCGACCGTCCTCGCACGCTTCAGCCGGCAACCGGCGCTCGACGCCGCCGACGCAGTCGCCGTCGACGACCATCGCCCGGTAATCGCGCGCGTCGGGCAGAAACTCTTGGAGCAAGTACGACTTGTCGCCCGTCGCGTGGTAGTCGTGGACGAGTCGGAGGTAGTCCGCCACGCCAGAGAGCGAATCGGCGTCGTCGACGCGGACGATGCCCGTGCCGCGGGTGGTCGAGTTCGGTTTGACGACCACGGGTCCGTCGAACACCTCGGCGGCGGCGAACAGTCGCTCGTCGTCGAGCGGATTCGAGACCATCGTCGTCTCCGGGACCGGAACGTCCGCCTGCGAGAGCGCGGCGATGACGCCCGCCTTGTTTCGCGAGGTGAGGACGGCGTCGCGGTCGTTCACCCACGGAATGTCGTGAAGGAAGTCGAGCGCGCCGCCTTCCATCAGTCGCGTCGGGTAGACGAAGCCCATGTCGAACGTCTCGGTCGGGGACGCTGTGAGTCGGATCGCCCGTTCTTTCGCGCGGAGGTGTCGAACGTCGACGCCGCGCGAGGAGAGCGGGTCGCGCATCCGCTCGAACGTCTCGGCGTCGGTCGTCACCGCCAGTCTGAGCATACGCTACGGATGTGGCGGGATGGGGGAAAAGCGTGTGTGTCCGTCGTCGACGGACGGAGCGTCGGACCGAATCAGGCGACGAGCAACTCTTCGCCTTCTTCGACGACGATGCGGCACGGCGGCGACATTTTGTTGTAGGCGCGGCGGAACGCGTCCTTCACCGTCTCGGCGTCCTCGGGGTTGCAGTAGGCGGTGAACACGGCGTCGTTGCGCTGGACGCGGGCGGCCGTGCCGACCGGTTTCCCGAACGCCTGTCGCATCCCGTCGGAGACGCGGTCCGCACCCGCACCGGTCGCCTGCTTGTTCTCGCGCAGGACGTGGTGGGGGAACTTGCGGAGCACCATCTTGTAGTTCGGCTGGCCGACGTGCTTCAACAGCAGGCGGTTCGCCGACAGGCGCGCCGATTCGAGCGATCCGTGACGAATCTGGCACTCCTCCTCGACGCGAAGGCTGATTTTGACCGGGTAGTCTTCGGGACCGGTCTGCAGGTTGCCCATGTTGTGCTGTGCGATCTTCGAGCCGGGAATCCCCGTGATGTACTCACGCCGGGTGTAGGGCGCTTTGGAGATCTCCCGGTACATTGAGGCCGGTTTGTCTGCCATAGTTACTTGCGCTGAACAAGGCCAACGCCGTGAATAAAGCCTTCGATGCCGTTCTCCGCGTGTTCTGCGACTCGTTGGCACGGGGGTGCCTCGTCCGGTTCGTTCTCCGTGCGGTGCTCTTTCCGGTCGGTTCACCCCACTCGGTACGTCGCCGAGGACGACGCGAAACCCCCCGCTCGCCGATGTCATCTCCAGTCCCCGCTCGTCGACGCCCTTGCCAGTACCGTTATCGCCCCGGCCGCGAAACTGCGACCGATGATTCTCGTTCTGGCGAACGAAGTGGACCCGGAAGCGGAGTACTTCGTTCACGAACTCGCCGGCTACCTGCCAGACGTCGTCGTCCACGACTACGCCCGCGACGGCGGGCCGCGAACCGTCGCGGGGTTCGACGAACTCGACGGCGTCGACGACGCGTCGGCCGTCGACGGCGTCGTCCTCTCGGGCAGCACCGCCGGCGTCTACGAGTCGGACGCCTACCCGTGGATGGACGACCAGCGCGCGCTGGTCCGCGAACTAGTAGACGAGAAAATCCCGACGCTCGGCGTCTGTTTCGGCCACCAACTCGTCAACGACGCGCTCGGCGGGACCGTCGAACACCGCGGACTCACCACGAAACTCGTCTCGCTGGAGCTCGCGGACGACCCGCTGTTCGCGGGCGTAAACGGAACCGTACCGATGGTCCACGGCGACGTCGTCGTCGACGCGGGGGCGGGGATGGACCCGATAGCCAGCGCCGACTACTATCCACTCGTCGCGACGCGGCACCGCGAGGCGCCGCTGTGGACGACGCAGTTCCACCCGGAGTTCACCGAGGCGCTCCGCGATCGTGTCCGCCGCGACTTCGGCTGGTCCGATTCGCCCGACTCCGAACGCACCTTCGACGACGTGACCGCGACGCGCGTGTTCGAGAACTTCCGCCGACTCGCGAGCGACTCGGCGTAACGTCTTGCCGTCTTCTGGCTCTGTCTTTCTCTCTCGCCCTCGCTCCGATGGCGCCCCTACTCCTCGTCCGCGTTCGCGTCCGGCGGGCGTCCCGTCGTCGGGTCGAGCGCGACGAACTCCAGTCCGTGCTCCTCCAGAAGCGCCGCTGCTCGGTCGGTGACCGACGGTGCGACCAGAATCCCACGAACCCTCGCCCCGTCCCCGAACTCCGCGCGCAGCGCGGCGACGTACCGCTGGAGTTGGCCGGCTGCCGAGGGGCCGACCCGCCGCCGCTTCAACTCCACGGCGACCGCCACCCCGTCGTCGTCCTCGCCGTAGATGTCGACCGGGCCGGCGCTCGTCTGTCGCTCCGTCGCCAGCGGAAGAAAGCCGGATTCGACAAGGTCCGGATCGTCGAGGATGTGTTGGCGAAGGTCCTCTTCGCTCCCCTGCAGATCGAGGTCCCGGCCGCCGGTGATAGAGAGCGACGAGAACTGGTGGACCTGTTCGAACCGCACGTCGAGCGTCTCCGCGGGCGTGGTCCGCTCGCTCCGGACCCGGAACCTCCCCTCCCGGACCGCCGTGTGGTGTTCGCACCCCGGCGGTTGCCAGTTGACCGGCGTTCGCTTCTCGTCGGTGTGGACGAGCGCCGCGCCGTCGGGTTTGAGAATCACGAGTCGGTTGCCGAGACCGAGCGTGCTGGCAGCACGGCCGTCGTACTCGACGGTGCAGCGGCCGAACAGCGTTATCACGTCGCCGCGCTCGAACGCTTCTTCGGTCTGCCAGAGCACCTCGCGGTGGGTGGGCTGGTGGAGCGTCACCGCGTGCGCTCTGCGGTCCGTTTCGGCGTCGGTGTCGGCGTTGCCGGTTTCGGCGACCCGCTCGTCGTCCGTCATTCGTCGTCCACGGACGTTCGGGCGGCGGCGACAAAAGCCAATCGCGTTCGGTTCCGGTGTCCGGCATCCGGTTCAACTGATGTGCCGGTATGCGATGCGCCAATAGAGCGGTGCGCCGGTGCGCCGCGCGGTTGCACAACGCTCAGAGGTCGTCTTTTACCGTCGCTCGCGGCACGAACGGGCCGAAGTCGGCCGTGCGGCTCGCCACCGTCGCGATTCGGAGCGTGTGGGTCAGGAGAACGACGAACGGGAGGAAGACGAGGGTGACACCGCCTGCGACGAGCCAGAACGGGAGGCCGCTGCCGGCGGTCGTCGACAGGAGCGACCGGTACGAGAGCATGAGCAGGCCGCCGCCGAACAGGGTCGGAAAGCCGACGTAGAGCAGGAGCCGCGAGAGCGTCGCGAGCTCGTGCTGGACGTAGATAGTCTTGAACGTCTGCCGGGCGACGGCGAGCTGTTCGAGCAGTTCGACGAGGTCGTCGAGCGTCTCGGCCTCGTCGCCGAACGCCTCGCCGTGGTCCGCTCGAAGCACGCGCGCCGTGTGCATGTGCCGCCCGTCGAAGTGACCGAGAACCGCCGAGAGCGCCCCGAACGTGCCGAACTCCGCCCCTTCGAGTGCTTCCGACACTGTCTCGCTCTCGTTTTCGACTGTCTCGACGTACTGATGGACCGTCTCCCGGAGGTCGTCGTCTGAACCTTCGACTGCAGATTCGAGCGTCGCCGCGCGCGAGCGACTCTGCTCGACGAGGTCGCGGAGAAAGTCCGCGGGCGCCGCGGGGCTGACGTTCCGTCCGGTGAGTGACTCGACCTCCCGACGGAACTCCTGCATCGCGGTCAGCCGCGTCCGCAGGTCGTCGGTCGACCCCAGTTCCTGAGAGAGGACGAGTTGGTTGATGGCGAGCACGATGGTGATGAAGGGGAGCGTCCCGCCGACCAGCGTGCCAACGAGCGACAACACGGCGTCGGCGTCTCCGACGGGAACGACGCCCACCCAGCAGAGCGCCGCCACGGACGCGCAGACGGCGACCGACAGCACCCCCGACAGCACCACGCGGTCGCCGTCTAGGAGCAGCCACCGCTTGACCGGCGAGGACTGATACGGTTCGTAGACGAGTCCGCTCTGGGCCAACTGATCGGCATCCCCGCCGTTCATACCGAACGAACGGGCCGGAGCCCAAAAAGTCCGGAGCCCGAACTCCCGGCGTCGGCTCGAACGTCCGCGGCAGCGACCCGGGTCCGCCGAGGCTTCAACTGACTCCGTTTCGCACCGACCGTATTACCGACGCTGACCGCGAACCGAACGTGAGCGACGAGGAGATTCTGGCCGTCTTCGCCCGCACCGACGCGTCGGAGCTGCTTCCGGAGGACGTCGCCGACGAGCTACCGATCACGGACGACCGAATCGGCGACCGGGTGGACGACCTCTACGAGCAGGGGTTGCTCAACCTCGGCGACGACCCGCGCGGGGAGGTGTACACGCTCACAGAGGCGGGCGCGTCGCGGGCGGCGGGCGCGGAATCGACCGTCGAAACCGACGTCGAGGCCTGCGCCTCGACGACGAGCAGCGACGGTGTCCCGACGGCGAGTGGCGAATCGTCGGCGACTCGGTCGGCGAGCGCGAGGTGAAGTGACCACCGCAGGACGAAGTGACGAGCGCGGGGCGGGGTGACGAACGCGAGAAACCGGGGCGACGGACGAGCGACGCTGCCGCTCGCCGGTGGAGTCCCAAATAAAAATGTGTGATCGTAGTCGGCGTTCTGAAAAGAACGACGCTTACAGTCGGGTGACGTTCGTCGCGCGCGGGCCCTTGGGGGCCTGCTCGATGTCGAACTCCACTTCCTGTCCCTCTTCGAGGTCCGGGCCGCCGACGTCTTCCATGTGGAAGAACACGTCGTCGTCCGCATCTTCTGTCTCGATGAATCCGTAGCCGCCTGTGTCGTTGAAAAAGTCAACCGTACCTTTCGCCATTACCTTTGAAGGAAGTCCGGCAGCACACATAACCCTTCCGAGTCCTCACTGTTAGTCGAATTCAACAACCGTCGCGAGGGACGCTCTCGACAGGGAACTCGGTCGAGCGTTTGCCCCGTTCCCTCGTCAAACCTCCCGTCGAGTTCCTACGCCCGACTCTCGTCGAGTCGTTACAGGTACGGATCGAGCAGGTCGCCGTCGTGGAGGCGCTCCGGTGTCGCCTCGAACCACCGCGCCGCCGTTATCTCGTCGGACTTCGCGCCCAACTGCTCCGGCTCCGGAATCTCGCCGTCGGCGGAGGCCGCGTACACGACGTACTGCGCGGTGAACGCCGTTTCGTCGCTCTCGGTGGTGTACCGCTGCTCGACGACGACGAGCTCGCCCTCGATGGTCGCGTCCAGCCCCGTCTCCTCGCGGACCTCGCGTCGGGCGGCTTCGACCGGCGACTCGCCGGATTCGACCGCACCACCGGGGAGAACCCATCCGCGGGACCATCGGTTCTTCACGAACGCGGTGCGACCGTCAGCGTCGCGCACCCGCGCCGCCGCGGTGAGCGCCGTTCCGTCTACCGCCCACTCGCGAAACGACGCCAGTCTCTCTTCGGTGAGCCGTATCGTCTGCCGCTCGCGAGGCGCGTCCGGGACGTTCGGGCCGATTCGGTCATCCATGGCGGTGCTCCGTCAGTCGTCTGCGACCGCCGTTCCCGGGCGGAACTTCCGGCTGACGACTTTCCACTTCCCGGTCGAGAAGCGGTAGTAGTTGAGCGCGGCCGGAACCGTCGTCTCCGCGACGAACGAGAGGTACAACCCCCAGTAGCCGAGCGAGGTGGTCGCGCCGAGGTACGCCACGGGAATCGAGAATGCGAACATCCCAAGCGCCTGACTCAGGAACGGCCACGCCGTGTCGCCGCTGGCGTCGAGCGGTCCGGCCGACGCGCCGCTGACGCCCTGCGCGATGACCGCGAAACAGGAGACGTAGACGAGCGTCACGGCCATGGAGAACGACGGGTCCGCGCGCGTACCGACGAACGCGAGGACGATAGGTTCGGCGAACACCGCGACGAGCGTCGCGGCGACGACGTAGGTGGCAACGGAGAATCGAACGATTTCGCGCCCGTAGGCCTCCGCCGTCCGCTCGTCTCCCGATCCCAACTCTTGACCGACGAGACTGCTCGACGCGAGACCGAAGCCCCATCCGGGAGTGTTCATGATGCCCCAGATGCGGCGGCTGATGACGTAGGCGGCGAGCACCGGCGCACCGAACATGCCGACGATGGCCAGCATCGGGAAGTTGGCGACAGTCCACACCATGCTGCGACCGACGACCGGGAGACCGATTTCGATTATCTGTCTCGTCGTCGGCCAGTCGACGTACGACCCCGTCAGGTCGACGGCAACGGGAATGTCGCCCGCACCGGGGAGACGCCCGTTGACGAGGCCGACGGTAAACGCGACGGTGACCAACACGTTCGCCAGCAGCGTGCCGAACGCCGCGCCTCCGACGCCCATATCGAAGCCGAAGATGAACAGCGCGCTGAAGACGATGTTCGATATCGCGCCGCCGGCGCGGACGAGCATCGGTGTCCACGCGTCGTCGAGACCGATGTAGATGCGACTGCCGATGAGGTTGACGCCCGCGAAAGGGACGGCGAAGCCGACGATCTGGAGGTAGACCGCACCGAACGCTATCGCGTCGGCGTCGCCGCTCAGGAGGTCGATGAGTTGGTACGGGAAGAAGACGAACGCGACCATCACGGGTATGGTCACCGCGACGACGACGAGGAGACTGGAGCGAACCGCCTGCCCAAGTTCCTCGAACGCGTCCGCGCCGTAGCGCTGCGAGACGAGCGCGATGGTCCCGGCGGCGAACCCGCCGCCGAGCGCGAACGCGATGCCCCAGTAGGCACTCGCGAGGCCGACGCCGGCGATTGCGGCGGGACCGATGGCGATGCCGACCATCGCCACGTCGACGGCGTTCTTCGACATGCGCGCGACTCCCGTGACGATGCGCGGCCACGAGAGGTCGGTCGTTCGGCGAACGCGCTCGGGCGCGACGAGGCCGAGTCGCGCGAGCACGAGACCGATGAGTAAGATTACCCCTCGAATTGGATTTGGAAATCGGGACACTCGTTGCTAGTCCTATTTCGAACCGAAACTATATGTCTTTCTTCGTTAGATGGCCGTGCGAATAGATGTCTCGCACGCGGGAATGCGGTCGTTCGGCGGCGACAAAGGCGTTCCGTCGGGAGGATTTAATCCACCCTGCACGTGCAGCCCCAACCACGATACTGTTCGGCGTCGAACACTGTAGTGATGCTCAGAGCTATCCGCTCGCTGCTCCGTACGATACTCGACTTCGTCATCGCAATCGTCACGTTCCCGCTTCGGTTGCTCCGTTCACTGCTGTAAACGGAGGCGTCGCGCGGCGGAGTCAGTCACTCGGTGAGCGCGAGTTTCATGAACCCCCAGTCGTCGTGAATCTCGGCCGGGGCCTGCGTCTCTTCGTACGCGGGAGTGAACTCGAATCCGAGCGCTCGGTACAGCGCCCGTGCGCTCTCGTGGTAGGGCGCGACGCCCAACCGAAGCGTCTCAAACCCATCGCTCTCCGCCGCCGCAATCAGCGTCTCGACGAGTGTCCGCCCGACTCCGGCATTCCGGTGAGGCGGCTTCACGTAGAGTCGCTTCACCTCGGAGGTCGTTTCGTCTAGCTGTTTCAACTGAATCGACCCGACCAGTTCGTCATCTCGCTGCGCCAGAAACAGCGGTTCGTCCACCGTCGCCGACGCGAGTCTGTCGAGGTCAGCGGCCGCTATCTTCTGTGGGTCCGCGCCGAATTCCTCGTCGCCGAACCACTCTTGGCCCAGTTCGTTCGCTTCGAGGAAGTACTCGTGGAGCAACTCCCGTAGTTCGGCTTCGTGTCCGGAGACATCCGTTCGGACGATGGAGATGTCCGCGTCCATATCCGACGAAAGTCCGCTCTCGGTGTAAATGGCACTGCCTCCCGCTTATAGTGCTCTCCCCGACTCTACGGTTTCCTCTCGGACTCGACTCCTCTCCACCGCCGACCGTAGATTCGCGGGAGCGCATCGATTTCCGAATACGGAACCGCCGCCGGAACCGTCGACACCCGCGTCGAGACGCCGTTCGGAAGCGGCCCCGACGGACGCAACGACACCGCCGTCGGATTTCGACTGGTCCGCTTTTTTGCGGGACTTCCGGAGTGCGTCGGGTTCGACGCGTAAACCCGTTCGAGAGCTGTGTGTTGCGCTATGACTGCTTTACGGGCGACTTTCAGCCTTTTTGCGGCCTCCTGGTGGACCAGCGCTCTTTTGGCTTCGGGGCGAAGCGAGTCGGTGAACTCCTTGGCATCCTCGACTGCCTCCGAGTCGCTATCAACTCCCTTCGAGGAGTCGATCTCGGGAACGTCTTCGAGTTCTCGGTCCAACCGTCGCTTGGCTTTCCCGAACTCGAGGAGGTCGATTGAGTTCCACAGCTCTCGTGTGTTGACGACCTTCTCCAAGTTACTCAAGTCGAAGGCCAAATCGGGGTCGCGTTCTCGGATAGCGTCTGCGAGGTGGTCGACATCGACGAGCGCCGGAAGCTGTCCTTTCTCGACGACCTCCGGCAGTCGCTCGAAATCGATACTATCGAGGAGCGCCCCGCCCGCGACGAGTACGTCGACCAGTTCCTTCGCTGTCCCCGTCAAGGAACTGTCGGACGCGTCGCCCGCCGCCGAGTTCGCGCGGTCGACTGCCGCCTCGATTCGCTCTGAGGGGCTGTCCGATTCTGAAGGAGTGGTGGAGAAGCTCATGGTGATAACCTACCGGAGTAGGGTAGCAGCGGGTAAAACCCTGCTGCCGACGCGCCCGAACGCCTGACTCTCTATGTGCGGGTTGACTGACTCCGAGCGGAAGGTTCGCCTCCCGGATTTACACTTCCAGGAGTTCGCTCGTTCCGTGATTCAAATCGCGATCGATGATATCGACGGATTCCGACGAAGTCGCTCGGCGACGAGACGCCTCGCTCGACAGTCGGAATCAGGAGGGATGCCGCCTCCCGGATTTGAACCGGGGACAGCTCGATCTTCAGTCGAGTGCTCTCCCAGTCTGAGCTAAGGCGGCGCACTCTGATGGATGCGGATGGAAGCAAAAAGGATTTCGGAACACGCCGACGGCGTGCCGACCGTTCTCACGCGACCTTCCGACGCTCCGTAAACTCGAAGCTCCCCTCCGCCGTCGTCACCGTCGTGCGAACGGTGATGTAGCCGTCGTTCTGCTTGATTTTGTAAGCGTCCATGTAGCCGAGTTCGACGCGGATCGTCTGCTCCTGCACCTCCCCGGCGTCCACAGCCCCGACTTCGACGTTCCCGTTCCACACCTCGTCGTCGTCGGCGAAGATGCGGACGGTCACGTCGATGTCATCGACGGACTCGTTGCCGGTGTTCTTCACTTGCGCGGTCACGTCCCGACAGGTCGTCCCGCACTCCTCGATTTCACCGACGGAGAACCGAAGCGGCTGGTCGTACGCGTCCTGTACGGCGTCGTCGCCTCCGCCGGACGACGCTCCGTCGTCGCCTCCGGTGGTACCGCCGTCGGTTCTCGCGTCCGTCGGTGCGTCGTCGCCGACGCCGCCCGCCGCACCGCCGACGATGTCGCCCGGCGTGAGACCGAGCGCCAACGCACCGCCGATGCCCGCGACGACGACCAAGGTGAGGACGCCGACGCCAGCGAATACGTTTCGAAGCATTAGAGTATCACTTGTATCGGATAGTCTGCACAGTTCACTTGTATATATTAGTTACTTTTGTATAGAGAAAATATACAAAATCTATCACGAACTGATTGGGGTTTGGATGCGATAATTACCGGACTGAAAGGCCATCTTCGATAGAACAGTAGAAATTTTGATATGGGTGTCTCGGGCGGGTTCGACAGCGGAGACTCAGTCTCTAGTCGAGAAACCGGCAGAACTCGACCCGCGCGGACTCGGTTCGCGAGGACGCTGCCCTCCCTTTGAATTCGAGCGCTTTCACAGAAACAAGTCTCGGATGGACTCGAACCACGCCGAGTTCGCTCGTCCTCTGGGCTCGCATCGCCCTCTCGACAGAAAATCACGCTCGCTGCGCTCGCGGATTTTCATGGGCTCGGGCGGATTCGAACCTCTCGGGCCGCAGGCGGCCCGCGATAGTGGCCGACTCCCTGCGGGACTCGACCACTCACCGACTTGGTGGTTCCAGGGCCGTGTCTCACCGCACTTCACCCAGATGAGGTGCACTTCACCCGCCTGCCCAACTGGTGCTCAGTGACAAGAGCCATGACGAAACTAGAGCCGATCTCTGCAGAAGAAGCAGTCGAACTGTACCTACAATCAGCAGAAGGCGAGAAAGCAGCCAGCACTGTCCAATCCCATGAATATCGTCTTCAGCATTTTATTCGGTGGTGCGACAAAGAGGGTCGTGATAATCTCAACGAGCTAAGCGGACGTGATCTGCAAGCGTACCGTGTTTGGCGGCGCAAGGACGGTAATCTCACTACGGTCTCACTCCGTGGTCAACTTGCTACTATCCGTGCCTTTCTCAAGTTCTGTGAACGCATTGACGGGGTTCCCCACCGACTCCACGAGAAAGTAGAACTCCCAGATGCTGGCGACGGTGAGCACCGTGACACTATCATGGAGGCAAAACGGGCTGAGAAGATTCTGGAACATCTTAGTCAATTCAAATACGCCAGCCGCGAACACGCACTCTTCCTCCTCCTCTGGCGTACTGGAATTCGTGTTGGTGCTGCTCGTGGAATTGACGTGAAGGATGTTCACCGTCAGCGAGATCGTGTTGAATTGATCCACCGACCTGAGACCGACACCCCGCTAAAGAATGCAAAGCACGGTGAGCGATACGTTACTCTCACGTCTCATACATCGAAGGTGCTTGCGGACTATATTGATAACAGTCGCCACAGCGTGACCGACGACTACGAACGGCAACCTCTGTTTACAACAGCACACGGACGACCCACCATCAGCACTCTACGCCGTACAGTGTACCGTGTCACACAACCATGCTTCCTTGGAGAATGTCCTCACGACCGAGAACCTGAGGAATGCGATGCAGAGGGCTACAAGGGGGGTGCAACGTGTCCAAGTAGTATTCGGCCTCATGATATCCGTCGTGGTGCAATCACGCACTTTCTTCTTAACGATGTTCCTGAACAGGTCGTGAGTGATCGCATGAACGTGAGTAAGGAAATTCTGGACAAGCACTACGACAAACGTACTGAGGAGCAAAAAGCAGAGCAACGACGTGGATTTCTTAACAATCTCTAATCAAAATCAACCTATCGATAGCTTTAGATATGGCCAGTCGCGCTTAACCTCTTTCTGACTATATTCTCTTCAACAAAAATCTTATATCTGTCACGTTCAAGTCGATTACCCATGAGTAGCAAGTCAGAGAAGACTAGGATCTCAAAAAATACAGAGGGAAGGGATTCGATACAATCTTTCATAGAAGAGAACATTCTAGATGAAAAGAGAGTAGACCGATACAAGGGATACAAAATATACGGAGAGTGGGCCGACTTATGGTTTCCACGTATTGGTGGCTTAACAGTAGGTGGTATCTTTGCTGTCGCCCTTTTTGAGCATCAATACTACGGACAAGACTCGAATGTCATCGTAGAACCATTTAGTTATTTTGCGGGATCTCTCTTTGCTGCAGTTATCCTCTTAGGGACAATCTCTTGGTTGGCTCGCCTGTTCTCTGAGATTTCAACAGAAATGGTTGCATATCATGAACTCGCATCTGCTTTCAAAACGTACCGAAGTGACCCAGATAGTCTGGAACCTGTTATTGAGAGAATTTCGACTTCTCTGTCATTCTTTGACTCACATCAGTTCAAGAGATTAGATAAGAAGAGGTTTGAAGATGCTGAGCACTATCTAAGTAAGGTCGTTGAGGCAGGGGACCCTACTTACATATCCGATGAGTTCCATCAGACATTTCCGCTCTTCATGGAGGAGTTTTCTAATTCAGTAGCAAGTACCTCAGAAACGACTTTTTCACAGCTCGCAAAGGACATGGACACCGCGTACACTGGGGAAAAGACGATGAGAGGTCGACTCATCTCGGACATCAAACGCGCTACTCGCTTCCTCTTTACTGGTCGCGAGATTGTAATTACCTCTTCAATCATGATTCTCGGTATGTCTTTCTTTGTGGACGGCTTAAGCCTTGGAACTGCTTTTGGTATATCTGGCAGTGCAATCGGTATTTATTCTCTCTACCAAAACCGCGATTAGTCCTATAAGGTATCCAATCACCCTCATCCATTAGCAGATATTGGATTATGAGCCGTATTTTTCCTCATATCTCTGGATTATAAACAGTATATATGCAGATACTTGCGCCAACAGTAGAGTAGCGTATTGACGATCCATATCACTAGAATGTCGGTTCTTACGATCGCCCCCTGCCTTTTGGAAGGTTTTCTCCATTGATTCGTGCAACAGTCGAAGTTCCTCTCGCATTATATTATTAGGTGAAAATAACTGTTTATCACTCATAACATTTAGATAAATTGAAAGATTCTGATCTCGGTTACCCTCCCAAGACTCAAGATCCACGCAAATAGTCTTCACAACCTCTTCAATTGCATTATAGAGACTCTCAGGAATCGCATAGCTGTAGGTTCGCTCACGGTAGAGGCGATACGCTTCATCGTATCCTTTCAACGGCTTTTCCCATTTTTCTCCTAGTGCGAGATCAGAAAGTTCCCCGTCGCTCTCTTCTAACCGCTCTGTTGCGATTTGTCGAAATCTAAACCTCCCTTCACTTTCTTTGAATTCATATAGAATACCTTCCGTTTCCATCACCGTATTCACGAGCTGCTGCGACCGTCGGAGAGCATTCTTCTTTACTAAACTTTGGTTCGAAAACGTGGATTGGGTGAAGCAAATGTCAAACACTTTTTCTATATATGTTAATACAATGTCTGTATCTGTATCTTCTATGAGCGAACTATGATATGACGCAGTATCGCCCATTGTCGCGTTCATTTGTTCGGTGACTCTAGAACGGCCCACATCTTCGTAGACTCCGTTTATTGCTCTATTGATGACTTCACCAGAGAGATTAACGTGCCCGATCCCTGCCTCCTTACCTTGTCGATATGGATGCGCTACGATACGAGATAGTCTCTCTCTAGCTGGTTGCGTCAGTGTAGAATGTACTCGTGGTTGATTCTGTTTTTGCCTATTTGAATAATAATCAGAATCTTCAACCATAGTTCGCTAAAGAGAAATCAATAAACATTGATAATAATTTCGGCAAGAGGGAGCAGTCGAATGCACCCCTACGTATGTCACACGCTAACTTCCCCCGAATCTAATCTTGATGGGGGCGGGTCTGCGTTCTCGTGCCTCGACTCGCGGAGATTCCATGCAAGAATGATGTAACATCTCTCTTGAAATCAATTATCCATGACCGTTTATGAAGCCATGCTAAATATACCAGAAGGGCTCAACATCTTACCAGCGCTCCTTAATCACCTGTAAATCCACCAATTATTCTGATTGGCAGCAGTTATTAGTGACCAATCCATATCATATTCAATTAACATGGAGAACATCCATAACCTGGTGAAGTTCGATCGAGTAACTGACAAGCCTCTTAGCGGTCGAATCAGAGGGTCCTTCAATACCACACAGAAGGATGCACACGGTCATGTTGTCTCTGACAAATTGTATCCAGAATACATTGAATCGATGAAACAGCACCCCGAACGCCGTATCGTATCGATTCATCACAATCGTGACGACCCAATGGGAGAAATTCTGTGGGCAGGAATCCAAGAAGAAGATGATGTAACTCATCTTGTTGGCGAAGTCGGATTATACGAAGATATTGAACATCGTGAGGACGAAATCGATAGACTTGGTGGGTTTAGCGTATCTCTTGTCGGCTACGAAAACACCAAGGAGGAAGCGTGGAACCCTAACCAGATAAATTTCAGATATTTAGGCTTGGGAGAGGATTACCACCAGTTGAAGGAAGCGATATCCGAAAAAGGAGTACCAGCAAGACTTGAAGTCCAGAAATCTGCTGAAGGCGCTTTTATCGTTGATGTAGTTGCCAACAACATCCCACTTCTCATCGAACTTGCATTAGTCGCATATACGATTAACCGTGAACGGAAAGAATCTAACAAAGAACATGATACTACTCCTGAGATTGTTGTGAACGAGATGCAGATTAATCTCAAAGACAAGGAGCTTCCTGATTTCCTGGAGCAACTTTCTGATGCTGTAGGCGAAAATATTGGGCTTGACCCTGAACAAGCAGAGGTGCTTATGGAAGCACTTGAAGATGATGATGCAAAAGTAGAATTCGAAGTCAAGTCGGAAGACGAATGAGGATTGTCTTATTTGGCTGTGTTGGAAACCCTCAGCGATTGTTTGGCGCAACCGTGCTGAATATATTAGGTGGATTCAGCCACTACTTGTCTTGCTTGAACAGGGCAGTCGGGAGAAGCCGTTCCATGCCGAGGTTTAGGACTATATCGTCGCCATTGTCGGATTCGATTTTGAACAGAAACGTGGGAAGTCCTCGGTCAAGACCGACCTTCTCGACCGTTACTTCTCCCTCTTTGACACTAGTAAGAAACCCGATAGGTGTAGGCAGTTTGCTCTCCGTCCGACTGGGAGTTGGTTGACCCTCGGACACGGCCCTTCGATAGGCTTTCATTTTGGAGTAGTACCAGCTGCTGTAGGAGAGTCCGAGCACAGTGATAGGGAAGGGCCACGTGAATATTGCGTGTGCTAGCAACTCTCTCGTTAGCAGGCGTTCTGCCCACCATATGAGACCAAAGGTTGCGATAAAGAGACTGAACACGCCTCGAACAGTGCTCTTCTCGTATTGAGTAACGGTGTCGCTGGCTAGCCGTGGAATATGCATGAGCCACTGAGCAGAGTAACGAATCATGAATCCCCACGCCAATAAAAGTGGGAAAAACTCGACTGCCTCAAGTACCTGAATAGCGGAAATAGACAATCCAGACGAGTAGTTTTCAAAGAAATTTGCTAACATCAGTCCAATGGCCAACGAGACCCCTATAGCCCAGAACGAAACAATCAACTTCAGTCCGTAGCCAGGGATCTTGGCCGAATCTCCGCTAGTCACCGTGGTCATCCAACTACTGTTGATATTCGATATTTAAAATATCTTATTCAGATGAGTGTCGAACGAACACCCCTTTTTGTGCGATATTACGGAGCATTTATCCTTTAGCCTGTATCTGCGTGTGTTGTGCGGCTGATCTGGTACATTAATAAGTTCAGTTCTTCCCCCTATCGTCGCTGATTTCGGACGTGCTGCAGTCGCGCTCTGTATTCAACACGCGGTTTCTATCCCGATTTGAAGATTTCGACAGAGCCTATGCCACTAAATGTCCCCTCTTCTTGGCTCTCCTTATATGCCCCCTTTCCCTGTCTTTGTAAGTAGAGGGTGATGGAGAGGGTTACTCAAGTAGAATCTCCAAATACCATATAATTGGTTTAGGTACGTAGATTAGGGTTGAAGTGATCTTGATTGCGGGGTTGGAATGCGATGGCTCTGTATTTTGGTTGAGTACCATGTTCCCAAGATTCGGTTCTAAGGGTATTCTTGCTTGATTTTCGATTAGTCATCGACCAATCCTCATAGATGGTAGTATCGAAGTAATCAACTGGGAAATAAATTGACGTACTTACAGAATCTCAAGTAGGATGTGCATGTCGAATATACACTCCCAGTTCGAGAAGCACCGAAAGATGAACACGAAGGTGAAGTAACGAGAATAGTCGATGAAATCCAGTCCGACTTTACTGATGAATGGACAGGCAACTGTGTCTACCGATTAGAATGCTTCAGTCCAGCAAACGTCGGACAAATCGAGGAGCCGCATGATGGAAGGAAAATCCGAGTCGCAGAAGCACTTACGAATAGTCGCCTGATTTATATTGGCTGTTCCCAATGGCTTGAGAATCGGTTGTGGAAACACGTCCGTGGGAAGTCTTACGGAGCAAAGTTCACTCAACAATATCGGCCAACTCACCTAACGGAAATTAGATGCTATGAATCGATAGAAGAGGCAAGAGATCAAGAAGCTAAGGTCGGTGAAGAATATCAGAACTTGGACGACACATACGTTTACTATCGTCACAACAGGCATGAGAGGTTTCACTGGGACTAATTCCTCGTAGCACCTGTTGCATGAGGCTAATTCACTCAATCAATGACGGGTGGGGCTATGTCTGAGAGGTATTCTTAGCCTCATAGAGGCGTTACTGCTGTTGTTTGGGCGTTCCTATTCGTCCCGAGATCGGAACGAATCTGAAGCAATCTCAGGCCATCTGAGCGCCTTCACGGTTGTGTCCACAAGTTCATCACGCATGTGCGCAAGACATGACCGTATCAAAGAGTCAGAGCATCTCCCAAGTGAACCTAAATAGGCATCTATCTGACTCACCATCGTCCACATCTCCGTTGGCAGTTCGTACTATTCACCTTTGACCGCCATTCAACCCTCATGAGCTGCTAAGGCCGTATCCCATCTATGCTCGTTCTACTTTCACACGTTCATCCGACCTCCCTCACGACCTTACCACTTCCAATGACACCGAAGGGGGTGTATAAGAATACAATCCATCAAATCAGCACACTTTTCAATTTCCAGGACGTAATTATGTATACGAGACGCCGTATATCCCACAGAAGAAGTCCGTCAGGAATAGGCTCTTTTGCCCCGCGGATTACCTGTGTTCGTGACTGAAGGCGTCCGTAGATCCGCACATGTCATCAGCAACTTGCTTCAGTACGAGCTATAGTAGTGAGCTACCCCAGGACAGCAAAATACACCATTCGCCATATCCATACCGCTGGTTCTACACTACGGATGATGAGGAAGAGATAACCCCCATTGAACAAACAAAGACGCCTCGCGGCCGATGTGATGAGTGCAATGGGAAGGTCTCATACAACGACTGGGAAACATACTGTGTAGAATGTGGACTCGTCCACGATGGTGTAGACCTTTGGACTGCCTCTATAGACTTGAGGGCTGAGCGTGAGTCTTTCAATGATAATAGCAAAAACGGAACTGGGACACTCCAATACAAGTATGCAGTTGCGATGGAAGATTCAGCAGCTGCTACGACCTTTGACGGAAGTCAGCTAACAACGTGGGTATATTCTGCCGATGCTTGGCATCGAGGGGTGGATGGACACCGTGGGCGAGAAGATGGCCGTCAAAAACTCAACAGAGAGCGACGATTCCTGAAAGCGCGTATACATGCATTAGCTTCTGCTGTAGGGCTAAATCAGACGCAGATTGATGAGGTCCAGGAAATCGTTCTGAACATTAACTCTGGAGCCTTCACATCATATGGACACGAGGGTGAAGGTGGCGGCCAAGACGCACATATTATCGCGGCAATAGCCTTCGTTGGTAACTGTTATATACAGAATTTGAAAAATCGAATGCAGAATCGGAGTGAATTTCAAGCAGTTGTCACGGAAGTCGGCATGAGTATTGGTGATATGCGTGAAGCGCTCTCTCAACTTCACAAGCAAATCCGCAAGTAACACCGATATCTGAGCACGCTATTAGCGTGAGAACAAACATTCACTCTATTCAGTAGTTGAGGAAAACTCCTCTATTTGCTTTAAATCAATCATTCGTCAGTACACTATAAGTAGAGGAAGTGGCCGTTGATGGCCACTCCTACTACAGTACTAATGAGAAAGAAGCGAATTAGACTGAGCGACAGCGAAAAAGAACAGTTACGAGCAACTCGTCAAGCAGTATTTGACGACAGTACCGTTCCGTATGGAGTAGTGGTAAAGCAGGCCTGTAGGGCACTTTTAGCGAGAAACAAGAACGAGGAGGCGCAGCGAAAATGAGTGCTGTAGCAGAGACTTCACCACCCGTAGAGAGAGAGACACTCCAGGAAAAGATAGAACGAAGCGAGAAGCCATACCAAAATCGTGAGATTTTGGAAATACTATACTTAGAGGAAGAGATGAGTCAACAAGAGATTGCTAACTATCTTGGTTGTTCTCAATCGAGTGTCTCAAATTGGCTGGCCCGCCACGATATCGATACACGAGATAGGTCAGAGGCCGCTAAGAAGAACCATGTTGGATTATCCACCCGTGGGGATACTGGATATGTACGGTGCTACTCAAACGATCCTGATGGGTCTCATGAAGTCTATCTTCACCAACTTCAGGTAATCCACGACGGTGAGGACCCCCACAAAGTATTCTCCAGCGGAGAATACCAGGTTCATCATAAGAACGGAATTCCTTTCGACAATCGTTCAGAGAATCTCGAACTGATGTCCGCATCTGACCACACAAAACACCATCACGAACAGCGAAAGAGCACACACTAACTGACCTAACTCTGTTGAATCCCTCAAGCGGTGAGGGGTTTCAGGAACCGTGCTGAATACTGGGTACGTATGCGGAATTGAAGGCTTTCCACCTACTACCCGCTGCTTGGTCTGGTTATTGCTTGCTGTTCATCGAAACTACTCTTTTGAGCTTTGAGCGAGAAATCATTCCACGGTCAGCCTTATCATGGCAATTCGGGCAAAGAATAATCAAATTGTTCGGCTCATTTGGTCCACCCTCGCTCCGAGGTCTGATGTGATGCGTTTCGTGTGAGTCAATGGATTCATTGCACCACTCGCATTTGCGCTCAGCTCGCTCGAAGTATAGCTCGTTCTTTAATGCTTGAGGAGCAGGTGGTGTTCGGTCAGGTGTCTCGTCCTCAGAGCGTGAGTTATCCTTGTTGCTCTCCTCCACGGTGAATAAGTATGTAATAGCAGCTTTTGGCCCGTTAGAAGCATATTCTCGGTAGGTGAATGCGAGAACGGCAAGAGGGAGTATGAAGAAGGCAACTCCAATTAGGAAGCTCATTGATTGGACAGCCAACCCACTCGAGTTGATGAGGATACCCCCCACTAATGTACCAAATAAGAGAGCACCTACGGGTGGAAGGTCGGAAAGGCTGTAATCCTCTCCACTCCCATCAAAAGTTTCTGACTCATTAGCTCCAATCGGCAGAGAATGCCCGCCGATTCTGGAGGAGCTTCCCTTAGCTACCTCTTCGAAAAGGGCCTCTGCTTCGGAGAAGGAATCGACTTCCCGTACTTCGATGGAGAAGTCAGTCCGTTCATCCATGAAACCGCGTGGACTGTAGTCAGAGGTCACTATCTTCAGTTCTGGTTGATTCTCAAAGGTGACTTCGTAGACACCTGCCTCCCGTTTGTCAAGCCTCCACTTTCCGTCTCTTCGTACAATACCCATGTCCGATATTTCAAATAATATGATATTACTCTTGCGCCAGAATTCTATCTCGAATCTCGTTCATTGTTAAATGTCTACGGAATACAACCTATTTATCTTGCATAATACCTCTGTCATCGGCTGAGGGTTTCAACAGAGCCTCTGACCACTCGGAGATTGGGAAAAGGCAACGTGTCGTCGGTCGCGGGGTCTCTACCGCTAGATATTCTCGTAATGTGCTTTACTGCGAAAGAACTAGGTGAGTAGCGCGCGGATATGGTCATGAGTGCCAGATAGCGAGGTGGTACGTGCACATCGTGGTTCGGATCTACGACGATACCCCCAGGGCAAGAGGGTCAAAATCGAACGCCGTACTGCGAATCAAAAACGTGAGGCGCGGTAGTGGGCTCGGGCGGATTCGAACCACCGACCTCGGCCTTGTAAGGGCCGCGTCATAACCAACTAGACCACGAGCCCGCGTTTCACCACGAGTCACTCCGCTCGAATAACTGTTACTCTCTGCGTTCGCCCCCGGAACGCTTACTCGCGTGGGCTTCGTTCTCACGACCGTGCGCTCGCGAGCTCTCTTCGCCGGTCTCCTCGTCGTTTCTCTGACCGCCGTGGGCGGCGTCTTCGCCCTCGACTACGTCCGCGACCCGCCCGAACCGAGCGCGTACGAGACGGCGACGGTCACCGTCGTCGACGAGACCAACGGTACCCAACTTGCCTCCGTCGACGTTCGAATCGCCGACACGTACAGTAAACGCTACACCGGGTTGAGCAACACCACGTCGCTCGACGACGGCGAGGGGATGCTGTTCATCCACGACCGCCAGAAGAACTACTCCTACGTCATGCGGAATATGGATTTCCCGCTCGACATCATCTTCGTCGACGCCAACGGGACCATCACGAAGATCCACCACGCGCCGCTGGAGCCGCCCGGCACGTCCGAAGGGGAACTGACGCGCTACACGGGATACGGAAAGTATGTCCTCGAAGTGCCGATAGGCTACACCAACCGAACGGGCGTCTCCGAGGGCGATAGACTCCTGATTCCGAACGAAACGACCGCTAACACGACGGCAGGCGACCTCGCGTCCAGCGAAGCGACGCCCGACGACGCGGCGACGAACCGGAGTATTTCGATTCGTAGGTAATGCTTTTTAACGGTGGTCTCCTGTTACGGAGATAATGGGAACGGCCGTAGACGACGACCCCTTCGAAGCGCAGCGACAGCAGACGGACAACCCGATGCGCCGACTGTTCTCCGAGTACGGTCGGCAGAACGCCTTCCAGTTCGCCGTCGGGCTGCTCGCCAGTGTCGTCGCCCGACTCCTCGACTTGCTCCCGCCGGTGGTGCTCGGTATCGCTATCGACGCGGTGTTCGGCGACAAGGAGTACGCGCAGGCCGTCGCCGACACGATTCCCGTGTCGGCCGCCGCCGTCTCGGGCGTGATTCCGGCCACGCAGACCGAACAGTTCTACTTCTCGGTCGGTCTCATCGCCTTCGGCTTCTTCGGCGGCGCGGTGTTCCACTGGACGCGCAACTGGGGGTGGAACTCCTTCGCGCAGAACATCCAGCACGCCATCCGGACCGACACGTACGACAAGATGCAGCGGTTGAACATGGACTTCTTCGCCGACAAGCAGACCGGCGAGATGATGTCAATCCTCTCGAACGACGTCAACCGCCTCGAACGGTTCCTCAACGACGGGATGAACTCCTTCTTCCGCCTGTCGGTGATGGTCGTCGCCATCGCGGCGATCCTCTTCTCGATGAACTGGCAACTGGCGCTCGTCGCGCTCCTCCCGGTGCCGCTCATCGCGCTGTTCACCTGGAAGTTCGTCGACATCATCCAACCCAAATACGCTGACGTTCGCTCCTCGGTGGGGACGCTCAACTCCCGACTGGAGAACAACCTCGGCGGCATTCAGGTCATCAAAACGTCGAACACGGAGGGTTACGAGTCCGACCGCGTCGACGACGTGTCGATGGACTACTTCGACGCCAACTGGGACGCGATTCGCACGCGCATCAAGTTCTTCCCCGGACTGCGCGTCCTCGCCGGCATCGGCTTCGTCATCACGTTCTTTGTCGGCGGTCTGTGGGTGTTCGCCGGCCCGCCGGGACCGTTCACGGAGGCGCTCTCCATCGGCCAGTTCGTCACCTTCATCGTCCTCACCCAGCGGTTCATCTGGCCGATGGCGCAGTTCGGACAGATTATCAACATGTACCAGCGCGCCCGCGCCTCCTCGGCCCGTATCTTCGGGCTGATGGACGAACCCTCGCGCATCGCCGAGGACCCCGACGCCGACGCACTCGTCGTCGACGAGGGACGCGTCGAGTACGATTCGGTCACCTTCGGCTACGACGAGGACGAGACCATCGTCGAAGACGTCGACTTCGAGGTCGACGGCGGTGAGACGCTCGCGCTCGTCGGTCCGACCGGCGCGGGCAAGTCGACGATTCTCAAACTCCTCCTGCGGATGTACGACGTCGACGAGGGGCGAATCGAAATCGACGGCCAGGACCTCCGCGACGTGACGATTCCGAGCCTCCGGCAGGCCATCGGCTACGTCAGTCAGGAGACGTTCATGTTCTACGGAACCGTCCGCGACAACATCGCGTACGGGACGTTCGACGCCAGCCACGAGGAGATAGTCCAGGCCGCGAAAGCCGCCGAGGCTCACGAGTTCATCGAGAACCTCTCCGAGGGCTACGACACCGAAATCGGCGAGCGCGGGGTAAAACTCTCGGGCGGGCAGCGCCAGCGTCTCTCCATCGCTCGCGCCATCCTGAAAGACCCCGAAATACTCGTCCTTGACGAGGCCACCTCCGACGTGGACACCGAGACGGAGATGCTCATCCAGCGGAGCCTCGACCGACTCACGGAGAACCGGACGACGTTCGCTATCGCGCACCGACTCTCGACTATCAAGGACGCCGACCGGATTCTCGTTCTCGAAGGCGGGAGAGTCAAGGAGCGCGGGACTCACGAGGAACTCCTCTCCAACGACGACCTCTACGCCCACCTCTGGGGCGTCCAGGCCGGCGAGATAGACGAACTCCCGGAGGAGTTCATCGAACGCGCGACGCGTCGTCAGGCGCGAACCGAAGCGCAAGACGACTAAGTCCTGGCGTCCGATCACTCCATCCGAAGAAAAACCGTCAGATCGACTCCTGTTCGTCCTGCGACTGCTCGTTGCCGCGGTCGCTGTATCGCTGACGGCCGACCGCTTCCGACCCGACCATATTGAGCACCGCCTGCTTGACCTCCTCGGCGTCTTCGAAGTCCTGGTCCATCTCCTCTTGATATGGCTCCATAACTTCGCTGAACGTCCGCGTCTCGTCCGAGAGTTCGAGTTCGTAATCGCCGTACTCGTCGACGAGTTCCTCGGTCGTCGTCGGGTAGTCGTGCGACTCAAGCTCCGGCTCCAACTCGCCGAACTCGACGCCCAACTCGCGACTGTCGTCGCCTTCGTCGTTACTCATGCGTATCTGTGGTCAACGCCGGGGCAAAAACCCGTTCGCATACGTCGGTTTTCGTGAACGAACTCCGGACGGCTCGACCACGTCGAAGCCGCGGATTACAAGCCCTCTGAGCGAGTGCGGCCGGTATGCATCTCACCGACGCCGCGTGGACCGACGTCCGCGACCTCGACGCCGACCTCGCGTTACTCCCGGTCGGCAGCACCGAACAGCACGGCCCGCACGCGCCCCTCGGAACCGACGCGCTCACCGCCGAAGCCGTCGCCGCCGCGGGTGCCGACGCTTCGGACCAAGACGTCGTCGTCGCGCCGACTGTCCCCGTCGGTATCGCCGAGGAACACCGACAGTTCCCGGGGACGCTCTGGGTGTCGGAGGAGACGTTTCGCGCGTACGTCCGCGAGACGGTCCAGAGTCTGGCCTACCACGGCTTCGACCGCGTCGTCGTCGTCAACGGACACGGCGGCAACGTCGGCGCGCTCCGCGAGGTGACGGCGAGGATTTCTCGCCATGACGACGCCTACGCCGTCTCGTTCACGTGGTTCGAGGCTGTCGGCGAACACGCGACGCGGATGGGACACGGCGGGCCGCTGGAGACGGCGCTGCTCAGACATATCGCGCCGGAGACGGTGCAAGAAGACCGGATGGAGGAAGCGAGAGCGGGGGCGGCCGACCGATGGGGCGAGTGGGTCGCGAGCGTCAACCTCGCGCACGACTCGGCGGAGTTCGCCGAGAACGGCGTCGTCGGCGACCCGAACGACGGCGACGCAGCGCTGGGCGAGGAACTGCTCGATACGGCGGCGGCGGCGCTTGCGCAGGTACTCGATGCGGTCACCGAGCGGGACGTGTCGCGACCGGAACGACGGTCGTAGTTACTCTTCGTCTTCTTCGTCTTCTTCTTCCTCGTCGGCTTCCGTTTCTTCCTCGTCTCCCTCTTCGTCCTCGTCGGCGTCGGTCTCCTCGTGCGCCTCGTCCAGCGCGCCGCGGAGCTGCGGGACGGTGCTCGCGAGTTCGCTCACGTTCTCGTGAGCCTCGGTGATCTGCTCGAGGAGTTCCTCGACTTCCTCGATGGCTTCTGCGAGGTCGTCGGCGTCCTCGAATGCGTCGGCGCGCTCGCCGATGGTGTACCACTTCTTCGCCTGTCGGAGGTGGTCTTCGGCGTCGCCGGTGTCGAGCGCCGAGCGCAGGCCGTTGAGCACGCCGAGGACGTTGTCGGCTTCCGTCTCCCAGATGTCGTCGCCTTCGGGGAGCGTCTCGCGCGCCGCGGCGAGGTGTTCTTCGACGTCCTCGCGCATCTCTGCGGCCGCCTCGCCGAATAGCTCGTCGTCGCCCAGTTTCGATTGACTCATACCCGACGTTTCGCTCCGACTCGTTTTAAATACATGCCCGAAAGTGAAAGTGAAATCCGGCGACTGTCGCGGTCTCCGTACCGAATTCAGTTTCGGCCACGAGATTATTACAGTGCGAGCGGCGTCGCCGACAACGACGATCGTCTATGCGTCGACACTGACCAGTTTCATCAACGGGTAGCCGTCCTCCATCTCCATGCACGTGCGGACGCGGACCGACTCGTAGCGCACCTCCATCTCGACTTCCATGAGCGATCCGGTGAGTTCGGTGTAGCCGTTCTCGTGGTCGATGGCGTCGTCGACTCGGTCGTCGAGAATCTCCACCGCGACCGTCTCGCAGTGCGGTTGGTTCTCGATGGCCTCCGCCATCGCGGCTTCGAGGCTCCGCGCGCTGTCGACGCTGACGGGCGTTCCGGCGAACTGGTGGTAGAGCGACCCGAACTTGATTCCCGCCTCGAAACACGCCTGCTCTGCGTCGGTGACCATGCGGAGTCGACTCGGTCGGCCGGTTAATCTCTGTCGGGCGACGGTGCATCGCTCGGGCGCGTCGCGCCGCGGACTCGAACCGTGCGTTACTTACCCTCCGTATTTCCATCTACTACCGAATGGACGACCCGGTTCTACTGACGGGCGCGGGCGGGCGCGTCGGCCAAGCCATCCTCGGTGGTATCGGCGCGGACCACGACTGGCGACTGCTCGACCGCGAACCACTCGCAGACGACAAACTCCCCCCGGGAACGAGCCGAGACGACGTGTACGTCACCGACGTCACGGATCGAGAGGCGATCAGGACGGCCCTCGAAGGCGTCGGTGCGGTTATTCACCTCGCGGGCGACCCGCGTCCGGAAGCGCCCTGGGACAGCGTGCTCCGGAACAACATCGACGGTACGCAGGCGCTGTTCGAGACGGCGGCCGAGGCGGGAGTCGACAAAGTCGCGTTTGCCTCCTCGAACCACGCCGTGAGCGCCTTCGAGACCGACCGCCGAACGCCGGACATCTACCGCCCCGAGAGCGAGTTCCTGCTCGACGGGAGCGAACTCCCGCGGCCCGGAAACCTCTATGGCGTGAGCAAAGCCGCCGGCGAGACGCTCGGTCGGTACTACCACGACCAGACCGGTCTCTCCGTCGTCTGCGTCCGCATTGGCAACCTGACGCGCGACCACCCGCCGATAGATTACGAGCGCGGACAGGCGATGTGGCTCTCGTACCGCGACTGCGCGCACCTGTTCGACTGCTGCATCCGCGCCGACTACGGCTACGAAATCGTCTACGGCATCAGCGACAACGACCGCAAGTACTACTCCATCGACCGCACCCGTGAGGTGCTCGGCTACGACCCGCAGGACAACTCCGCCGAGTTCGAGTGACGGCGTCCGTCGATTCCGACTCGCCCGCTCCGTTTCTCACCCGACCCCAACACTCATAGCGACGAACTACGCTTAAGCGTCCGCTCGTTGGCCTCCCCGCTGTATGAACTCGAAGAGCACTCGACACCGGCGGAGGACGCGATGACGAACTTTGGCTACACGCTGTCGAGCGAGGAGCACACCCCGAACGACCTCGTCGACTACGCCCAAGAGGCAGAACAGCGAGGATACGACTTCGTCTCCATCTCGGACCACTACCACCCGTGGGTGAGCGAACAGGGGCACGCGCCGTTCGTCTGGTCGACGCTCGGCGGCGTCGCGACGGCCACGGAGGAGATAGACGTCGTCGTCGGTGTCTCCTGTCCGATTATGCGGATGCATCCGGCGATATTCGCGCAGGCGACGGCGACGACGGCGCAGATGCTCGGCGACCGATTCGTCTGGGGCGTCGGCACCGGCGAGAACCTCAACGAACACATCCTCAGCGACCACTGGCCGCCCCACCGAGTCCGACTGGAGATGCTCGAAGAGGCCGTCGAGGTCGTCCGAAAACTCTGGGAGGGCGGGCAGACGAGTCACTATGGGAAACACTACACCGTCGAGAACGCCCGCCTGTTCACGCTCCCCGAGGAGACGCCGCCCATCGCCGTCTCCGCCTACGGCGAGCGCGCGGCGAAGGCGGCCGCCGACTTCGGCGACGGCTTCTGGTGCGTCGGCCCGCAGGAGAAACCCCTCCAGATATTCGAGGAGAACGGCGGCGAGGGGCCGAAGTTCGCCCAGATGACCGTCTGCTACGCCAAGGACGAGGACGAGGCCGTCGAGACGGCCTACGAGCAGTGGCCGAACTCGTTCGTGCCGGGCGAACTCGCCTCGATACTTCCGACGCCGACGCACTTCGAGCAGGCGTCGCAGGCCGTCACGAAGGAGGACGTCCGCGAGGCCGACAGCGTCATCACCGACCCCGACCCGGAGACCCACATCGAGAACGTCGAGAAGTTCGTCAACGCGGGCTACGATCACGTGTACGTCCACCAGGTCGGCGACGACCAGGAGTCGTTCTTCGAGTTCTACGACGAAGAGGTGTGGCCGTCGTTCGACTTCGACTGAGCGACTGTCTCTCCTCCGCAGATTCGCTCGCTACTCCCCGTCGGTCGGAATCCCCCGCTCCTGTCGGTACTGGTCGAGATAGTCGCGAGCCGTCTCGAGCCGATCCTGTGCTCGGTGGTCGTCGTCGAGTTCGTTCGCCAACCCGACGATCTTCTCCTCGACCTGCTTGACGCGGTTCTCTTTCGGCGGTCCGTCGTTCTCGACTTTGTCGCCGGCGAGTTCCGTCAGCCCCTCGTCGAGCGACAGCAACTGCTCGCGCGCCTCCCCGTCGGCGTCCTCGCTCGCTCGGCGAATCTCCGCTCGCGCGTCCGCGATGGGTTCGTTCGAGTGCTCCATACCGGTAGTCCAGTTCGCAGACCGATAGGTCTGGACCCTCAATAGCCAAGCCGTGGTACCCATCGGTATGGGGAACACCAAACTCACCGACTTCGACCGTTCCGTCCTGGCGCGGTTGCGCGGTAAACAGCTCACCGCCGCGGAGTTGGCCGACCGCCTGACCGCAGACGTCGACGCCGACGCGGTTTCCGAGCGGCTGTTGCGGATGGCGGATAACGATCTCGTGCGCGAACTCGGCGACGACGGTACTCACGGCGACGCTGACAGCGACGGTACCGGCCGATTCGCGCTCACCGAGAGCGGGCGACGCGTGCTCCAATCGCCCAACACGGCGGCCGCAGACGAGGCTATCGATCTCCCGCCGAACGTCCGGCAGATGCTCTCGAACGCGAACGTTGGCGTCGACTGCGTCGAGACGGTTCGGCACGCGTTCACTTTTCTCCGCGAGTGGGGGAAGGCGACGGTCCCGGAACTGAAGGCGGGCGTGTTTCCCGAGACGTCGACCGGCTACCGCGACGCCGACGAGTGGTGGGACGACTGCGCGCACAAGGTGCTCGCCGCGCTGCCTCGCGTCGAACCCGGCGACGGTCGCAAATCGGACCCGTTCTGGCGGTACGTCGGCGATTCGACCGCCGATGGGACAGTCGACGACGACGCCGACACGGACGGACGCGCGGTGCTCAGAGGCCGGGGTGGGGGCCCGCAGTACGCGAATCTCACCCACGTGCTGGTGAGTCAGAACGTGACGACCGAGCAGCGACTCGCCGCGGCGGCGGCGTTCGACATACTCCGTCGTCGGGGTGAGGCGACGACCGACGAACTCCGCGCCGCCGCGTCGGAGGCGGTGGCCGAGACGGGCGGCGAGCGACCCGACGACCGCTGGTTCCGTGGCGAACTCTCCGAGTTGCTCGCCGACGTTCCCTCCGTCGAACGTCGCGACGCCAACCGGTGGCGGTTTAGCGGCGAGTGGTGAGAACTGAGCAGCGGACGTCACAGTTGCAGTCGAGATCGGAGCAGAGGGAGAGTGGGTGAGCGAGAGGCGGTTACTCGAACAGTCCTTCTACGTCGCGTTCCTTCTGCTCGCGACGCTCGAGGTGGTCACAGAGCCGCCGGTAGATTATCGGTCGTTCGGCGTCGCTCCCGGTCGCAAAATCCATCACCAGCGCGATGTACCGCGTCTCGAAGCCACCCTCCCGCTCTTCGCGGGCGGCCTCGACGCCCGCCGCGATTCGTCCCTCGTCGAATCGGTCGTCGTTCTCCGCTCGGACGTGCGCGACGACGGCCGCCGCCTCGAAGTTCAGGTCGTCGAGTGAGAGCGCCTCGCCGTCGTACGTGAGTCGCATCGGTCGCCGTCGCTCGGCGCGTTCGGGGTCCGCTGCGAGACGTGCGAGTTCCGCTCGGACCGCCGCGAGGTCGACGCCGCGGTAATCGTCGGGGAGACCGGTCAGGTACTCGCGGGCGCTCCCGGCGAGTCGCTGCGCCCCGCTCCAGTTTCGACGGCGTGCGTGGTGGACGACGGCGGTGAACTGGATAAGACCGTGGAGCAGTCGCTCGTCGTCTTCGCCGTCGTCGGCGTCGAGCCACCACTTTTCCCACGCGTCGTGGGCGTCGTGGTACTCGCCGACGTTGTAGATGGCGACGCCGGCTCGGAGCGCGTTCTCCATACTGGACACGTTGCTAGTTACGTTCGCCGGCTCCGGGTAAAACGGTGGCGCGAAACGGCCGTACCTGTAGGCCCGTCCGACCACCTCCCGCATCGGTCACACTGGCGATACGCGCCGCGTAACTTCCTCCCGACGATACGTACGCTTTCCCACGAACTATCTTCGTGCCTCATGGTGCGCGTTCGGCAACTGTCTCTTACAAAGTCAAGTATCTGAAAGATACTGTATTTAGGCGGGGAGATTCCTCGGCCCATAGAGTTTATATTTCGATGAGATACCCTCATACCTACTACTATTCCCACAACGACAATTCCTCTCGACGACCACTATTCTTGTTGCGACACTTTTTGATACACGAACGGATGCTGACAACTATATGAGCGATGCAAATATGCGAGGACGGAGTTATACTCTGTGCAAAACACTGATACGCCTACTTCATCTGAAGAAGACGACGCTCGAACGCAGACCGCCGCCAACCGAACGCGCTCGGTCGGTCGCCGACCGTTCCTCCGCGGTGTCGGAGCGACGCTCGCTGCGGCAGGCGGACTCGGAACTGCTGGCGTTGCGGCCGCCGACGAGTACGAGACGGTCCACGTCGACGCGGGCGAAGAGTACGACGAGAACGTCGGAAGCGGTGAAACGCTCGAAAACGTCCTCTACGACATTTCTGCCGACGGTGCGTCGCTCAACATCGACGCGAGCGGCACCGACTGGGTCATCCGCAACATCGGCATCGAGGGAGAGTACGAGGAGCCATCCGCCGAGAACCTCTTCACGTTCGAGGTGACCGACGACGACGAAACCGGACTGGTCGAAAACGTCTACGCGGCCGACGGGAGTTACGATACCGACTTCGCCTTCGTACGTAAAGCACACGAAGGTGAACTGACGATTCGGAACGTCTATCTGGAGGGCTGGCAGGAGGGTATCTACGGCAGCGCCCCCGGTATCGACGACGGCGGCGGTGACGGCCCTGTTCAAATCGAGAACTGTTACGCGAAGAACAACGGCGTCGCCAACTACCGACTCGGAAGCGACGGGTCGTACGTCCGGAACTCCGTCGTGTACGTCGACGAGCAGACATCGTATTCGGGATACACGCGCGGTGTCTGGGTCCGCAACGGCGGCGACGTCGAGGTCTCCGGAATGGACATTCTCATGGAATACGACGAGGCCGCGTGGGGCGTCGTCGAGAACGACAACATCGAGACGGGCGGTTCCATCGACCTCGTCGACTCCGCGGTCGAATCGCGCGGCGGTCGCGGCGAAATCGATGGAACGGTCGAGACGAGCAACGTCGGCGACGACGCCGACGTGGACGTTCCCGACGGCGTTCCGGAAAGTGCTGAGGACGCCGCGAGCCGGTAAGTAACTCGTCCCGGTTTCGGTCGACACTCCGGTCGACCGCTCCCAACACTGCCTCGAACGCGATTTTTTGTCTCCTGTGTCGATCGTACTCAGTTGCGCCGCGCCACGCGATGCCCCGTGAGCCGTCGCTCTCGCAGTCTAAGTCGTCACTACTCCGCGTGAACCGTTGCTACCTCAGGCCGCGGGAAGCGCGGGGGCGCGAACGGAGTCCACTCCCTCGAGCGGAGTCGGGAGACGCTCAGTCGTCGTTCCCGCGACCCGGGTCGCTCGCTGTCAACAGCCCGGGGTAGTCGGCGATAAGTCCGTCGACGCCCGCGGCGGCGAGTTGCTCGGCTTCGTACCACGTCGTGACGGTGTACACGTTCACCTCCCGCCCCTCCTCGTGGGCGATTTCGAGAAGGTCGATGTCCGAGAAGTCGGAGTCCTCGATGTAGGCGCCGCTGTTGAAAAACGGCGTTCCCTGAATCATGTCGAACGGTGGATGCAGCGCCTCGCAGTCGTACTCCCGAGTGACTCTGAGACCCTCTTCGATGGAGTCCCAGAAGAGAAAGGCGACCGGAATCGTCTCGTCAATCTCCCGGGTCACGGCGAGCGCAGCCTCGTAGAACGACGAGACGAGAATCTCGTTCTCGTAGTTCGACGCGATGTCGAAGACGTTCTCGACGAAGGGGCGCCACAGCTCCTTTCGCCGCTCGAGTTCGTCGCCGGCGACGTCCTCGGCGAACGCGAGGTCCTCGGAGCCGGGGTTCTTCAGTTCGATGTTGACCGCGAGTTCCGTCGGAATCGCGTCCATCAGCTCCTCGAGCGTCGGCACGGTCTCACCGCTCTCTAACACCTCCGCCTGCAGTACCGTCTCGCAGTCGGTCTCCCAGACGAGGCCCTCCTCGTCGGTGAGACCGTCGTCGTCGCGTTCCGAGAGGCCATCGTCGTGAAAGACCACGACTTCTCCGTCCGCACACGGAACGACGTCGATCTCTATCGCGTCCGCGTTCGCGAGTCCCGACCCTACGGCCGCCGCGACCGTGTTCTCCGGGTATCGACCCGCGAACCCTCGGTGGGCGATCTCGATCGGGTCGTCGTCCTCGCCGAACTCGACGCCGTCGCCGTCGGTGGCGTCGCCCTCGTCGTGTTCGTCGTCCTTCGCCACACCGTCGGCCGTCGCGACGCCGCCGACCGCGGCGGTGCCGAGTGCTGCACCGGTTCCCTTCACGAACGTCCGTCTGTCTACCTCGATAGATCGGTTTCGATCCATAGTATCTGGGACAAGAGGTGCAAAAATAATTGTTCTTATATGAAATATGATGGGAAATTCAAAAGCACTAGAAGTACCGAAAGTCAACTGTACGCCCACCAAAATTCGAGACGGTATGCGAGATGAGGAGGAAATCCACAAAAATTCGTCAGTTCCGAGGCGATTAGTCTATCGATGCTCCGAGACGCTCGTCTCGAAGCCAAGATTCGCAATCGCTCACTCGAACGACTGGCATCGGCGTCGCTCGTTCGGTAGTTCTCGGAAAGTGTAGCGTCCTGACGGAGTCTCACGCGAGCGGAAGCGAGCGTGAGGCTCGTCAGGTTGTGAACGAAGTGAACGTCCTGACGGAGATTTGAACTCCGGTCCCTGGCTCCGCAAGCCAAGAGGATAGTCCACTACCCTATCAGGACTCAATTACGGATACACTCGACCTACATAAGTGGCTTCCGATTCGGGAGCGTCGGAAGGTACGGTATCGCGGCACATTCGACGGACGGCGGGTCGGTGAGCGAACACACTCTTCGTCGGCGTCGGGGGCACGCTCACACCGAAGTCGAAGCGTTCTGAGAAAACCGCACTCTCCTTTCGCCGACCAACCCACTCCGTTTCTCGGAGTCGAACACGGAGATAACGGCGTCTCTCCGAAACGACACGACCGTATTCACTCGCACAACCGGCCGAATCGACGAATTCCGACGACTCGTGGCCTCCAGAGATAGCACAAAGAGATTTTTGACCGTTCCGAAAGCATATGAAAAGAGGTCTCGTTGACTCCCCCATGGACCGACGAACGTTCCTCGCGCGGACGACTGTTCTCGCCGCGGTCGGACTGGCTGGCTGTACGAGTACCGGGACAGGCGACGAAAGCGACGGTGACGGCGGTGGTGACGACGGTGGTGAGTGGAGCACCGACTCCGGCAACGGGTCCGGCGGGAGCGGCCAGACAATTACCGACCGAACCTTCGAACGGACAGGCGAGTGCGACCAACCCAGTTCGGCGACGGTCACCCGCGACGGCGACACCGTCGTCGTTGAGGGTTGCATCCGGGGAAGGAACGGCTGTTCGGTCGCCGTCCTCGACAGCGTACAGTACGACGCTGCCGAAGACCGCCTCTCAGTTGTCGTCGCGACGAACGTCGAGCGGGAGGACGACGAGGTCTGTACGCAGGCGCTCGTCAGCCGCGGTTACGAGGTCCGCGTCGAGTTCGAGAACGGCCTCCCAGGTAACGTCGACGTGATCCACGACGGTGCGGACGGGCGAAGCACGGTCGCGTCGTCGAACGCGACGGAGTAGGTTTCGACGACCGCCATCGGCGGTTTGCTATCAACCGGACCGTCGACCACGGTTCGCTCCCACCACCGCGCCCCGTCACGAGCGTTTTTCTACGATGGCCGGCCTACGACCATCCATGAGTGCTCCCGCCGACTCGACGCAAAACGACAGACTGCGTCGCCCTACTCCGGCAAGGACAACGCTTAAGCGCGGCCCTTCCCTGCTTCGCTACACGATTATGGGTGTCGAAGATTCTACGGATTGGGAACGCCGACCGCAGGGGTGGCGCTGAGATGGGCGCGATAGAAGAGGTGTACGAGGACCTCGACACCGACGTGGAGTTCGAGGAATTCGAAGCCGCCGTCGAGGAGAAAGTCGAGCAGATGGGCGGTCTCGCCGACGAGGAGACGGCGGCGATGCTTATCGCCCACGAACTGCGCGACGAGGAGGTCAACGGCATCGCCGACGTCGAACCCGGAATGGACGAGGTGAAGTTCCTCGGCAAGGTCGTCAGCGTCGGGGAACTTCGGACGTTCGAGCGTGACGGCGAAGACGAGGACGGTCGGGTCATTAACGTCGAAGTCGCCGACGAGACTGGCCGAATCCGCGTCTCCTTCTGGGACGAGATCGCCGAATCCATCGCCGACGGCGAACTGGAGGTCGGACAGGTGCTCCGCATCAAAGGTCGTCCGAAGGACGGCTACAACGGCGTCGAGGTGAACGTCGACCAGGCCGAACCGGACCCCGACGCCGAGGTCGACGTGCAGATTCTCGACAGCTACCGCGTCGAGGACATCTCGCTCGGTCTCTCAGACGTGAACCTCAAGGGCCAAGTACTCGACAGCGGCACCGTCCGCACCTTCTCGCGCGACGATGGCTCGGAGGGTCGCGTCTCGAACCTCGCGCTCGGCGACCCGACCGGACGCATCCGCGTCACACTCTGGGACGACAAGGCCGACCTCGCCGAGGAGTTCGACGCGGGCGAGAGCGTCGAAGTCGTCGACGGCTACGTGCGCGAGCGCGACGGCAACCTCGAACTCCACGTCGGCTCCCGCGGCGCGGTCGAGCGCCTCGACGAGAACGTCCAGTACGTCCCCGAGACGACGGATATCGGCTCGCTCGAAATCGATCAGACCGTCGACATCGCCGGCGGCGTCATCGAGGCCGACCCCAAGCGGACGTTCGAGCGCAAAGACGGCTCGGAAGGGCAGGTCAGAAACATCCGCGTGAAGGACGACACCGGCGACGTGCGCGTCGCGCTCTGGGGCGAGAAAGCCGATACGGAGGTCGAACTCGCCGACCACGTCGTCCTCGCGGACGTCGAGATAAAAGACGGCTGGCAGGAGGACATCGAAGCCTCTGCGGGCTGGCGCTCGACCGTGACCGTCCAGAAGGACGCCCCCGCTTCCGGTGAGAGTGCGAGCGGTGGTGCGGGTTCGAACGCCGGCGGACTGTCCGCGTTCGGCGGCGATTCGAGCGGTAGTTCCGACGACGCCAGCAGTTCCGACAGCGCAGCCAGCTCCGGCAGTACCAGCGGCTCTGGCGACGCTCGATCCGGCGCCGCAGCGGCGACGGTCGAAGCCGATAGCGCGAGTGCCGACGGCGAGACGGTCGAGTTCACCGGCACCGTCGTCCAGGCGGGCGACCCCGTCATTCTCGACAATGGAACCGAGACGCGCAGCGTCGACACCGGCGCGAACCTCCGACTCGGCGAGACGGTCACCGTGCGCGGGACGCTCTCGGGCGACCGCATCGACGCCGACGAAGTGCTCTGAGAGCTCACGCCGACTCGCGTCTCACCTCCGGTACGTCGTTCACCACTCGAAAACACACCCCCTCTCCCCACGGCAGACGGTTCTCAGGCGCCGTCACCAACGCAAAGCATTATACACCGCACCGACTGGTATCAGGGTATGAGTGTCGAGTTACCGTTCGCCCCCGTCGATACGCTCATCCGACGGAACGCGGGCGAACTCCGAGTCAGCGCCGACGCGGCCGAAGAACTCGCACGTCGCATCCAGATCCACGGCGCTCGACTCGCCGAGGACGCCGCCGAGCGCGCGACCGCGGACGGTCGAAAGACACTGATGGCCGAGGATTTCGGCGTCGAACAGGTCGTCAGTCGTGACGCGCTCGAACTCCCCATCGCTCCCATCGACCGCATCGCGCGACTCGATATCGACGACCAGTACCGCGTCTCGATGGAGGCGCGCATCGCGCTCGCGGACATCCTCGAAGATTACGCCAACAACGTCGCGAGCGCGGCCACCAAACTCGCACACCACGCCGACCGGCGCACCGTTCAGGCCGAAGACATCGAGACGTACTTCTCCCTCTTCGAGTAGCGATGAAATTCGGCTACAACGAGACGTGCCTCGAACACGACACCGGCCCGCGCCACCCGGAGACGGCCGACCGCCTTCGAGCCATCCGCGAAGGGCTGAAGAAACGTCACAGCGTCGAGTACGTCGACGTCGACCCGGCGACGGAGCAGGAAGTCGCGCGTGTCCACGACGACCAGTACGTCCAAGATGTCAAGGAGTTCTGCGCCGCCGGCGGTGGCAACTGGGACCCCGACACCGTCGCCGGCGAGAAGACGTGGGACGCCGCGCTCGCTAGCGCCGGTCTCTCGCAGTGGGCCGCGAACGCGGCGCTCGACGGCAACGACGGGCGCGACACGCCGTTCGCGCTCGGCCGACCGCCAGGCCACCACGCCGTCGTTGACGACGCGATGGGGTTCTGTTTCTTCAACAACGCCGCCGTCGCCGCCCAGACGGTCATCGAGGAGGGCGCCGCCGAGCGTGTCGCCATCTTCGACTGGGACGTCCACCACGGCAACGGCACGCAGGACATCTTCTACGACCGCGGCGACGTGCTGTACGCGTCGATTCACGAGGACGGTCTCTACCCCGGGACGGGCGAACTCGACGAGACCGGCGAGGGCGACGGCGAACTCGCGACGTTCAACGTTCCGCTGTCGGCCGGGAGCGGCGACGCCGACTACCTGTACGTCGTCGAATCGGGACTCGGTCCCGTCTTCGAGTCGTTCGACGCCGACCTGCTCGTCGTCAGCGCGGGTTTCGACGCCCACCGCTACGACCCCATCTCCCGGATGCGCGTCTCCACCGAGGGCTACGCGCTGCTGACCGACGCCGTCCGGACGCTCGCCGAGGAGAACGACGCCGCGCTCTCGTTCGTCCTCGAGGGCGGCTACGGACTCGACACGCTCTCGGAGGGGGTCGCCACCGTCCACGAGACGTTCGACGGCCGTAGACCGATGGAACCCGAGGAAGACGCCGACGAGGAGACGAAAGAACTCGTCGCCGAACTCCTCGACCGTTACGGTCTCGACTCGACGTAATCACAACCGCAGTTCCGCGTCGCTACAGGGTCGGTTCGGCGTACCTACGGTTTCGGCTCGAAGTAAGCGCGGAGTTCGTCGCCGAACTCATCGGCCAGCGTTGCTACCTCGTCACCGACCAGCGCGTCGTACTCTTCTCGGAGCGCCGACTCCACCTGCGCACCCAACGCCACGTCGAACAGCGCATCGCTCGACAGCAGCGCTTCGGGCGTCGTGAACTCGCGCTCGCGCTCGACGACGTAACGGTCGCCGTCGATGAACGGGCCGTACACCTCGTCGTCGGCCCCGTACTTCCCGAAGAATCCGGACGCGTGCTGTTGCACCGCCACCGGCGGTCCCACGTGGCGCGAAATCGTCGAGCGCTCTGCGACCGAACACTCGACGAACAGCACCGCGCGGTCGTCGGCCATCGCCGTCGCCCGCAACGGGTCGAAGCCGCGGCGATCGAGTTCTGAAACGACGCCCGACAGCGACTTCTCCAACTGCGGGTAGAGTTGGTCATCGACGACTGCAGGCGCGTCGAAGACGACGGCGAGCGGGTAGGTCCCACGCCGGTCGAACTGTTCGCGCACGTCGGCCGCCGAGAACGACTCCTCGCCCGGCGGGAAGAACAGTTCCTCGCGAGGGTCCGCGAGCAGATCGCGGGCGTAGTGCTGAAGTCGCGCGACGTTCGCCGCCGAGAGTACCGCGGCGACGTTCCGCTCCGGGTCGGTCGGGTCGACGACGACGAGCGGGTCGTCGAACGTCGCCCGGCTGTGGTCCTCCGGGTCGAACTCGACGGGCGGGTGCCAGTCGGCGGCGGCGCGCAGCAGCGGTTCGAAGCCGCCGTGTTCCAGCACGAGGAGTTCGGAGAGATAGCCCGAGAAACCCTTCGTGCGGAGGTCGCTGCCGTACGCGCCGATTCCTTTGAGGAAGCGTTTGAACACGCGAACGTCGGCGCGGAGGCTGTCGTCCAACCGCTCGTCGAGGTAGGCGTTGTGGAACGGCGTCCGGTCGACCGCCGACTGGATGTCGGTCGCCTCGGGCACGTCATAGCAGGGGACGAGGTCCACCTCGAACCCCTCGAACTCCCCCTTCACGTACGGATGCTCGGCGTACTCCTCGTGGCCGCCCGGGAGCACCGCGCGGCCGACTTCCAACCCGTAGCGTTCGAGGTCCTCGCGCGGGAGGTCCGGCGGAAAGCGGACGAAGAGGTCGATGTCGCGGTCGCCAGAGAGCCACGTGCCGCGGGCGGTGCTGCCGACCTGGACAGCGTCGGCGTCGACCGGGAGTTCGGCGACGGCCGCCTTGACGCGCTCGCGGAGGGCGTCGACGGCTGCGGCGAGGGCGGCGCGTTCGTCGGCGTCGGGGTCGATTCGCTCGCGGACGGACGCGACGACGCGGTCGAGGTCGGACATGTGCCCGCGTTCGAACGGTCGCGGCGAAAGCGTGTCGGTGCGTAGACGGCGTACGAGCGATGTCTCAGGGTGTGCGACCGACAGACGCAGTCGGGGGAAAACGAAAGCCCTATCAAATCAACCCGAATACGAAAGGGTGCAGCAAGCCGTCGTAGCTCAGTTGGTAGAGCACCTCGCTGTTAACGAGGTGGTCCCAGGTTCGAGTCCTGGCGACGGCGTCGTTTTCTCTCGAACTCGCTTCGACGAGCGACAACGCTCTGGGCTCCGTACCTCGTTCGCTTTGGAACTACAGCGTCGATAGATAACGCTAAAGGGAAGCCCGATAGTACGACGAACGGGGGCCCTTAGCTCAGTCTGGTTAGAGCGCTCGGCTCATAACCGAGTGGTCGTTGGTTCAAATCCGGCAGGGCCCATCCGAGTTCTGCGCACGTCCGGTGTCCCCGGTTCTCCCCGCGGTGGCGAGATGTACTCGTATGAAAAGTGAATTAACTACCGGGAGACGAGTATCGACACGAGACTGAGTATCACAGCTAACTATGCCTGAGAAATACGATCTGATCATTGTTGGCGGCGGAATCAGCGGGGCATCGTTGCTCTACGCGGTGTCGAACTTCACCGACATCGAGAACGTCGCGCTGTTCGAGAAAGAAGACGAGATCGCAGCGGTCAACTCCCATCACACGAACAACTCCCAAACGCTGCACTTTGGGGACATCGAGACGAACTACACCCTCGAAAAGGCCGAAGAAGTCAAAGAGGGCGCGGAGTTGCTGGCGGGGTATCTGGAGAACCACGACCCCGACCGGGAGATGCACAGCAAGCGGAGCAAGATGGTCCTCGCGGTCGGCGACGAGGAGGTCCGGGAGCTGGAGACCCGCTACGAGGACGAAGGGTTCGGCGACCTCTTCCCGAAGCTTCGAGCCATCGGCCGCGACGAGATCGAGGAACTCGAACCGAAGGTGGTCGAAGGAAGAGACCCCGACGAACGACTGCTGGCGCTGCAGACGTCCGACGGCTACGTCGTCGACTACGGCGAAACGTCGGAGTCGTTCGTCCGGGAGGCGCAGGCCCGCGACGGCGCCGACGTGTACACCGGGACGAAGGTGACGAAACTCGTCGACCGCGGCACCGGTTTCAGCGTTGAGACCGCCGAGGGCCAGTTTCGCTCGGACGCCGTCGTCGTCGCGGCGGGGTCGCACAGCCTCCAGATCGCCAAGGAGATGGGCTACGGCGAGAATATGTCGCTGCTCCCCGTCGCAGGGAGTTTCTTCCTCGCGAACGACATGCTGAACGGGAAGGTGTACACGCTCCAGATGAAGAAGTTGCCGTTCGCGGCGGTCCACGGCGACGCCGACGTCCACGACGACTCAATCACGCGGTTCGGTCCGACGGCGAAAGTCGTCCCGGCGCTCGAACGCGGTCGCCTCTCGACGGTCGGCGACTTCTTCGACGTGTTCGAGTTGAACGCCGACTCGATTCTGAGTTACGCGAACATCCTCTCGGACCGGATTCTCCTCCCGTACGTGCTCAGGAACTTGGTGTACGACGTGCCCGAAGTCGGCAAGCAGGCCTTCCTGCCGAACGTCCAGAAGGTCGTCCCGACGGCCGAAATCGACGATATCGAGCGCGCGAAAGGTTACGGCGGTGTCCGACCGCAGATCGTCGACACCGACGCGAAGGCGCTCGACATGGGTGAGGCGACGATAGCCGGCGACAACATCATCTTCAACATCACGCCGTCGCCCGGTGCGTCGACCTGCCTGAAGAACGCGATGAACGACGCGCAGCGGGTCGTTGAATTCCTCGGCGACGACTACGAGTTCGACGAAGAGGGGTTCCGCTCGGAGACGATAGGCCACTTCCCCAGACTGGACGCGTAGCGCCGCCCTCGCTCGTCGAACCGGCGCGCGCTGTTCGATGTTTTTGCCCGTGGTACACGGCGGAAATCGACGCTTGACGCCGTCACCGTCGCGGACAGTCGTACGTCTCTCGAACCGTGTTCGCCAGCAGTCCCTCTTTCTCGAAGACGATGTATACGACAACGAACTCGCCGTCAACCGGACGCATCACGAACACCTCGCGGGGGTCGTCGTCGTCTCGTTCGTCGTTCACGCGTTGAAGGAGCGGTTCCAGTGGGAGGACGCCACTCTCGAACTCGTCGAACAGGTCGCGCGCGCCCGGTTGCTCGGCAAACACGTAGAGCGCGCCGTTCGGTCGACCGTCGGTGTCCCGCGTGACGCGGGAGTTCATGCCCTCGCCGGCGGCGACGGCCTCGTTCCACGTCTCGTTGGCCGCCTCGAACAGTCCCGTCACGGCGTCGACGAATTCGATGCGACTCCGTTGCTCGACGTCGACCGTCTCGAACGCGGGCGTCCCGTCGTCGTCCCACGCCAGCGTCGCCTCAACGACGTAGCCCGGACGGAGCGCCGACACCTCGTCGGCGAGACTGCCCTCGTAGCCGTCGATCCGGACGTACGTCGGGTCGAACGACTCGCCGTCGAGTTCGACCAACAGCAGCTCCTCGGGGTCGCGCGGGTGTCCGAAAACCCGGTACCGGCCGCGCGTCGTCAGTTCCATATTCGCCGCTTTCGGGGGTCGCGGACATAAGGCGGACGGTCGACGGCCCGGACGCGACCGACTCCGCTCCGACGTACTATCGTAATAACAAAAGTTATTACACTTTAACTGGCTCCGTTATGTATCATATCCGTCTCTCTATGAAATCTGTTGGGCGTACTCTGGGCTATCTCTCCATCTTCGGGTTCGCAGTCGTGACGGCGGCGGTGTACGCGCTCCACGGCCTTCGAAGCTCGAGTTCGGTTGCGACGTTCATCTTCGGGACGTTCATCCCCTTCTGCGTCGCGCTCATCCTCTTTCTGTGTGGGGTCTGGCTCACCCGACAGGAGTTCGACGACTCGAACGTGGCCAAAGTCGGATTCTGGTGCGCAGCGGGGGTGATAGTCACGTGCGCCATCGTCGCGTTGATGATGCTGTACCAACTGTCGGAGGGCGTCGTCCTGAGCAATCGGGACATCGTCTTCGTCGGCGGGATGACGAGCGGCGCGCTCGTCGGCTTTCTGGTCGGCGTGTACGACGTCCAGCGACGCACGACCGAAACCCGTCTCGCCACCGAACGCGAGCGGACGGCCAGACTCAACCAACAGCTTCGCGTTCTCAACCGCGTTCTCCGACACGACGTCCGGAACCGCTCGAACGTCATCCTCGGCTACGCCGACCTCCTGACCGAGGACGACGCCGACGTCGAAGAACACGCCAGGATAATCAAGCGCACGGCGCTCGATCTCGCGTCGCTCGGCGACAACGCGCGACGTATCGAACATCTGCTCTCGGACAGCGAGCAGACGATCGTCGACCTCCGGACGCTCGTCGAACAGGAGGTGACGACGGTCCGAAGCGAACATCCGGAGGCGCGCGTCGAAATCGACTACGGTGAGGCGGGGTCGGTCCAAGCTAACCAGTTGCTCGGCGTCGCGGTGAACAACCTTCTGGAGAACGCAATCGTCCACAACCCGACCGAGCGACCGCGTGTTCGTGTCACCCTCGATCTGCGTGGCGACCGGGTCTTCCTCCGCGTCGCCGACGACGGCCCGGGGATTCCACACGACGAACTGTCGGTGTTTCGGTCCGGTCGGGAGACGCAGCTCACCCACGCCAGCGGTATCGGTCTCTGGCTGGTCAACTGGATTATCGACGACTCCGACGGCACCGTCGACCTCGAAGAACGGACGCCGCGCGGAACGATGGTCCGCGTTTCGCTTCCGGTCGCCGAAGCAGACGGCGCCGACGCATCGAGACTCGTCCGGGGGTGACGTTGCCCGTCGACGACCGACGACGGTAAGAGGCGTCAGTCGTCGCCGAGTGATTCGACCGCACCGCGGATGCCGGCGGTCGTATCCTGGTCCTCGTAGGTGATGCGCCAGCCGGTGACGCCCATGACGACGAGGACGAGCGGCGAGAGGAAGCCGAGGAAGTAGTACGGCGCGTACCCGGCGAGACCCCACTGTCCGGCCCAGACGGGGACGCCGAGGACCCCCGCCATGTAGACGCCGCCCGCGTTCCACGGGATGAGCGCGCTCGTCGTCGTCCCGGCGGCCTCGACGGCCCGCGAGAGGTTCCGGCTGTCGAGACCCTTCTCCTCGTAGATGCCGCGGAGGCTCATGCCGGGGACGACGATGCTCATGTACTGCTCGGCCGCGAGGACGTTCATCCCGAACGCCGAGACGGCCGTCCCGGTCGTGATGCCCGCGACGCTGTGGAGCCTCTTGCTCAGGTGGTACGCGAGAACGGCCAAGACGCCGGTGCGCTCCAGCAGGCCGCCGAGCGCCAGCGCCGCGACGACGATGGTGATGGTCCACGACGAACCGATGAGTCCCCCGGTGGCGAGCAGGTCGTTCACCAGTGCGACGTTCGTCTCCGGCGCGGTTCCGTTCTGGGCGACGTCCCAGACGTGGATGAACCCCTTGACGCCCAGTCGGCCCTGCGCGACCATGCTGGTGAGCGCCCCGGCGAAGACACCCGCCGTCAACGAGGGGAGTGCTGGAAGGCCGTACAGCGCAAGACCGAACGTCACCACGAGCGGGAAAAAGACGACGGGGCTCACCGAGTATGCACCTGCAATCGCGCTCTGAATCTCGCCGACGCGTCCGGCGGGAATCGACCCCGTGGCCGCGAGGCCGAGATAGCTGTAGAGGACGAGCGAGATGAGAAGCGCGATGCCCGTCCCGACGCGCATCGTCCGGATGTGCGTGTAGAGGTCCGTGTTCGTCACCGCCGATGCGAGGTTCGTCGTGTCCGACAGCGGCGAGATCTTATCGCCGGTGTACGCGCCGGTCAGCACCGCACCCGCGGTCATCGGCGCCGGGACGCCGAGCCCCGACCCGATGCCGATGAACGCGACGCCGAGCGTTCCGGCCGTCGTCCACGACGACCCGACGGCGAAGGCGACGCCAGTCGCCAACAGCGCGGTCACGGGTAGGAAGATGGCCGGCGACAGCAGTTCCAATCCGTAGTAGATGAGTCCCGGAATCGTCCCGGCGTCGGTCCACGTGGCGATGAGCATGTAGATGACGAACAGGATGAGTATCGCCTGCATCCCCATACTGAGTCCGTCCACGATACCTTTGTACATCCGCTGCCAGGAGACGCCGTACCAGTACCGGCCGACGAGACCTGTCAGCGCGATGCCCCACAGAAGCGGCATGTGCGCGTCGAGTTCGAGCCAGATCGCGCCGACGCTCAAAAACAACAGCATACCGACGACCGGAACGAGCGCTTGCCCGAGCGAGGGCCGCTCGTCCTCCGGAATATCGTCGTACGCCAGCGGTTCGAACGACAGTGATACCATATACTCGCCAGGTATGCGGCTGGCGCATTTGTATTTGGTCATTCATGCGCATCATGTATTGTCATCTCGAAAACACGTGACACAGGCTCCCAAACGGTCGTTTACGAATCGCCGTCCGAGCCTCGGAAATCCGCAAAGCGCCGCGACTACCGAAGTTCCGACTTCGCCGCGCGGAGTAGTCCGTCGATTATCTCGGGCGTCGTCGGGTGGTACGCGCGGTCCGGTATCTCGTCAACGCGCAGCTCCCGCTCGACGACGACCTGCATCGTCTTCGCCATCACGTCGGCGTGGTAGTGTAGTCCCTGATAGCCCAGCACGGTGCCGTCGTCGGCGTCGACGACGAGCTTCGCCCGCCCGCGGGTGGCGTACTTCGTCTTGAACACGCCGTCGTCGCTCGCTTCCCGCGAGACGCTGACGTAGTTCACCCCGGCGTCGTCGGCCGACTGCTCGGAGTGACCGACACGGACGTACGGGTACACCGACGCCCCCGAGAAAATGACGTGGTGGTGGAGGTTTTCGTATGGTTCGAGTTCCTTGCCCGCCGCGTGCGCCAACACGTTGTCGGCTGCGAGAAAGCCCTGTTCTTTGGCGACGTGCAGAATCGGTTCGTGGCCGTTCGCGTCGCCGACGACGAACACCCGGTCGTCGTCTCGACTCTGCATCGTCGGTTCGACCCACCCTCTTTCGGCCTCTAGACCCGTCGCTTCGAGGTTCAGGCCGTCGACGTTCGGCCGCCGGCCGGTAAAGAGGAACAACTGGTCCGCTTCGACGACCTCCTCGCCGCTCTCTCCGGTGAGATACATCCTGACGCCGCCGTCGTCGGTTCGCTCGACGCGTTGCTCGCTCACGTTCGTCCGCACGTCGATGTCGAACTCTTCGCGGTAGAGCGCGAGCAGGTCGTCGCCGAACTCGGGGTCGGCCTCGTCCAGCGGTCTGTCGTCGTGTTCGACGACGGTGAGGTCCACGCCCACCTCCGCGAGATACGCGGCGAGTTCGACGCCGACGTAGCCGAACCCCATCACGATGCCCGAGTCGCCGAACTCGGTGGCGTCGAGCACGTCGGCGCTCGTCGAGTACGGAACCTCGTCGAGTCCGGGCGTGTCGGGGACGTTCACGGTCGACCCGGTCGCGACGACGACGTAGTCGGGGGTCAGTTCCCGGTCGCCAACCGCCAGCGTCCCCGCGCCGACGAAGCGGGTGTTCTCGCCGACGAACTCGACGCCGTCGTGGGTCGCCAGCGCGTGAACCGCGTTCCGGCGGTGCTCGGCGAAGCCGTGGATGTGTGCGTCCTTGCCGGCGACGACCCGTTCGAGGTCGATCTCCGGCGGCTCGCCGCGGAGGCGCTCGTCGTGGCGGGCGTGGTAGCGGTGCGCCGCCGCCGACAGCACCTCCTTCGAGGGCATACAGCCGCGGAGGATGCAGAGTCCCCCGCCCGGCTCGCCGCCGTCGAGGAGCGTCAGTCGGTCGACTTCGTCCGCGTCGGCGAGGCGCTCGGCGGTGGCGACGCCCGCGCTTCCGTAGGCACCGAGAATAGCGACGTGCATACTGAACGATTCCGCGCCACTGAATTAGCAATTGTGCCGGTCGTGCGTGACTGCTGCGCGAACGGTGGCCTCTTGTACCGTCTTCATCTTGCACTATCGTCTCGCGCCGTCGTCTCGTATCGTCTTTATCTCGTATCGTCGCTATCTCGCGCCGTCACCGTCCGTACCGTCACCATCTCGCACCGGCGTCAACCGAAGTGACTGAAAAATCGATACCGCGCTTAATTCCGGCCGACGAGCGCGAAGGCGCTCGACAGCACCGCGAGGAGCCCGGCGCCGACGCCGAAGCCGGGCATCTCCGTGGACGAGGTCCCCGACTCGTCGTCCCCGTTGCCGCCGTTCCCGGATTCGGTGTCGGCGGCGTCGTCGGTTCCGTCGTCCGTCTCCGTACCGTCGCTCGTTTCCGTCTCGTTCCCCTCTATCGCGACTTCGCGCTCCGAGAAGTGGTTCACTGCGACGAGCACGTCGGCGCTCCCCTCGGTGACCATGTAGGCGGAGCTGTCGCCTCCGTTCGCGGCACTTTCGAGTTCGCCGTACGAGGAGGCCTCCGCGGCCGCCTCGCCGTCGACGGTCACCGAGACGTCGCCCGCGGCCTCGGAGACGCTCGTGACGAGGACGGTCCCCTCGTCGCTGGTTCGGTCGACGGTCATCCGGACGGCGTTCTCGCTCTGTTCGGCCGTCTCGACGGTCGTGTCGTTGGCGTACGTGACGACGTCGGTCACCATCTCGCCGCCGCGCTGCATCACGTGTACCTCGGCGGCGGCCTTCCCGTCGGAGATGAGCCGTTCTTGCTCCCTGTCGTCCTGGGAGCGTTCGCCGACGTACGAGCGGAAGACGAGTTTGTCGTCGGCGCCGAGTTCGGCCGCGACGTCGCCTTCCTCGGTGACGGTCACGTTGCCGTCGCCGACGACGACGAACGCGCCGGTCGTGCCGTTGGCCGTCGTCACGACGACTCGGTCGCCCTCCGTTTCGGCTTCGGCGTCGCTGCTCACGTTCGCGCGGACGTACTGTCCCTCCTCGCCGCCGGCGTTGACGACGAGAATGCCGTGTTCGTTATCGTGGGCCTCGAGGGTCGCGCCGCTGTCGGCGCTGACACTCGCGTTAACCTTCGTCCGCGACTCCAGCGACAGCGCGCTCCCGTCGAACGACGAGACCGCCGACAGCGACGCGTCGGCGCCGATGCCCGCGTCGCTCTGCGTCTCAGACTTCGACTGCACCGCGACCGCTTCGAGCACCGTCTCGCCGCCGACGGCGTAGTCGGCGATGGCCGATCCGTTCGTCTCGAACGAGACGTTGGTTCCGGTGTACGCTTCGCCGTTCGCGGTGCCGTCGGACTGCCCGCTGACAGCCGGTGCTGCCCCCGCCAGTACGACCAGTACCGCCACTACTGCCGCTATGCGTTTCATTGCACTTGCCCGTAACCGACGGCTTTCAGATGTACTTTTTGGCCACTTGTAATTTCTTCTACCGAAGTTTGTCTGTTTCAGAGACAACTCTCGGTTTTCACTACCGTCCAACGACGCGCCGCCGAGCGCCGCTGAGCGTTACCGCGAGATTCCCGCGGCCTCCTCGTCGATAACGGCGTCGACCTCCTCGCGCGTAACGACGGCGATGTCGCCGTCGATGGTCCGCTTCAGCGCGGCGGTCGCCGCCGCGTACTCCAGCGCCGTCGTCACGCCCTCGCCGTCGAGTCGCGCCGCGAGGAAGCCGCCGACGAAGGCGTCGCCCGTTCCGACGGCGTCGACGGTCTCCGCCTCGTAGACGGGTTGGTCGTACGTCTCGCCGTCGTGCAGCGCGAGCGCGCCCGACTCGCCGCGGGTGAGGATGACAGTCTCGAAGCCGTAGTCGTCGGCGAGTCCGCGGACGAGGTCCTCGGGACTCCCGTCGCGGCCGAGAACCTCGCGAGTGTCGCGCTCGGCGGCGACGAGCACGTCGACGCTGTCGAACAGCGCGCGGTAGCCCTCGGCCGCCTCCTCGTGGCTCCAGAGCTTCGAGCGGTAGTTGAGGTCGAACGCCGTCGTCGTCCCGGCCTCTTGCGCCGACTCCAAGAGCGTCGCCGTCGCCTCCGCCGCCGCCTCCGACAGTGCCGGGGTGATGCCGCTGGTGTAGAACGCCTCGCTCTCGCGGACGCGGTCGAGCGGGAGTTCGTCCGCCGAGACGGTCGTGATGGCCGCGTCGGCGCGGTCGTAGATGACGTTCGTCCCGCGCGGCGCGCCGCCGTGTTCGATGTAGTAGGTGCCCATCCGAGCGTCGTCGCTCCACGCGACGGGCGTCTCGACGCCGTGGCTCTGCAGTTCGACGACGACGCGCCGACCCAGAGGCGAGTTCGGCAGTTTCGAGAGCCACGCCGACTCGTGACCGAAGCGGGAGACGGCCGCGGCGACGTTGCTCTCGGCGCCCCCGATTCGGAGGTCCAGTTCGTCGGTCGTCTCCAGTCGCTCCCCCTGCGGCGGCGAGAGGCGAAGCATCGTCTCGCCGAACGTAACGAAGTCCGTCATGCTCGTCCGTTCTTGCGAGGGTCACATAAGTGCGGGGAGTTCCGGCGGATATGCCCCGGACGTTCGAACCGAAGGACTCGCGTCATCTGGTGCGGAGGACCCCGCTCAAACGACGCCGACTACTCCTCCGCGCGCCGCCCCGCGTGGCCCGGATAGTCGCGTTCGAATCTGGCCTCGATGTCGTCACGGCCGAACTCGATAATCACGGGCCGACCGTGCGGGCAGGCGTAGGGGTTCTCGCAGGCGTCGAGCGCCTCCAGCAGTTCGACGACCGATCCCTCGGTGAGCGACGTGTTGCCTGTGATCGAGGGATAGCACGCCAGGTCCGCGAGGAGCGAGTCGGCGACGGCGTCGACGGTTCGCTCGCCGCCGTCTTCCTCCTCGGCGACGAACGCGCTCACCACGTCGCGGAGCAGTTCCGGTTCGAGCGTCGCGTCGAAGACGGCCGGAACGGTCCTGACCTCGACGGTTCGCTCGTCGCTCCGTCCGGCGTGGAACCCGACCTGCGCCAGCGCCTCGGCGTACTCCTCGAACAGCGCCGTCTCCCGTGCCGTCAACTCCAACTCGACGGGGTCGGCCAGCGCCTGCGTCGGCGTGTCGCCCGCGAGTTCGTCCTGCAAGCGCTCGTAGTTGACACGTTCGTCGGCGGCGTGCTGGTCGACGAGTACCAGGCCATTCGGCGTTTCAGCGACGACGTACGTCTCGTGGAGTTGGCCGAGGACGCGCATCCGCGGCAGGCTGTGGAACGGCGTCTCCGGCCTCGCGTCGTCGCCGTCGAGGGTTCGCTGCGTCGTCGGCGCGGCGACGCCCGAGAATCGGGAGTCGTCCGCCGCACCCGCCTCCGCGTCGCTGGTCTCCTCGCCGTTCGACACCAGCGACGACTGCTCGTTCTCCGCCCTTTGTTCGGAGTCTGCTCTCGCGTCGGATTCGGCAGGTTCGACGGGTTCGGCGGGTCGCGCCGCATCGGACGCCGTCTCCGGCGCTCCGGCGCTCGCCTCGAATGCTCCCGTTTCGGTTCCGTCCCGGTTCGACCGCGGCGGTCGGGCGTCCGTGGTCTCGGCGTTCCGAGCGTCAGCGACCGACTCCGATTCGGCAGAGTACGACGACGCGCCGCCGGACGAACTTGCCCTCTCGCTCGCGGTTCCCGTCGTGGATTCCATCTCGCTTCTCTGCCCGATCTCGCCGTCGACCCGCGTCGGCCGTCTGTCGACGCGGCTCGTCCGATCGGCCACGTCGCTCGCGGCTTCGTGGGCGGTGCCCGCCCCGCCGACGACCTCCGAGTCCGAGCCGTCCCCGCCGTCGCCGGGACGAACCGCCGTCTCGTCCGGTGCCGAGAGTCCGCGCGGGGCCGACGACCGAATCAGTCCGTGGTCCAGAAGCGCCGACTCGACGGCGTCGGCGACGGTCCGTTTGGCGCTCGACTCGTCGTCGAACCGAACCTCCATCTTTCGCGGGTGGACGTTCACGTCGACTGCGTCGGGTTCCACGTCGACGAACAGCACCGCGAACGGGTAGCGGTCGGGCGCGAGCTGCCCACCGTAGGCGTCCAGCACCGCCTCTCGAAGCGTCGCGGCGGTGACGTAGCGGTCGTTGACGAACGTCGAGAGGTACTCGCGCCCGGCCCGGGTCGTCTCGGGGTGGCTGACGACGCCCGACACTGACTGTACCGGTCCGGGTCCCGTCGACTCGTGGTCGACGCTGACCATCGATTCGGCCACCTCGCGGCCGTAGACGGCCAGCACCGCGGAGGGGTGGTCGCCGTTGCCCTCGGTGGCGAACACCTCCCTTCCGTTGTGTTCGAGCGACACCGCCACGTCAGGGTTCGCCAGCGCATACTGGGTGACGATGGTGTTGACGTGGTCGAATTCCGTGGGGTCGGTCTTGAGGAACTTCTTTCGGGCGGGCGTGTTGAAGAACAGATCCTCGACTTCGACGGTCGTTCCGGCCGGACAGCCGGCGGGCCGCGTCTCGCCGACGTCGCCGCCGTCGACGGTGAGTTCGACTCCAGCCGCGTTCGTCCCGCTCGGGTCGGTCGCTCCCGTGGCCCGCGGTTTCGACCGGACGGTGAGCCGGGACACCGCGCCAATAGTGTGCAACGCCTCGCCCCGGAACCCGAGCGTGCCGACGCCCGCGTCGAGGTCCGAGATGTCGTGTATCTTGCTCGTCGTGTGCTTCTCGACGGCGCGTTCGAGGTCTGTCTCGGTCATCCCGACGCCATCGTCGCGGACGCGGATGCCGTCTTTCCCGCCGTTCTCGACGCCGACGGAGACGCGCGAGGCGTCGGCGTCGAGGCTGTTCTCGACGAGTTCCTTGACGACTGAGGCGGGCCGCTCGACGACTTCTCCCGCCGCGATCTGACGGATCGTCGCGTCGTCGAGTGCGCGAATCTGGGCGTTCTCGTCCGACTCGGTGTCCCTGTCGACCCCTCCGTCGCCATCCGGAACGTCGCTCACGGACGAGTCACCTCGGGTCCGCGTTGGTTCGGGCTGGTCTGGTGGTTCATGGAGGGAGCTACCGAGAGCAATCTACTTGAACACGCGGGTCGCTGCGGCGGTGTCCTCACCCCTCAGCCTCTCGCGGGCGCGAGTACGTTCGGCGGTGCACGACTGGCGTACGTCACGTCCGCAGCAGGCGTACGTCACCGACCGAGAGACACGGGCTGACTGTCAAATGTTACCATTTAACAATATGCTTCGATTACTATCCAATATGGCGACGAACGGAGGGGTAAACGGGTCAGAAAGTGCGACTGTCGACGAGGCAATCGTCGGTGAGGCAGCGATTCCAATCACGATTCGCGTCGTCGCCGTCGCGATGGCCGGGGGGTTAGTCGGGACGGTGCTGATGTTGCCGGTACTCGTCGGTGTTCCGGCGTTGTTCGGCTTTTTCGAGACCGAACCGGTGATGCGGTTCGCTGGGTTCGCCGGCTACTTGGGCGTCGATCCGACGCTGGCGCTCGGTATCGTGCTGTTCGGCCTCGGGGGGACAGTCGTGTTGCCACTCGTGTTCCTCGTCGTCGGAGCATTCCTCCCACCGGTGCGACCGAGGGCACTCCGCGGTGCGTCCTTAGCGACGATATTCTGGTTTGGGTTCGTCCCGGCGTTTTGGCCCCCCGGGGGAGTGGTGACCGTCGGACTCTACCTCGTCTTCTCGCTTCTTGCGCACTGGGTGTACGGCGTGACGCTCGGTTCGGTGCTCGACCGAACTATCGGTATCCCTCAACACGACGTCTGAGGGGAAACTGCTCGCGTCTCTCGTCGCCTTACTCTCGGCGTGTTCGATACGTCCGCGTTCTTCCTGTAGTACCAGAGACTCCCATCGCCTCCGTACTCCTCACTCCGTCGTACTGTCTCGGTCACGTCACAAAATTGGTAAATAGGACAGCTAGTATCGTTATACTAGGTTAGGTGGTACCAATGTACACGGGATTGCGACCCGTCCTCACTGCGCTCCTTTTGCAGTCGGAGTTGATTCCACGCGGGACGCGAACGTTCGTGTTCCAACAAATCTTTGCCGTCTTCTTGGTTCTCGGCACGCTCGTCGGCATCGTCGTTATCTCGTACATGCTCTACACGGCGTACACGTACCGCGATGGCGAGAACCGCCCCGACGACGGGTTCGACCCGCCGAAACTCGGCGAACTGCCGGGGGGCGGAGGCGGTGGACGAAAACTCGTCACGTCGTTCACCCTGAGCGTCGTCATCGTCATCTCGCTCATCGCGTGGACGTACGGGACGCTGCTGTTCGTCGAGGAGGGTCCCTCGGCGGAGGAGTCGATGGAGGTACAGGTCGAAGGCTACCAGTTCGGCTGGGAGTTCACCTACGAGAACGGTCACACGACCGACGGCGTCCTCCGCGTCCCGGCAGGCGAAGCAGTTAGGTTGCGCGTCACGTCCGCGGACGTGTTCCACAACTTCGGAGTCCCCGAGTTAAAGGTGAAGACAGACGCGATACCCGGCCATCGGACGGATACGTGGTTCGTCGCGAACGAGACGGGGAACTACACGGCACAGTGCTACGAACTCTGCGGCGCGGGCCACTCCTACATGACGGCGGAAGTCGTCGTCATGGAACCCGACGAGTACCGAGCGTGGTACGCGAACACCAGTAACAGTTCAAGTTCATCATGAGCGACCGGCGAGCACCGAAACCGATGGAGACGGACGGGGGCACGACCGACGGGGGAGCCGCCGGTGAGAAACTCACCGATGGTGGCCGGGCCGACGGCAGTCGCGCCGACGGCGGCGCGGCGCACGGAGATCGTCCCCTCGTCAGCGGCGAGCACGGCCCCGAAGAACACGCGTTTCCGTCCACGAGCGAGATACGTCGCTGGCTGGTCACGACCAACCACAAAGACGTCGGCATCCTCTACGTCGTCACTTCTCTCTTTTTCCTCCTTCTTGGCGGAACGCTCGCACTGCTGATACGCGTGCAACTGTGGGCCCCGCGCGCCGTCGGTGAGACGATTCTCAGCCCCGTTGCGTACAATCAGGCGGTGTCGGCGCACGGACTGCTGATGGTCTTCTGGTTCCTCTCGCCGTTCGCGTTCGGTTTCGCGAACTACGTCGTCCCGCTGCAGCTCGGCGCGAAGGACCTTGCCTTCCCCCGACTCAACGCGCTCAGCTACTGGCTCTACCTCGCGTCGGGACTGCTTTTCGTCGTCTCGTTCTTCCAGGGAGGGACTTTCGCAGGCGGGTGGACAATGTACGCCCCGCTGAACGTCCCGACATTCATGCCGGACGTGGGCGCCAGTACGGCCGTCCTCGCGCTGGTGCTGTTCGTCACCTCGGTCACCGTCTCCTCCGTCAACTTCATCACTACGATACATCGGATGCGGGCGGAAGGGTTGACGCTTCGACGCCTCCCGCTTTTCACGTGGACGATCCTCCTGACGGTGTGGATGATGCTGTTCGCCTTCGCCGCCCTGCTCGCGGCGCTGCTCATCCTCTCGTCGGACCGCCTGCTCGGCACGACCTACTACGCACTGGAGTCGCCGGGCGGGTCGCTGCTGTGGACCCACCTGTTCTGGTTCTTCGGCCACCCCGAGGTGTACATCGTCTTCTTCCCCGCGCTGGGCGTGATGGCCGAGACGTTCCAGACGTTTACGGGTCGTCGCATCGTCGGACGCAAGTGGTTCATCGCGGCGATGATTCTCGTCGCGCTCCAGAGCTTCGTCGTCTGGATGCACCACATGTTTCTCACCTCCATCAACCTCCAGATCAAGACGCTGTTTATGGTCACCACTATCGGCATCTCGCTTCCGTTTGACCTGATGGTGTTCGCGCTCATCTATACGATGCTCAAGGGTCGAATCCGATTCACGACGCCTTTCCTCTTCAGCTTCGGGGCGCTCCTGCTCTTTATCATCGGCGGAATCACCGGCGTCTTCCTCGGAGCCGTCGTTCTCGACTACGAGTTCCGCGGTACCTACTGGGTCGTCGCGCACTTCCACTACGTGATGGTCGGCGGCGTTACCGCGCTCGTCGGCGGTCTCTACTACTGGTTCCCGAAGATGACGGGCCGGATGTACGACGAATTTTTGGGTAAACTGCACTTTGGATTGTACTTCGTCGGCTTCAACCTGCTCTACTTCCCGATGTTCGTCGCGTGGGAGACGCCGCGCCGCGTGTTCGACTACGCGCCCGGCCTCGCGCCGTGGCACAAACTCGCGACGATCGGCGGCTTCGTCCTCGGCGCGTCGTTCGTCGTCATGTTCTACAACCTGACGAAGAGCGCGTTCGCGGGCGACCCGGCCGACGACAACCCGTGGGCGTACTCGACGACGGCCGAGTGGACGATCCCGTCGCCGCCACCGCTGGAAAACTTCCCCGGTGTCCCGACCTACCGCGACGGGGTGCTCTCGTTCCGCCGCGACGCGCCGAAGCCGACTGCCGAGGCCGACGGCGGTGCGGCCTCCGCCGCATCTGCTAGGTCTGCGGTCGAAGACGGCGGCGTGACCGTGGAGTCGACGACGCAGCCGACGCAGTCGTACGGCGAGGCCGCCGGCGACGACCACGCCAGCCACGCGAGCATCTGGCCGCTGGCGCTGAGCGTCGGAATGTTCGTGCTCTTTCTCGGCCTCTCCGGACTCCGGGGTGGGTCGTTCGGTCCTGGTATGGTGTCTACGTTCTACCTCTCCGCTACGACGATCGGTGGCGCGGTGACCTTCGGTTCGCTGCTGTTCTGGGGGCTCGAACCGTTCGACGCGCCCGCTGGCGGGTTCGGCGAGGCGTGGCCGTTCGACGGCGTCGAGAACGGGAAGGTAGGTATGTGGGTGTTTCTCGCTTCCGACGTGGTGTTGTTCGGCGGCGTCATCGGGGCGTACGTGTTCACGCGCGTCGCCTTCGGCTGGACCGGGTGGGAGCCGATTCCGACGGACCCGATTCCCGGACTGCTGAACACTTACATCCTGCTGACAAGCAGTTTCACGGTCGTTCTCGCGCTCGTTGCCGCCGAGAAACGGAGTCGCGTGGGCGTCGTCGCGAGTCTCGTGACGACGTTCCTCCTCGGCGTCGGATTCCTCGTCAACAAGGGAATCGAGTGGCAGCACCTGCTTCACGAGGGGGTGTGGCTCTCGACGAACGTGCGGTCGTCGACGTTCTTCCTCACGACTGGTCTCCACGCGGCGCACGTCATCGTCGGACTGCTCGTCACGCTGTTTCTCGTCGCCCGCGCGTGGCGGGGGGCGTACCTCGACGACAGTCGGACGGTCGAGTACTTCGGCCTCTACTGGCACTTCGTCGACATCGTCTGGCTGTTCCTCTTCCCGCTGTTCTACATCCTCTGAGGTGACATCAAATGGTTTCGACAAAACTGTACACGGCGATTTACGTGGTGTTGTTCGTCTCGGCGACGATTCAGGTACTCGTGGAGTTCGCGGGGTTTGCGTACTGGGCCGCCTTCGGCCTCATTTTGGCGCTCTCGGCGATGAAAGCCGTTCTTGTCGCGGCGTACTTCCAGCACCTCCGATTCGAGCCGCGCTCGCTCACCTACCTCGTCGTCAGCGGACTGCTCGCGGCGCTCGCGCTGACGCTGGCGGCGTCGTACTCGATTCTCTGAGAAGGAAGTGAGAAAGCGAATGGACCAACCGAGGGAGTCGTCGTCCGAATCGTCCCTCACGGAGTCGGGCGACTCCACGCGAACGATAGTCGGCTACGCGCTCCTGTTTTCGATTCCGGTCGGCGTCGGCGTCGCTGCGGGCGTCTCGCGGGCGACGGGTGAGGGCTTACTCGCTCCGAGTGTCGCGCTTCCGGGCGTCGTCGCGGCCATTGGCGTCTGCCTGTTCGTCTTCGCCGTCAGCTACGGCGGCACGCCGGAGCACTGACCGACAGTTGAAGTAGTGATCTGTGGTACCAGCACACATGAATCTATCCGAGAGTCCGCTTCCGTACGCCGTCTCGATGCTCGGCGTCGTCGTCGGCTTGGCTATCCTCCTCGTCGGCGAAGCCCTCGGTGCAGTAGACGCTCTCGTCGTCGGGGGCGGTGTCGTCACCCTCGTCGCCGTCGGGATACTCACCGCGGCGGTGGCGATGCATCCCGCTCGGGACGTGGACGCGACCACAGAGCAAGAATACTCCATGAAGGACTCACCGTCGCAGTAACGGCCTATCCAGCGAGACTGAACGCAATGATGGCGAGGATGATGAACGCCGCGTAGACGGCACCGAGCGCGAAGAACACCTTCAGATGGAAGACGAAAAGCTCCTCGGCCTCTGCTTCTACCGCCGCTTCGTAGTCGCTTCGTCCGCTGTTGCTCTCCAGATGAACCTCGCCGACGTGGAGTGTACACTGCCGCTCGGCTCTGAACGGTCGCTTGCAGAACGGGCAGACGGCCACCGGGTTCTCTCCCGGCGGAACGGACGTTTCGGGGACGACTCGTTCCGACATGGTCACGTGAGCGGGGTGGCGAACGGTTGGGCGACTATCCAGAGGCTGCTCATCGTGTAGCAGATCGCGAGGACGACCAGCGGGTACTGGCTCCGAATCGGTTGTAGTCGCCCCGGGAAGAGTTCGAACGAGCGCGCGTGCGCCACCCAGACGGCGAGGAGGTGTCCGGCGACAACGAACGCGAGTTGGAGCGACCCGAACCACGCCGGAACCACCAGCGTCGGCAGCGCGTACGGCGGCGAGAGCGGGTCGAGTGTGACGACGGCGAGCGTCGGTGTGAGGCCGAGAAAGAACCCGGAAAAGTGCGCGAGGTGGTAACCCGCTGCGATAGGCAGCAGCGACGGAACGAACCACCCGGCGATGAACCGGGCGGTGACGTACGTCTCGGCGGTCCGACGGGCGAGCTGGGCGGCCAGACGGTACGCGCCGTAGAGGAGCGCGAAGCCGACGAACACGGTGACCAGGTGGGTGAGAAGCGGCGGGACGCCGACACGGCTGACGGCTCGAACGACGCCGTTCCACGGGGCCGTCGAGACGAGACCGTCGTAGGTCGTCACCCACAGCAACGCGACGACGAACGCCACCTCGTCTTCGTCCACGGCGGTCGGCCGTCGCACGAGCGCCGTCCCCGGAAATGAGAGCACGTACCCGCGGTCGGTCCGCTGAACTGGTGCAAGGTGCCCATAGAGGCGGAAGACGCGGGCGACGGGGTCGACAGATTCGAACCACGCGTCGCGATAGACACCCGCTCCGACGACGGTCACAACCGAGTAGCAGACGACGACGACTGCGAGCCACCGGGGGTCCTCCGAGACGGGACTGACGACTTCGAGCCAGACGAGTCCCAATAGACCGACGACGCTCACCCGGCCGTCGAGACGCGCCGGAAGCGGACGGGGTTCTGTCGGGAGCGCGTCCGCCACCGTCCGCCACGGGTTGACGACGGGCCACGTATCCGCGACGAGGTACGTCGAGATGGTGTATCCCGCCCACCACCCGACCCAGACGACGAGCACCGCGAGGTTTCGCACCGGTTCGGAGGGGCCGAGGAACGCGACGGCGACGACGACCACTAGCGCCGCCACCGCCAGCCAACGAACTGCCGGACGGACGACGGCACGAGCGGCCCTGACCGATGGAACGCCGACGCGGTGTCCGTTGACCGATCGAATCGTCTCGTGGTCGGTCACCAGACTCGTGAACAGAAAGGAGACGCCGACGACACTGCCGCCGGAGACAACCACCAACCAGAGCGGGACGGAGACTGGTCGAAGCGACCCGCTGAGCGACCCGGCGTGAGCGAGTACGGGTTGGGAGCACGTCGCTAACGCGACCGAAACGACCACGATAGCGACACCGAAGCGAGCGGTTGTTCGAGCGTTCATGAGGTCGTCTGTGGGCGACGGTTCGTTCGAAACGGTCGTCTGTCTCCGGCAGTCACGACCGAAACTCCGCGAGGCGCCGGAACCGCGGGCGAACCGAGAGAAGCCCCACGGCACCGACGAAGGCGAGCGTCGAGAAGTCGACCGAGAGCGTCGCGAGGGCGACGACGCCAGTCCCGCCGACGGCCCCCGCGGCGAGCGACCCGACGATCGGGAGACTGCAGCCGACGCAGGTCGCAACGCCGAGGATGCCTGAGAGCACCGCAGTAGCGGCGTCGAGGAGCGTCGCGTAGACGAGATACGATAGTGCGAGGTAGCCGATGACGCGGTAGGGAACGAAGTTGACGGTCACGAGCGACCCCGCGTAGCCGACGCGCGGACCCCATCCGGGTGAGGCCATCGTGAATTGGAGCCCGTGGACGTGCGTGTGGGTGTGTGCGCCGATTTCGAGACCCACTAACCCCGCGAGTGCCGTCAACGCGAAGAAGTACAACACCGAGAGCGTCCCCGAGACGAGCCGTGCCCGTCGACTCGCAGTCGGGAGATTCGTCCGGAGCACGGCGACAACGCCGACGTTTATCCAAACGAACGGGTAGAGCACGTAGCGGAGACTCGTCACTGTCGCGTCCGTGAGCGCGAAGTAGCCGACAAGCGCAAGCGCCTCGAACAGTACGAGCACGAGCACCCAGCGTTGTTCGACCGAGAGGCGACGATTAGGACCGACAAGCGCGGATGTCGGGTATCTCATCGATCAGCCCTCAGAGAAAACCTAACAGTTTGACGACCACGGCGGTGATGACCAGCAGGCCGAGCGCCCACGACCCGACTGCCGCCGCCTGTGCACGGTTCAACCCGCGTCCGCGCGCGCTGACGAAGCTCCCGTACAACAGGTACAGCGCGAGCCCGAAGACGGAGCCCGCCGCGAGGAACGCCCCTGCGGTCTGCACGGCCCACCTCGGCGCGGACGCGCCGCTGACGAAGACGACCGTCGCCGCGCCGACGGAGACCACCGCCAGCAGGAACGCGACGCTCCACGCGACGGGACTGTTGGCCGTCAACGACGCGACCGATCGCTCGCTCGCTCGGGAGGAGATTCCACCGCTGGCCACCGTGTATCGCTGCCACTCGTATCTGGAGATGTACGCAACCGTCGCGACGAGCAGTATCCCGAACAGTACGCTGAGGAGAACTGCTGATTGTGCCATGTGAACATTCCTCTATAATTAGTCGGTACTTCGCCGTCGGCTAAAAGTGTTCCTTCGGGAGGAGAACGACGAGCCGGTCCGGAGCACGCGTCGTACCGTCTTCGCTCTGCTGTCGTTATTCCGCCGGCCGAATACGTTCGGAGTCGTTCACTGCCCGTGAATCTCCCACGCGCAGACGACCGCCTCGGTCTGCGTGTCGCTCAGTCGTTCCGTGGCCGTCTCCACGGCGACCCAGTCGTAGTCGGTATGTTCGGCACTCAACGACACCGACTTCCCGTCGACGGTGCAGTAGTAGTAGACGGCGAAGCGGCCGCGGCCCTCGTCGTTCTGCCACGCGAACGTGTGGACGGGTTCCTCGACGTCGGGATCCAAACTGGTCTCCTCTTCGATCTCGCGTCGCAACCCCAGAACGACGGGTTCGCCCGAACCGAGGCGGCCCCCGGGCAGTTCCCAGCCGCCGTCGCTTGCACGGCGGACGACGAGCACCTCGCTCTCGGGACCGAACAACACGCCGCGCAGGCTCACTGTCGCCCGAAGTGGTTCCTCGGTCATCTCTTGGTAGAGAAGTGTGCTTACCGCTCTTGTACTTTCGCCATAGTTCGACCGACTGCCGGACCTATCGACTGCCACCGTTCGGCGCGGTTCTCCGGGCGAGACCCGCCGCTTCCGTCGACGGACCGAGCGCGTTCAGTCGCGGTTCGCAGAGTCGTCCAACTCCCGTTGCCACGCTTGGACTTTCGCCATTAACTCGATGGGCGACGTCTCCTCCACGTTCGTCCGACGGAGTTCGTCGAGCACCTCCTCGGAGTTCGGGTCGACGGTCGGCTTCGAACGCTCGTCGCTTCCCGCCGACGCCGAGGACCCCGTCGCCGACGCGCCGCCGAAGTCCCCCGAGCGTTCGGTCGTCTTCGAGCCCCCGTCGCCCGCCGCGAACTGCCCGCTCTGGAGGTCGAAGACGGCCTGCACCGGCTCGCTCGACCCGCCGCCTTTCGCCTCGATGGCTTTCTCGGTGCGGAGTTTGTCGAGCACGTCCGTCGCGCGCGTGACGACCGGTGCGGGAACGCCCGCCAACTCCGCGACGTGAATCCCGTACGACCGATTGGTCGGTCCCTCGCGAACGGTGCGCAGAAAGGTCACGTCGCCGTCCGTCTCGTCGGCCGCCACGTGGACGTTCTCGACTCTGTCGAGGTGGTCGGCCAGCCCCGTGAGTTCGTGGTAGTGCGTCGCGAACAGCGTCTTCGCACGCACCTCGTTGTGCAGATACTCCGTCGCCGCCCACGCGATGGAGATGCCGTCGTACGTCGCGGTGCCGCGGCCTACCTCGTCGAGGATGACGAGCGAGTCCTCGGTGGCCGAGTGGAGGATGTTGCTCAACTCCTGCATCTCGACCATGAACGTCGACCGGCCCTGCGCGAGTTCGTCGAGCGCACCGACGCGGGTGTAGATGCCGTCGACGAGACCGACCGTCGCCGAGCGCGCGGGGACGAAACTGCCGACCTGTGCCAGAAGCGTGATGAGCGCCGACTGGCGCATGTACGTCGACTTCCCGCTCATGTTCGGCCCGGTGACAATGAGGAAGGCGCGCTCGCGGTCGAGGGAGAGGTCGTTCGGTACGAAGTCCGTCGTCGTCTCGACGACGGGGTGCCGCCCCGCTTCGATTCGGAGCGGACCCGCCTCCGTCAGTTCGGGTCGGACCCAGTCGTTTCCGGCGGCGTGGGTCGCCAAGGAGGCGAGCGCGTCGACTTCGGCGATGGTGCGACCCACGTCCTGCAGTAGCCCCGCGCGGTCGGCGACCCGTCTTCGTAACTCTTTGAACAGTTCGTACTCCAACTCGCCGCGGACCTCTTCGAGGCGGAGGATGTCGCGCTCTCTCTCTTCCAGTTCGTCAGTGACGTACCGCTTGGAGTTCTTCAGCGTCTTTATCTCGCGGTACTCGTCGGGGACGCCGTCGGTCTGTGATTTGCCGACTTGGATGTAGTAGCCGTCCGTCTTGTTGCGTGACACCGAGAGGTGGTGGAGACCGTGCCGCGACTTCTCGCGCTCGGCGAGACCGTCTATCCAGCGTTTGGCCTCCTGGTGTCGCTCGACGAGTTCGTCGAGTTCGTCGTCGTAACCGCGGCGGATGAGACCGCCCTGCGTTAGCGTCTTCGGCGGGTCCTCCGCGAGTGCGCCCTCCAGTTCCTCGCGGAGGGCGGCGGCCGCCTCGTGGTCGGGCTGGGCGACGACGTCCGCGAGCGGCGAGTCGCCGAGTCGTCCCTCCACGGCCTCCGCCAGCGTTGGGAGCACCGCGAGCGTGTCCCGAATCGACAGCAAGTCGTGCGCGCCCGCGCTCTCCGAGGCGGTGCGACTCGTCAGCCGTTCGAGGTCGTACGCGCCGTCGAGCGTGTCGCGGACGCGCTCTCGGTCAAGCGCCGCCGCCGCGAGCGCTTCGACGCTATCGAGTCGGCGCTCGATGTCCGCCTGCGAACGCTGAGGGCGGGTGAGCCACTCCTTGAGGAGGCGGCCGCCAGGACTCGTCACCGTGTGGTCGATCGTGTCCAGAAGCGACCCCGAGCGGTCGCCGTGCATCGTTTCGGTGAGTTCCAGATTCCGCTGCGTCGTCGCGTCGAGTTCGAGGTGGTCGGCGACGCGGTACGCCTGTAGGCGCGTCATCGACTGGGCGACGCCGACGCCGGTCTCGTCGACGTACGACAGCACTGCGCCCGCAGCGCGAATCGCACGCTCGCCGTCGAGACCGACGCTGTCGAGCGCCTCGCGGCCGAACTGCTCGCGGAGGGCGTGTCTCGCCCGGCCGGGCGCGAAGCTGTCGGCGTCGTGTAGCGACAGCGACGCGTCGCTCGCTTCGCGGAGTCGGTTCAGAAAGCTGTCGTCGTTGCGAATCTCGGGGCCGGGTAGAACCTCGACCGGCGCGAAGCGGTACAGTTCGGCGTGCGCGTCCGCCTCGCTGTCGGTCTCGGTGACGAGGAATCGGCCGGTGGTGGCGTCGGCGAACGCGAGACCGAAGCCCCCTTCCGTCTCGTCGCGGACGACGGCGGCGATGTACTTCGCCTCGGCGTCGGTCGTCTCCAACAGCGTCCCCGGCGTGACGACGCGCGTGATGGAGCGCGCGTGGCCGTCTTCGGTCTCGTACTGGTCGGCGACGGCGACTCGGTAGCCGCGTTCGACGAGCGCTTTCAGGTACGGCGTGAGGTCGTTCAGCGGCACGCCGGCCATCGGATACGACGACCCGTGCGAGGACTTCTGCGAGACTTTCAGATCCAACTTCTCGCCGACGAACTCCGCGTCGTCGGCGAAGAACTCGTAGAAATCGCCGCACTGCATCGCCAACAGGTCGGCGTCCGTCTGCTCTTTGAGAGAGAGGAACTCCCCGACGATTCCCTGTGCGGTCATACGTTTTCTCGGGAATCGCGCGGCTAAAACACTGCGGGTTTTCCGGACTTCGACCGCGAAAGAGGTCGCGGTCTGCCGACCGAAAGCCCCTACCCTCGGTCCGGCACCGCGACACCGAACGTGCGTGCGGGAGCGGTTTTGCCTTTTTGCCTTCCTCCTCCCCCGTTCGGTGGCCGGCCGTTGCCCGTCACCGTTGGTTGTTGTCGTCGTCGTCCCGCGACGGGCGAGGCTTTTAACCGAGTGTCACGAACTACCGTCCAGCATGAACCGTCCACTCAGCGCAATCGCCGGAGGTGCCACGGGCATCGCCGTGATGTCTCTGTTGTTGCTGTTTCTGGAGGTAGAGACACGCTCGAATCTCGCTATCTTCGAGGCCGTCGCTCGCTTCGCCGGGATGCCCGGTAACGTCACGTTCGGTTTCGTTCTGTTCGTCCTCGCGGGGGTGTTCGCGTGGCCGCTCGCGTTCATGGCGCTGGAGGAGTACATCCCCGGCGGCCCCGACCCGGCGACGCGCGGGATGGTTCTCGCCGCCGTGCTCTGGGTCGTGTTCGTCCTCACCGGGCGCGGCGACCTCTCGGGCGGCTTACTCGCCATCTACGTCATCTTCACGCTCCTGGCGCACCTCTGCTACGGCTTCCTGCTCGGGGCGGTGTACGGTCGCCTGACCAGCGAAGGCCCCGTCGAGAGCGAGCGGTACGACCCGTCGGACGTCTCGCAGTGACGCGTCGAAAACCGCGCAGCGGAGACGACAACCGTCCCGCGGCTGGTGCGAATCCGCTCGGAAAACGGCGGTGAATCGGTCGGGGTTTCGCGAGCGCCACCCCATCTATATCACAGTACAATCCGAAGATGGGAGTGTGGTCCCCAACGCCGTAGATGGGTGTGATTAGCGTGCTCAAAGAGATACCTGGCCTGCTCGTCGTCACCTGGGCGTTGCTCGGGTTGGCGATATACGCTGGCTACAGACAGAACTGGCAGATGCGAAGCGTCGCCGCCGACGGCGGTTACCTCTCGGGACTAGGCTTCAAATCGGAGAAACCGGCCGGCATCTTCCGGTGGTTGACCACCGTCGACCACAAGGACATCGGCGTGCTCTACATCGTCTTCGCCGCCGGCGCCGCGCTGTGGGGCGGGACGGACGCGATGATGATTCGTACCGAACTGTTCACCGCCGGCACCGACGTCTGGAGCGCCGAGACGTACAACGCGCTCTTTACAACTCACGGGCTGACGATGCTGTTCTTCTTCGTGACGCCCGCGTTCACGGGTCTCGCGAACTACTTCGTCCCGATTCTCGTCGGCGCGGACGACATGTCGTTCCCGCGCATCAACGCCATCGCCTTCTGGCTGTTGCCGCCGGCGTTCTTTCTGGTCCGCGGTGGGCTTATCACGGAGGTCATGGGGAAGATGCTCGCGGCCGTCGGCGTCCGCTGGGAACTGCTGTTCTCGTTGCGGCCGCCGACGCTCGGATGGACGCTGTACGCCCCACGGTCGATCATCGTCTCGAACCCGCAGGTCGACCTCGTGCTTCTCGGCTTACACCTGAGCGGTCTGGCGACCATCATGGCCTCTGTCAACATCATCGTCACAATCTTCACCGAACGCGACGAGAACATCACCTGGGCTAACCTCGACATCTTCTCGTGGACGCTGCTCACGACGAGCGGCATCGTCCTCTTCGCGTTCCCCGTGCTCGGGAGCGCGCTCCTGATGCTCGTCGCCGACCGTAACTTCGGCACGACGTTCTTCGCCGTCGAAGGTGGCGGTCCCATCCTCTGGCAGCATCTCTTCTGGTTCTTCGGCCACCCCGAGGTGTACATCCTCGTCTTGCCGGCGTTCGGCCTCGTGAGCCTCATCCTCCCGAAGTTCGCCGGACGGAAACTGTTCGGCTTCAAGTTCATCGTCTACTCGACGTTGGCCATTGGTGTGCTCTCGTTCGGCGTCTGGGCGCACCACATGTTCGCCACCGGCATGGACCCGCGGCTCCGCGCGAGTTTCATGGCCGTCTCGCTCGCTATCGCCATCCCCAGTGCCGTCAAGACGTTCAACTGGATGGCGACGCTCTGGGGCGGTAACGTCCGTTGGGCCACGCCGCAGATTTTCTGCGTCGGCGGCATCATGACGTTCATTATCGGCGGCGTGACGGGCGTGTTCCTCGCCTCCATCCCTGTCGACCTCGTGCTCCACGACACGTACTACGTCGTCGGTCACTTCCACTTCATCGTGATGGGCGTTATCACGTTCGCCGCGTTCGCCGCCAGCTACTACTGGTTCCCGCTTCTCACGGGGCGAATGTTCAACCGCCGCCTGGGCCGCATCCATGGCTA